>CAKTGS010000064.1 GCA_934561485.1 uncultured Faecalibacterium sp.
CCATCACTTTTGATGAGATTGCCGCCAAAGATGCCCCAGAGGGCAATGGTTCGGATTTGGGTTGCTTCGCTCCACCACAAAACTCCTCAGACTTTCGTCTGGGGAGTTTTTGTTTGCATCTTTTATCGAAATTTGGTTATTTTATCATGAAAAGCCTTGAAAAGGCTAGGGCTTCTATGCTAATATTCATATAGATAGAGTAATTTTATTTCCATCAATCTTGTTATTTTTCACGCAGTTTTCTGTATTATGGCAATGTTGAATATTCTTCTTTAGACTTAGGAGCCAACTTATGAATCTTACAATTAAAAATCTTGCTAAAATCAGTGAAGCAAATGTTTCAATTGATGGAATCACAGTGATTGCTGGCTATAATAGCACAGGAAAAAGCACTATTAGTAAAGCGTTGGTCAGTTGTATGCGTGCCTATTCAAACTTAAATAACAAGATAAGACGACAGCGCGTTATGACGATGAGTCGTACTCTTGATGATATTGTTTCGGCAGCACTGCCGGATGTGCTTTACTTTGACGAGGATGATTCTCTCCGGAATCTTGCTACGAAGCTCGTTGATAATCCTTCTTTTGAACTTACACGTTCAATGTTGAATTCTATTTTTGAAGGTGGGTTGGACGAATCGAAGCGTCCAACAGTTCTCAAGTACATAGAGGACAACTTTTCGTCGATCATTGCGGATATTGAAAAGAAGCGCCTAGTTCCGGATCAGGAGTATGTAACTTTTATTGTGAACAATCAATTCCGGAACACATTTGATCAACAAATCAATACCATCGGTTCAGAAAAGCCGTGCACAATAGATTTGATTGCACGGGAAGATATTCATATCGAAATTGTAAACAATCGTGTGACAGGTTGCCCTGTTTTGACTTTGAAAGAGTCATCCCCATTTTACATTGAACCGAAACATATGCTAGATGATTCTTCTTATCGTCGAAATTATAGGATAGATTCTTATCTATACTCCTATTTGCTTCCAGATGAGGCTGTTCCGTCAATCGGATTGACACTAGAGCAATATAAACAGCGGGAACATGCTGCTGAAATCGTAAACAATCTCGCAGATAATGTTATGCACGGATTGCTCCGTTCAGCCGACGAATCTATGATTTTCCACGACAATGATTTCCAGTCAGATATCTCGATTCGCAATGTCGCATCCGGTATTAAATCAATGGCTTTGACTGCACGACTCGTTGAAAACGGTTTTTTGACTTCAAAGGGACTTTTGATTATTGATGAGCCTGAAGTGAATCTCCATCCTGAATGGCAGATTCGATTTGCAAATTTTCTTGTTCAGCTAAACAAAGAATTGGATATTCAAATTTTACTGACAACACATAGCCCGTATTTTTTGCGAGCAATTGAGGTTTTTTCCAGCCAATATGACAATTCAGATAAATTGAAACTCTATATGACATCACAAAGTGCTGAACAGCACAACCTGTATTTCTTGAAAGATGTTACAGAAAATTCCAATTTGATTTATAAGCAGCTATACCTTCCCTTGGAAAGTTTGTAGAACAATGAGCTTTGAGGAACTTTAAATATGGGATATTTAACGCCTCCTATCAACGATGCCTGGAAACAGACGCTGACGGAAACTGCATACACACCGGATGTTTCTGTTCAACTTGAATTAAAAAACGGTGAAGCGATTGTATTTGATCTTGATCGAGTTGCAAAAGGATTTGTAAAGGGACTCTATGGAGATAAAATTGTTTCCTCCTGTGACGCTTTCATTTCAAAAGATGATGATTTGTTCTTTATTGAATTTAAAAATCAGCGAATTGCAAACATTAAGTCAAAAGAACTTGCGGCAAAAGCACTTGGAAGTCTACTCGTAGCACAACTTGCTTTCTTTCCACAAAGAAGTTTGGAGGCGCTCTCCGATCATTCACACTTATTCGTTGTGTATAAGGATCAAGACCTGAAGGGGGAACCCGATTATTATAAGAAAATCATGGGAACATTTGCGCCGCTGGCAAATTTGCCGAAGGAGCCGATCCAGTTTGATCTTCGTCGATATTTAAATTGTGGTCTCTATCACGAGATACACACGATTTCAGTTTCACATTTCAATGAATTTTATAGTGACTTGATTTTTTCAAGCGAATAGCCTTATCTTTTTCGTTCTTGGAAAGATCAATGGCATGGCGTCTTAATGAGAGGTTCCCTACTACCTTTAACTTCCATATTGTAACAGTTAGAGCTTTTATGGTCTTAATTATAATGGTAATAGTAAGTGTCAAGTTTCGTAGGTGAAAATTTTCACCTACCGTTTCACCTACAAAGAGCCATTTTAGACACTAAAAGCCACCAAAAGTTACGTCAAAGTACACAAAGGCGTTTTTTCAGAATTATGAGATAGTCACAAGATTCCACAAGAAAAATGGGATTTCAAAATTAGTGACGTTCTCATAACCGCTTGGTCGCGGGTCCCACCCCATAGGAATGTCTACCAAGAAAGATGCCGGTTCCCGCTGCCGGGCAGGACTTAGTCCCTTTCTCTCTTACTGGAACACCGCCACCACATAGGTCATGCCGCTGTACTGCACAAAGGCCGCGCCCATGCGGGTGCAGCCCGCCGCATAGGGCTGCAGCACAAGCTCTGCGCCTTCGCGCTGCGGCACCAGCAGGCGGGCACTGCCGGCCGTGCTGCTTTCCAGTTCCAGCGCGATCTGTGTGTCCATGCGCACGCTGCCGTAGCAGCCGGACCAGTACAGGAAGTTGTTCAGATCGTTCAGGTAGCCCATGTTGCCGTCCGCCGTCAGCGGTTCGGTGCGCACCAGGCTGGTGCCGCTGGCCCGCAGCCGGGAAGGCTCTGCCGCCAGCCACTCCGCAATGGAGCGGGCCTCGGCCTGCAGGTCAGTGTCGTACAGCAGCTGGTCATCCACCTCCTGCATCAGGGCCTGGGCATCCTCCTGCGAGGTAAACACGCTGGCCGTGCCCGTGCCGCCGCTGCAGGCCGTCAGTGCCAGCAGCAGCACCCCCGCCAGCAGCCCGATCCATCTTCTCTTTGCCGTTTTCATGGGTTTTCCGCTCCTTTCCCTGCCTGGGGCAGGTGTATATTCTGCCCTTATGATACCGTTTCTGCGCCCGGTTTGCAACCCATCCGGTGCAAAAAGGCCGCCGCCCTTCCGGGCAGCGGCCTTTGCTTTGCCTTGTTATTTTGCGTATTCCACAGCGCGGCTCTCGCGGATGACGTTAACCTTGATCTGGCCGGGATAATCCAGCGTATCTTCGATCTTCTTTGCGATAGAGCGTGCCAACAGGATGACCTGATCATCGCTGATGACATCGGGCTTGACCATGATGCGCACTTCGCGGCCTGCCTGCACGGCAAAGGCCTGCTCCACGCCCTCAAAGCTGGAAGAGATCTCTTCCAGATTTTCCAGACGCTTGACGTAACTCTCCACGTTCTCGCGGCGGGCACCGGGGCGTGCAGCGCTGATGGCATCGGCGGCCTGAATGATAAAGGCCAGCGGAGTTTTCGGCTCCACATCGCCGTGATGGGCCTCGATGGCATGGATGATCTGGGTATTTTCCTTGTACTTGCGGCAGATGTCCACGCCGATCTGCACGTGGCTGCCCTCGATCTCGTGGTCCAGAGCCTTGCCGATATCATGCAGCAGGCCGGCACGGCGTGCCATGGTCACGTTCACGCCCATCTCGCCTGCCAGCAGGCCGGCCACCCAGGCCACTTCCATGCTGTGGGTCAGGGCGTTCTGGCCAAAGCTGGTGCGGTACTTCAACCGGCCGATCAGCTTGATCAGGTCCGGGTGCAGGCCGTGGATGCCCAGCTCCATCACCGCACGCTCGCCTTCGCGCTTCATCTGCAGTTCCAGTTCGTGGCGGCACTTCTCCACCGTTTCCTCAATGCGGGCGGGGTGGATGCGGCCATCGCCGATCAGGCGTTCCAGGGTCATGCGGGCCACTTCGCGGCGGGTCTGATCGAAGGAGGACAGGGTAATGGCCTCCGGGGTGTCGTCAATGATCAGGTCCACGCCGGTAGCAGTCTCCAGGGCGCGGATGTTGCGGCCCTCGCGGCCAATGATGCGGCCCTTCATTTCATCGCTGGGCAGCGGCACCACGCTCACGGTGGTCTCGCTGCAGTGGTCGGCAGCGCAGCGGCTCACAGCCTGACCGATCAGGTTGCGGGCAATGTTGTCGCAGTTTTCCTTCAGGTCGGTCTCGTAGGCAGCAATACGCACAGCCTTTTCGTGGGTCAGTTCCTCGTCCACCTTGTGCAGCAGCACTTCGCGGGCGTCCTCCTGGCTCAGGCCGGCCAGGGTCTCCAGCCGCTCCATCTCCTTGGCACGCAGGGCATCGATCTCGGCCAGGCGCTCGTCTGCTTCGGCGGCGCGCTTTTTCAGCTCGTCTTCCTTGCGCTCCAGCGCCTCGGTCTTGCGGTCCAGGGCCGTTTCCTTCTGGTCAATGCGGTTTTCCTGGCGGCTGATCTCCGCCCGGCGCTGCTTGATCTCTTTATCGGCTTCTGCCTTCTGGGCATCCACCTCGGCTTTCAGGCGGAAAGCCTCGTCCTTTGCTTCCAGAACCGCTTCCTTGCGCTTCTGGTCCGCAGTCTTGATCGCTTCGTTCACCAGGCGGGTAGCCTCGGCTTCTGCGCTGCCGATCTGTGCTTCGGCGGTTTTCTTACGGTTGTTGTAACCAATAAAATAACCCGCACCAATGCCGGCCGCCAGAACAACGAGCAAGACCACGATCCAACCGAT
Source organism: uncultured Faecalibacterium sp. (assembly GCA_934561485.1). Lineage (GTDB taxonomy): Bacteria > Bacillota > Clostridia > Oscillospirales > Ruminococcaceae > Faecalibacterium. The sequence goes on from CAKTGS010000064.1 coordinate 4,752, forward strand.
CGTGGGCATCGTGTTCACTCTCCTTTGTCAAATTCATTTTGAATCATAAGCAGGAGACGCTGCGGGGCAGGGTGTGGGGTTCAAAAAGCGGTATAAGTGAGCTTTCAATGCAAAAGAGACAGCAAAACCACCCGCGCGAAACACACTCCGCACGGAAGATCCTGCAGCTTTTCTATCTACGGTTCTATCTTATTCAAAACAGGCGCTCGCCGCCTGAATGCACACATTTTACGGAACAGCCTGCACACAGCGTCTTTTATTCCATACTACTATTTATAGTACGAAACATTTGCCCGATTGTCAAGGGGAAAAGGCTGCCTGCACAGCATTTTGTGCAGAAAAACAAACCGGACCCTCTCCGTCTGCTCACGCCGTTCGCATCCAGCTTCCCCGAAGGGAGCTGTTTTCATCGCGCAGTGAGGACAGAGAGGGCCCGTCTTTTTGTCTGTTATTCCAGATACATCCGGCGCAGCCGCATCAGGCGGGCAGGGGTCAGGCCGTATTCCCGGGCCAGGTATTCCTCGGCGCTGCCGCACTGCTCGCGGATGGTCTGCAGGATGAAGGGCGCAGCCGCCGGGTCCACCCCGGCCATGCCGCGGTAGTGCTGCTCTTCGGCCGGGTCCGCCGCGATCACCGCCGCGTGCTCTGCCAGCACCCGTTCGATCTCGGGCTTGCGGCAGACGTTGGTCTGCACGTAGTCGGCGCAGATGGTCTCATCCGAGGCACCCAGCGCCAGCAGAATGAGCATGGCGGCCACGCCGGTGCGGTCCTTGCCCGCCGAGCAGTGGAACAGGATGGGGGTCTCGCCTGCTTCCAGCGCGCGGAACAGCTCCTTGAACGCCTTGTTGCCGAACAGCATCTGCCGGTACATCACCCGCGAAAGCTCCTCGCCTTCCGGTGCGTCCCGCACCATCCGCTCCATGTCTCCGGGGGCAAAGCTGATCTCGCGGCCGTCCGGGGCGCACAGGGCGCAGATCTGCACCAGCCGGGCACCGTCCGGCACATAGTCCGGCAGCTTCCGGGCTTCCTCCGCGCTGCGCAGATCCAGGATCAGCCGCAGGCCCAGGGCATCCAGCCGGGCACGGTCCGTCTCGCCGGTCAGATACCCGGTGGAGATGCCGCGGTAGATCTGCCCCCAGCGCACGGTCTTGCCTTCGTCCGCCGGGTAGCCGCCCAGCTCCCGGAAATTGTTTCCGCCCGCAAACAGCAGCTGGGTGCCGGGGGCCGGGTGTTCCGGGGCTGCCTTTTTTTTGGCCGTGCTGGACAGCACCGGGAAGTTGTAGAAGGGCTTGGCCGGGCGGCCACGGCGGGGCGGCAGGCTGGCGGCCCCGCCCAGCACCTCCATCAGGTAGCTGCGCAGCAGGTCGATGTAGGCGGAGCTGTAGTCCCGCCGCTGCACCAGCGAAACGCACAGCGGAGGCAGGTCCTCCAGCAGCACATCCCGCACACGGTCCAGTTCCCGCCTGGCCCCCGGCTCGTAGCGGGTCAGGCAGGTGCACAGCTGCTCCTGCACCAGGTAGTAGGCCTGGTAGAAGCTGGGGCCGATCTCGGCATTGGGTGCAAACCCGGCCCGGGCGCAGGCTGCCCACAGCGGGCTGAACAGGTCCTGCCGCAGGCTGGGCAGCAGCACCCGCTGGCCCCGCAGGTCTGCAAGGGGGATGCTCTCCTTTTCCCAGAACGGATGGCCCCGGGGCACCAGCAGGCAGGCGGGGTCCGCCCGCAGGGTGGTGCGGGCCAGCACCGGGGCCGCACAGCCCAGGTCGATCACCAAGCCCGCATCCAGCTCGCCCTGCTCCACGCTGTCCACCACGGCATCGTTGTCCAGCAGGCGGAACCGCATTTCCACATGGGGGTACTGCTGGCGGAATTTGTCCAGCTGAGTTTCCAGCCCGGGCAGATAGTCCGGCACCAGCGCTACGCTGATGCCAATGCGCACCGGCTGCGCCGACTGGATCTCGGCCCGCAGGGCGGCCTGCATCTGCTGGAACTGCTCCACCACCGGGGCGGCATGGCGCTGCAGGCTCATGCCCCGGTCGGTGAGGGTGAGCTTGTGGTGGGCGCTGAGGAACAGCGGCCCGCACAGCTCCGCCTCCAGCGCTGTGATGCTCTGCCGCAGCGCCTGCCGCGACAAAAACAGCCGCTGGGCCGCACGGGTGTAATTCATTTCTTCGCACAGGGTCAAAAAGTAGTGCAGCTGGCGGATATCCATGGTTTCCTCCTGGGAATGTGGTTTGTCATGCAAAAAGAATACCGCTTTTTGTGAAAAATGTAAAGAGAATGGAAACAAAAATGCCCGCCGGGCATTCCTGCACGGCGGGCATTTGATGCAAAGGATGGGGATCAGCCGCACAGCCCGCAGGCTGCACAGGCGCTGGGGGTGGCGGCGCAGCCGCCCAGTGCGGTCTCCCGCAGCTCGGCCGGCAGGCGCTTGCCCACGGCATACATGGCGTCCAGCATCTGATCAAAGGGGATCAGCTGCCGGATGCCGCTCAGGGACATTTCTGCCGCGATCAGGGCGTTGGCCACACCGGCGGCGTTGCGGTTCTGGCAGGGATATTCCACCAGGCCGCCCACGGGGTCGCACACAAGGCCCAGCATGTTCATCAGCACGGTGGAAGCGGCATCCAGGCACTGCTCCGGGGTGCCGCCCATCAGCTCCACGGCAGCGGAAGCCGCCATGGCAGACGCCACGCCCACCTCGGCCTGGCAGCCGCCCACGGCACCCGCCACGGTGGCGTTGCGCATGGCAAGGTAGCCCACCGCACCGGCGTTGAACAGGGCATCCACAATGCGCTGGTCCGAAATGCGGTAGCACTCCTGCAGCGCCAGCATCATGCCCGGCACCACACCGGCGGAACCGGCGGTGGGGGCAGCCACGATCAGGCCCATGGAGGCGTTTACTTCCAGCACCGCCATGGCATAGGTCATGGCCTTGTCCAGCACTTCGCCGCAGATGCTCTTCTTTTTGTTATAGTGGGCTTCCAGCTTTTTGGCTTCGCCGCCGATCAGACCGCCCATGGACTTGATGGGCTTTTTCAGCGGCTGGGTGGCAGAAGCCTTCATGATCTCCCAGGCCTTGCCCATGCGGTGGTCCACGGCGTCCCGGGGCGTTTCGCCCAGCAGGCACTCCCGCTGGCGCATCACTTCCGAAATGGACAGCTGATGCTCCGCACAAAGCTCCAGCAGCTCTTTTGCAGATTTGAAATCCATGTTCATCCTGCGTTCCTCCTTACGGCTGCACGACCATCACATCGGTGATGTTCGGGTTTTCCTGCAGCAGGGCGGCCACGCCTTCCGGCAGGCGCTCGTCCGACTCCACAATGGTGTAGGCGGTGTGGCCTTTTTCTTCCCGGAACAGCCGCATGAACGCAATGTTCACGCCGCGGTCGCTGAGAATTTTGGTAATGTGGGCCACCACACCGGGTTTGTCCTTCTGCACCACGATCAGGGCGTTGTACTCGCCGGTAAAGTCCACTTCCACGCCGTTGATGCGCACAATGCGCACCTTGCCGCCGCCCAGCGACTCACCGCGCACGGTCATGACCTGCCCGGCAGCATTTTCCATGCGGATATCCACCGTGTTGGGGTGCACATCCGTTTCCACCTCGTTGGGGGTAAAGCTGTAGGCCAGCCCCCGCTCGGTGGCAATGGCAAAGGAGTCCCGGATACGGGTGTCATCGGCCGAAAAGCCCATGATGCCGCCCAGCAGGGCGCGGTCGGTGCCGTGGCCGTGGTAGGTCTTGGCAAAGGAACCGTAAAGGGTAAAGTCCGCACGGCGCAGCGGCGGCGTGATCATTTTCTGTGCCAGGAAGGCAATGATCTCCGCACCCGCCGTATGGGAGCTGGAAGGGCCGATCATGTTGGGGCCAAGCACGTCAAAAACACTGATGAATGCCATGGTATTTTCTCCTGTCGGATGAAACGTTGCGCGGCGCTCAGACCTTTGCGCTGCTCTTGTTGATGAACTTCTGATAGATGGTTTCCACGATCACGCCAATGGCGTTGTCGCCGGAAACGTTGCAGGCCGTGCCGAAGGAGTCCTGGGTGATGTACAGGGCCACCATGATGGCGCAGATGGGGCCGTTGGGGTCGCCTGCTTCTGCACCAAAGATCATGTACAGGAAGGGCAGGGCGGTCATGATGGAACCGCCGGGGGCACCGGGGGAAGCCACCATGGCCACGCCCAGGGTCATGATGAAGGGCACCACGGTGCCCAGGCTGATGGGCAGCTGGTTCATCAGGCAGACAGCGGTAGCGCAGGCGGTGATGGTGATCATGGAACCGGCCATGTGGATGTTGGCGCACAGGGGCACCACAAAGTTGCGGATCTGCTCGCTGACGCCATCCGCCTCCGCACACTGCAGGTTGACCGGAATGGTGGCCGCAGAGGACTGGGTGCCCAGAGCGGTGGTATAGCCGGGGATCTGATTCTTGATCAGGGTCAGGGGATTCTTGCGGCTCACGACACCGGCAATGCAGAACTGGATACAGATGCAGATCAGGTGCATGAGGATGACCACCAGGAACACCTTCCACAGAATGCCCAGAATGGCGTAGGTCTTGCCGGACTTGGTCATATCCACAAAGGTGCCGCAGACGTACAGGGGCAGCAGCGGGATGATGACCGTGTGCAGCACCTGGTCAATGATGCCGGAAAAATCCTTGATGCAGTTATACAGTGTATCACCGATGGTCTTGCCGCGCAAGGTGGACATGCACAGGCCCAGTACAAAGGCCAGCACCACAGCGGACAGGGTGTCCAGCAGAGCCGGGATGGAGATGGAAATGTAGCTTTCCAGCGAGTTGTCGGCGGTGGCGGCGATCTGCTCCAGGGCACCCTCGCTCATAAAGCTGGGGAACAGGCTGGAAGAAACCAGGTAGGAAGCCGAGCCGGCGATCAGGGTGGAGCCGTAGGCCAGGGCCACGGTGATGAGCAGCAGCTTGCCTGCGCCGCTCTTCAGGTCTGCAATGCCCATGGTCACGTAGGCCACGATCATCAGCGGAATGATGAACTTGAGGAAGGAGCTGAAGATGCTGGATGCGGTAACGACGATGCGGCAGAACCACACCGGCAGGAACTGGCCGATGAGGATGCCCAGCACAATGGCGATCAGCAGCTTGGGCAGCAGGCCGATCTGATGTTTTTTCTTGTCCATGGTAAAAAAATCCTCCTTTTGTTTTCCCCGCCGGTACACAGCGCCTGCCGGCCGATCCCTTCCGGAGTTCGCTTTGCCGGGGAATTTCCGAAAACGTCAATTTTTTGCTTGACGTGTTGACAGGTTTAGTTTAACATAGACATACAATTGATTCAAATTCATAATTCTCAACAAATGATTTACTTTTTTTCATAATCAAGGAGTTTTGCCATGGAGATCCGGCAGCTGAACACCCTCATCCGCGCAGCCCAGCTGCAGAGCTTTTCCAAAACCGCCGAAAGCCTGGGCTACTCCCAGTCGGCCGTTACAGTGCAGATCAAAGCCCTGGAAGAGGAACTGGGGGTGCGCCTGTTCGACCGCATGGGCAAGCGGGTGATCCTGACGGCCCAGGGGGCACGCTTTCTGGAATACGCCAACACCGCGCTGGATGCCCTGCACAATGCCCAGCAGGCCATGGCCGAAGGCGGCGAGCTGGACGGCACCCTGCACATCGGCACTTTGGAGTCCCTCTGCTTTTTCCGCCTGCCGGGCCTGCTGCACCAGTTCCGCCGGGAGCACCCCCGGGTGGCCCTGCAGGTGACCACCGGCTCCCCGGAAGAGCTGATCGACAAAATGGAGCACGGCGAGGTGGACCTGATCTGCATTCTGGACGAGCCGCGCTACTCCAACAGCTGGCACAAGTGCAATGAGGTGCCGGAAGAGGTGGTGTTCGTCTGCTCCCCGGACATCGACCTGGGCCACCCCGGCCCCTACCGGGTGGAAGAGCTGCTGGACAAGCCCTTTTTCCTCACCGAGCGCAACGCCAACTACCGCCGCACCTTTGACCGCTTTCTGGCCGCGCGGCAGGTAGAGCTGACCCCCAGCCTGGAGATCAGCGACACGTCCTTTATCATCAAAATGCTGGAAAGCAGCTCCGGCCTTTCGCTGCTGCCCCGCTTTGCGGTGGCAGAGCCTGCCGTCCGGGGGCAGCTGCGCATCCTGGAAGTATCGGACTTCCGGCTGACGATGTACCGGCAGATGTTCTACCACCGCGACAAGTGCCGCACCCGGGAGATGGAAGCCTTTATCCGGCTGGCCTGCGCCCCGGAGCTGCCCTGACCTGCCCTTATTTATAACGTTATAACAAAGCAATGCCGCCCCGGGCAAAGCGTAAACCGGGGCGGCATTGTTTTTCAAAAACGATCAAGGCAAATGATCGAAGGAGAACCCTCTCGACCGGGGTGCAGGCCCCGCCGGGAAAAGGGTTACGCGAAGAAGGAGATGATCAGGGCTACCAGGAAGCCCACGCCGCCGACCAGCGTTTCCATGATGGTCCAGGTCTTGAGGGTGGTCTTTTCGTCCATGCCCACAAGGCTCTTCACCAGCCAGAAGCCGGAGTCGTTGAAGTGGGAGCAGACGGTGGAGCCGCCTGCAATGGCAGCGGTGACGCAGGCCAGGTACAGCGGGCTCAGCTCGCTGAGGCCGGGCATGGCGGAGATGATGCCTGCGGCCATGGTCATAGCCACGGTAGAGGAGCCCACCGAGATGCGCACCAGAGCAGCCACAATGAAGGCGACCAGCACCAGCGGCAGGCTGGCGTTGGCCACGGCGTTGCCGATGACATCGCCCAGGCCGGAGTTCTGCAGCATGTAGCGCAGCACGCCGCCGCAGGCGGTGACCAGCAGGATCATGCCGGTGGGCTCCAGAGA
>CAKTGS010000065.1 GCA_934561485.1 uncultured Faecalibacterium sp.
TCCAACCCCTTTTTGAGCAGCCAGCGGCCGGTGGCCGGGTCCTGTTCCACCCGGGCATAGTGGCCGGTGACCACATAAGCCATGCCGTGTGCTTCGGCCCAGTCCAGCAGGTGGCGGAACTTCATGTATTTGTTGCAGTCGATGCAGGGGTTCGGCGTGCCGCCGGCCTCATACACCCGCACAAATTTTTCAATGATCTGCTCCCGGAAATCGGCGGTAAAATCCAGCACTTCGTAGGGGATATCCAAGGCAAAGGCCACCTCGGCGGCGTCCTCGATGTCTTTTTCCGAGCAGCAGGTGTGAAAGCCGGACTGCCCCAGCGTTTCGTTGCGGGTCAGCCGCATGGTAATGCCGGTGCATTCGTACCCGGCCTGCTGCATCAGCCATGCCGCCACCGAGCTGTCCACGCCGCCGCTCATGGCGATCAGCGCGCGCTCCGGGCTTGCATTGGGGGTCTGTGTAGTCATAAAATGCTCCTCTGTGCGATCAACACACTAAAACAGTAGTATAATAGTAACGCAGTTAAAACCGCTTGTCAAGACGCAGAAAATTCCCGCGCACGCTGCAAAAGCGCGGCCCGCTCATTCGGCACTTCGTCCCGGATCACCGCATCCAGCAGAGCTTCCAGCACCCGGCGCAGGCCCGGCCCGGCCGGGATGCCTGCCGCCATCAGATCGCGGCCATTCACGGCCAGCTGGCTCACCCGGCAGCACACGCCGTCCGCTTCCAGCTCTTCGGCCAATTCCGCCTGCGCAGCAAAATCAGCCGAATGTTCCGGTTCCAGTGCAGCGCCCAGTGCCGCCAGCCGCTGCACAGTTTTCAGATCATAGCGGCCCAGCAGCAGCCGAATACGAATCGTAAGGTCGGGTGTACCGGGAGCTTTCTCCTCGGACAGCCCGGGACCCAAGTCCCGCCCCAACGCTTCGCGCCGGGGCCCCACCTCCCGGAAGTCCTCGGAGAAACTCCCGGCACGCCCTCCGGTCTCCATTGACAGCATCGAACCGCCCGGAGCCTTTCCCGGAAGCACAGCAGGTGTTTCTCCGAAGACCGTCCGCTGGGGTGGGACCCTGTTGCCCGCAGGGCAATAGGGCGGGCGATGGAATGGCCCGATTCGTGTCTGAGGAGAAAGCTCCTGCTGGGCTTCCGCCTCTGCCTCCCGCACCAGCACCGCCGCCTCCTCGATGCAGGCATTGGAGCAGCGCAGGCGTTTGAGGGCTGCGCGGGTGCCGTCCTCGCCAAGGCTCATCAGAAGCGCTGCCAGCCGTACCGGCAGGTGTTCGGCCCCCCGGGGGCAGGCATCCACCACCGGCTTTGCCGCTTCCAGTGCCTGCGGCGTCAGCTGGGGCAGAATGGCCTGCAGCACCGCCGGTTCCAGATAAGCCCCCGGGGCCGGAGCCGCCAGCAGCTTGCACAGTTCCTCGGCAATGCGCTCGGCCGAAACGCAGTCCAGGTGCGGGGCCAGCGCCCGGGCCGCCGCTGCCGTGGCCGGGTCGAGGGCAAAGCCGAACCGTGCCGCAAACCGGTACAGCCGCAGAATACGCAAAGCGTCCTCTTCAAAGCGGTGCTGCGGCTGGCCCACTGCCCGCACAAGGCTGGCCTGCAGGTCTGCCTGCCCGCCAAAGGGGTCGATCAGGCCTTCCTCTGCACTGTATGCCATGGCATTGATGGTAAAATCCCGCCGGGCCAGGTCTGCCCGCACGTCCGGCACAAAGTGCACTTCGTCCGGGTGACGTCCATCGCTGTAGCTTCCTTCGGTGCGGAAGGTGGTGGTTTCGTACAAATTTCCGCCGTATTTTATGGTCACTGTGCCATGCTGCAGTCCGGTGGGAATGCAGTTCTGCGGCCCGAACAGCTCCAAGACCTGCTGCGGCAGAGCACTGGTGCACAGGTCCCAGTCGTGGGGGACCAGCCCCAACAGACTGTCGCGCACGCAGCCGCCCACGGCATAGGCCCCATAGCCCGCCTCGTGCAGGGTGCGCAGCAGGGCGGCGGCCCCGGCGTCCAGTGCAATGCCGCTCATGGCTGCACCTCCTCATACTGCAGGGTGATGCACTTGCCGTCAAACCCACATTCCGCCGCCGGAAAAATGTTTTGCGCCAGCGGCAGATATTCTTCCGGGTCGGTGATCATGGGGGAATAGTGGGTCAGCCACAGGCGGCGTGCCCCGGCCCGGCTGGCCAGCGCGGCGCTCTGCCCAAAGGTGCTGTGTCCCCACTGCTTTGCCTGCGCTTCCTGCTCCGGCAGGGCATAGGTGGCATCGCACACCAGCAGGTCTGCCCCCTGGGCCGCCTGTTCCAGCCCGGGGCAGGGGGCCGTGTCACCCGAAAAGACAAACCGCAGCCCCCGGCGTGGAGCACCCAGCACCTGTTCCGGGGTGATCACCGCATCGCCTGCCGGCACGCATTCGCCGCGCTGCAGCAACTTCCATTGCTGCACCGGCACCCCCAGTGCCAGGGCCTTTTCCGGCAGGAACCGGCCGGCCCGGGGCAGCTCCAGCCGGTAGCCCACGCTGGGCACCCGGTGTTTGGTGGCGAAGGGGGTCAGCCGGGCACCGACCGGCCAGCCCGGGGCCAGGGTTTCCAGCCGCAGCGGCCCGTCCGCCTGCTGCAGCTGCACCGGATAGGGCAGCGGCCCGGTCAGCGCACGCAGGGCCGCCCACACCTCGCCCAGCCCTTTGGGTCCAAGCAGGGCGAGGGGCTTTGTGCGCTCCTGGCAGCCCAGCGTCTGCAAAAGGCCCGGCAGGCCAAAAATGTGGTCGCCGTGGTAATGGGTCAGGCAGATGGCGTCCGCCCGCATCAGGTTGACCCCGGCGCGGCGGGCAGCGGCCTGGGTGCCCTCGCCGCAGTCCAGCAGAATGCTGTGGCCGCCGCATTCCGCACAGGCCGCGCTCAGCGCGCGGTCCGGCAGGGGCATGGTGGCCGCTGTGCCCAGTAAGGTGATCGTCAGCATAAAAACTCCTTTGGATGAATGGTTCCCCTCTATCTTACCACAGCGGCCCCGCCTGCACAATCGTTTCTGCCGCTGCATAGGATGGGCAAATGCAAAAAGGAGGCGGGCAGATGCGGCGCAGACCCGGCAGTTTTTCGGTTTCCCGACCCCGCAGGGGGCGCTGGCTGCGGCGGCTGGCACTGGCCGCCGCCGTGCTGGCCCTTTTGGTTTTGCTGTACGGCTGCGCTGTGCAGCGCATGGTGTATTCTGCCCAGGGAACCATGATCTTTCTGCCGGCATTGGCCGGACGCTGACCGGGTGGGCCGGGAGTTTTTCCACGAAGCCTCCGGAGGGTGGGACCCTGTTGCCGAAGGCAATAGGGCGGGGCATGGAATGCACTGCAACGGCAGCGACCGCCGCCTGCGGCGGAAACAGGGAGTTGCTGTTGGGGCAGCGGCCAGCAAAACGCAAGTGCCGCTCAAGGCACGAAGCGGATGCTGGGGGCCGCAACCCGTATCTGTTCGCGGAAAAAGCTGTCGGCTTACCCTGAGCCAACAGCTTCAACAGCAAAAGAGGGACGACCGCAGTCGTCCCTCTTTTGTCGGCTTTCTCCGTAGTTGATCTTTTTCAGCTCAAAATAGCTCCGGGGGTGTACGCACACCGGGCACTTGAGCGGTGCCGACTTGCCAATGTAGGTGCAGCCGCAGTTCCGGCACTGCCAGACCTGCGGCTCTTCCCGGGCAAACGCCTCTTTATTATAGGAATCATTCTCAATTGTGCTGTTTGAGGGCACATACCGCAAGGCTCAGCCCGCTCCAGGCGGCCTGGTACATCAGCACATAGGTCACCGGCAGCTGCCACACGCTGCCCGCATAGGTCAGCAGCGCGGCGATCACCGCCGAGAAGATCACAGACACCATCTGCACGGTGGTGGCGCTGTTCTCTGCGTTCTGGGCCTGGTCGGCGGCCTGTAAACCGCCCGTCAGGCTGGCAAAGCCCTTGTGATAGTACAGGCAGCAGGGGCCGTTGGCCGTAGGCTCCGTCTGTTCCACGGCGGCGCACTGCTCCCCGTCCAGCAGGGTGATCATGCCCTCCGGCAGGTGGTAGGCTTCCGTGATGTGATGGGCCGTCAGGCTGGGGTCCAGGCAGGTAACCAGCAGGCGGATATTCTCCCGCTGCAGCACGTTCAGGCTGCGGGCCACGTTGCGGCCGCCCACATAGTGCAGCACAAACATGGCGTGCAGGCTGCCGGATACGGCCAGGTACAGGATCTGCAGTTCTCCGTTTTCGGAATGCTCGTTCTCGTATTCCTCATCCGGCAGAGCCACGCCCTCCTGCTCCATGTAGCGGCGGGTACCGATCAGCACCCGGTTGTTGTCGCACCAGGCCGTAAAGCCCAGCCCGCGGTGCACCTCCAGATCCTTGACCGGGAACAGGATGTCGGTGCGGTCCTCCACGATCTGCCGGAACAGCCCCTGCAGGGTGCCGCAGCTCTCGTTCAGGATACTGGCCGCATACAGAATGGCACGGTCGATGCGGCCGCCCTTGAAGATGCGGATGTCTTTCAGGGTCACGCTGTCTGGGGTAAACAGGTCATCTGCGTCCACCTGAATGGTGTCCACGCCGCCCAGCTCTTCCAGTGCCGCCCAGCCGGGCACCACAGCCCCGGCTGCCGCTGCCGTGCGCTGCATCCGCAGGGCGGCCAGACCGGCGATCAGGGTGGAGGAAAGCGGTGCGCCCATGCACAGCACGGCGGTCAGCGCCGCCATGGCACGGTTGGCACCGTTGCCCGTCAGCAGAAAGGCCAGCCCGCTGAGCACGGCCACAGCCAGCAGAATGCGGGCATTCTTGCGGGCGCGGCGCTCACTGGCGCGCTCGCCCAGGCTCTGCTCCACAAAGCTGTCGCCTGCCGTCTGCGGGCGGCTGACCAGCACCCAGGGGTCCTTCTGTTCCAGATCCCGTGCCAGAGCGCGGATCAGGTCTTTGTCTTTGACGCGGCAGGCACCCTGCTGTTCCGGGTCCTCTTTGGCCAGCTCATAGCCGCCCTGCACCGCCGCCAGCATCACGCGGCTGCCCAGCAAAGCCAGGAACAGCCCCAGGGCCGCAATGCCGGTTAGCATCGAAAGCCCCTCGGTGCTGCGATAGGCGTCCGCATTCAGCAGGGCCAGCACCGCCTGCAGCAGCGCAGCCACCGCCGCCAGGGCAGGCATTGTATCCGCCGAAGGTCTGCCGCGCAGGCCCTGCAGGCCATCGCGCAGCACCGGGTAACCCACCACCAGGCTGACTGCAAACAGCAGCAGGTTTGCCGCGTAGAAGGCTGCCGGAGCGGCATCCGGGTCCAGCACGGCCAATGCCGGCAGCAGCCGGTCTGCCACCAGGCCAAAGTGCAGCAGCACCACGGCCAGAATGCCGGACAGCACGCAGCGCAGGGTCAGTTCTGCGCTCATCCGGTGCAGCTTGTCGCCGGTAGGCTCCGGGGCGGCTTCCGGCTCTGCAGCATCGGTCTCTTCCGGGGCCGGGGCCGCATCCTCTGCCTCGGTGGTCAGCACCGGAGCTTCCGGTTCCGCCTTGGGTTCCGGTGCAGGCTCTGCCTTGGCCTTTTCCTCTTTCAGCGGGATCAGCGGCAGGCTCAGGGTGTCCTCCGCTTTTTCCGCCGCATCCGGTGCAGCGGCAGGCTCCTGCTTTGCAGCCGGTTCGTCCTCGCCCTCCCCGAACATCTGGAATACGGATTTCTTTTCCGGTTTTTCGTTTTTCTGTGCCGCCGCAAACACCATGGCCGGGCGGGCCGGTTCTGCCTTGGCCGGTTCCGCCGCCTGCTGCGGCTTCGGTGCCGGGGCAGCAGCAGGTGCCGGGCGGCTCATGCCGTTGATCATATCCTTCAGCTGCTGCATTTCCTGCAGCTCCTGCTGCTCCTGGGGCAGCAGCGGTTCCGGTGCGGCAGGCTTTTGGGGCTTGGCAGCCTTCTTTGCTGCCGGTTTCGGCTCAACCCTGGGGGCCGGGGCCGGTTTTTCCGGTTCTGCGGCCGGTGCTTCCGGCAGGCAGGGTTCTGCCTTGCCCGTTTCCGGAGCCTGCAGCGGTTCCGGCTGGGGCTTCGGCTGCGGTTCCGGCTTCCAGGTATGAATGGGCACTGCAGCGGACTGCTTCTGCGGTTCGGCTGCAGGCTGCTTCGGCTGCGGGAATTCTGAGCCGGGGTCTGCCGTGCGCAGCACCAGGTCCATATCGGCAGGCGGCTCACTGCCGGCATCTGCCCCCAGCAGGATCTCGCCCGTGGGGATCTCCAGCCCCGGTTCGGCTTCCGGTTCCGGCTTTTTTTCGGCATAGCCGAACAGCCGCCCGAACAGCCCCCGGGACTTTTCCTGTTTTTGTTCTTCACCGCGGCGCGCCATTTCTGCCGGAATATCCGCTACCGTTGTGCTGAAAAAGCTGCGGAACTTTTCATCGCGCGCGGCGTTCTCGTCCTGCGGCACCGCGCCGTGTTCCTCGTGTTTCTTTGGCATCCTTGTCCCTCCTGTTTGGGTTGGTGGAGTTACGGACTGCGCTTTCTCACGCATTCAGCGCCGCGCGCTGAGACTGGATCTCGTACAGGATGATGCCGGCAGCCACCGACACATTATAGCTGTCCACACCGGTGCCCGGGGCCGCCATATCCAGCCGCACCACACCATCACACAGCTTCTTGACCAGCTGCGACACACCGCTGCCCTCGCTGCCCAGCACCAGGGCAATGGGGCCGGTCAGGTTGTTTTTGCGCAGGGATACGCCGTCCATGTCGGCACAGTAAACAAACACGCCCTGATCCTTCAGCCGGCGGATGGTCTCGCCGATGTTGGCCACACGGGCCACCGGCAGGCGTTCTGCGGCACCTGCGCTGGATTTGATCACGGTGGGGGTCACGGATGCGCCGCCCCGCTTGGGGATCACAATGCCGTGGGCACCGCACAGCAGTGCGCTGCGCATCACAGCGCCCAGGTTGTGGGGGTCCTCAATGCCATCGCTCAGCACCAGGAAGGGCTGCTCGCCCTTTTCCCGGGCGGCGGCCAGCAGATCCTCCACGGTTGCATATTCGATCTCGCTGGCAAAGGCAGCCACGCCCTGGTGGCTCTCGGTGCCGGTCATCAGGCGCAGCTTGTTGGGGTGCACCCGCTTCACCGTTGCCCCGGCCTCTTTGGCCAGAGCTGTATAATACGCTGCCACGGCCGGTGCCATGCCCTCAGCGATCAGCACCGTGTCCACACCGGAACCGCTTTTCAGCAGTTCCGTCACCGGATTTTTGCCGTATACAAGGCTCTCGTTTTTCGGCTGCTGCTCTTCCGCATTGCGGCGCGGACGGCGCGGCTGATTTTTTTCTTCCATGTTGTTTTCTCCTTTGATTTCTATCGAAAGCACGGCTGCCCGCCCTGCGGTGCGCCGTGCTGGTTTCTTTCGAGACTACTCCAACGTAAAGTATAACATAAGCGGCCCGCCTTTGCCAGCCAAATGCCGTTTTTTATCTGACCGGCGGCAGATTTTTTTCGCCCGCCCCGTCCCCCCTGCACCGCATTCTTTTTTGCAGAAATGTTTTGCGGCCCTGCAGCCCCTCTGCCGTTGTTTTTCCAGCCCGCAAGGTTTTCCACAAAAACGCGCTATACATTCCGTAGAGCACCCCTGATTTTTCCACAAGTTGAAAACTATGTGGAAAATGTTCAAAAGTCCAGCTGCAATGCCTGTTTTCCCGGTGGAATTAAACACTTTCCACGCAGTTTTCCACAATTTGGTTCGACATCCTGCCGCAGACAGCGTACAAATTGTAATTTTTAAGTTGGAATTCTGACAATTTTTCGGGTCGAACCCTGTCATATTTTGCAAGATCCACCAACATCATTTTGACGAATGTGAAAAGCTGTGGAAAATCCGTCCTTTTCCCCGCATCCGGTTTCCCACGCGGATGTTGCGCGCTGCATAGAATTTTGATGCATTTCGTCTTTTTCGGTCGAACTGCGCCGCAGGCGTGCGCTGCACCCAGCCCCTGTCTGCGAAGAAAAACCGCTTGATTGGATTGATTTTGACCGCCGTTTGGGGTATACTAGCACTGTAGGTTTGTTAATCCATGCACAAAGCGGGCATGGGGCAATCCAAAACCCCAATCATATTGTGGAGGTAATGAATAATGTTGGTAAATGCAACCGAAATGCTGCTCAAAGCACGTGATGGCCACTATGGTGTGCCTCAGTTCAACATCAATAACCTGGAGTGGACCAAGGCAGTCCTGACCGCTTGCGAGGAAATGAAGAGCCCCGTCATTCTGGGTGTTTCCGAAGGTGCAGGTAAGTACATGACCGGCTTCAAGACCGTTGCCGCTATGGTCAGCGCCATGGTCGATTCCATGGGCATCACCGTTCCCGTTGCTCTGCATCTGGATCACGGCACCTACGAGGGCTGCAAGGCCTGCGTTGAGGCCGGTTTCTCCTCCATCATGTTCGATGGCAGCCACTACTCCATCGAGGAGAACGTGGAAAAGACCAAGGAGCTGGTTGCTCTGGCACACGCTCACGGCCTGAGCATTGAGGCCGAGGTCGGTTCCATCGGCGGCGTTGAGGACGGCGTTGTGGGCGCTGGCGAAATTGCTGATCCCGAAGAGTGCGCAAAGATCACCGCTCTGGGCATCGACTTCCTGGCTGCCGGCATCGGCAACATCCACGGCGTGTACCCCGCAAACTGGAAGGGCCTGGACTTTGAGGCTCTGGACCGCATCCACAAGGCCACCAACAACATTCCTCTGGTTCTGCACGGCGGCACCGGCATCCCCGATGAGATGATCGCAAAGGCCATCAGCCTGGGCGTTTCCAAGATCAACATCAACACCGAGTGCCAGCTGGTGTTTGCGGAAGCCACCCGTAAGTACATCGAAGAGGGCAAGGATCAGCAGGGCAAGGGCTTCGACCCCCGCAAGCTGCTGGCTCCCGGCGCAAAGGCCATCGAGGCCAAGTGCAAGGAGAAGATCGAGCTGTTCGGCTGCGCAGGCAAGGGCTAAACAGAACTTCCTCTCCTGAAGGATACCCCACCCAATAAACTATGCGGCCCCGTCACGTTGTATGCACAACGCGGCGGGGCCGCTTTTTATTTTGAAATTCGGTAATGCCCCACGATGTCGGTTCGTTTTTCCAGAATGTCCTGCTCGTAAGCCGTCTGCCATGGGTCATTGTGGTGAATGATATAGGGCACTCCGTTTTTATTTCGCCGGTCGGACACGATGCCGATATGTCTTTCAAAGATCACGATATCGCCGCCCTGCCATTCTTTTATTTGCGAGATATCTGTGGTCAGGGCAACTGCTGTATGCGAAAAAAACACCTTCAGGTTTCGCACCCGCCGGAAGTCTATGTTTGCATCCGGCTCTGCTACCATATAGTCCCGCGGCTGCTCCCGGATATCTGCGTCCACAAGCACCCGCAGATCATATCCGGCATTCTTTAACGCATAAGCAACTACATCGGTGCAAACGCCATAACCATCATCGGGATAACCCGTCTTATAATAGCGGCTTTTATATTTTGGATGGGTGCTCACATAGGTCCGTGCGCCGTTCAGAATATCTAGCTGATCATCTACACCGTCATCATCCCAATCTACGCTGCTATGAAACTGCGGTATTCTGCCCTGAAAGTCGTCCTCAGGCCGGATTGCCGAGGTGCGCTGGTAATGTGTCCGCACATATAATACGATACCGCCAAATACCAAAAGTGCTATTATTATCGCATAATGCCTTGCTGAATCTTTGCAGGTTCTATCCGAACGCATATTCTCACCCCGTTCTGTTCTGAGAATACCAGCTTTTTCCCCGTTCTGCAATCCCTTTGGCATATAGTACAACGAAAAAGCCCTGAGACTTTCATCTCAGGGCTTTCCGTTAAGTCGGCGACTACCTAATAAAGTATGCGACCCCGCCGCACTGTTAAGCACAGTGCAGCGGGATCACTTTTTTGCTTTATATGCGAGCGCTCAGACGCGGATCTTTTCCATATCGCCAGAAATGGATTGCATATAGTCCCACACCTAGAAGCAGGCAAAAAATCGAATAGCTAAGAATCGGAAGCCTCAGCAGCACGAGATTGCCCGCGATCTGGGTAAAGAACCAGCCCGTTCCATACAGGATCACGATGTAAAGCACCAGCCATGCAGCATATTTCAGCCAATGCTCTCGCGGCGGAAAACCTACCTGTTCCATCATCCGGCGGAACAGTACGCAAAACGCCGCCACTGCAACAACAAGCTGCATCAGATACCCTACCGAAAGTTCAAAAACCCAATTTCCAATTAGCGGATAGAGCAGCAAGCCTTCCACGCCCCACCCAAAAAAGAAATACAGTGGTGCAACATACCAGAAATAATCCCCTGCTCTCAGTGTTTTTAAGCTTGGCTTGACCTCATCCACAAAAGTCTTTGCATCCGGGATTGAATGAAACAGTTCCTGATTTTCCGTGTTGGCTTGGATGGCAATGTCAAGCAAATCGCTACGCACAAGTTCGATGCCACAGAAGTCCCAGCTGACCCGGCGAAGATATCGGATCACTTCTTTAAGCTGTGCCTGACTTTCTTCGGTCAGCAGCTTCGTACGCATCCGGTTTGTTTTTCGCAATGCAAAATACTTATTCATCTGGTTCCTCCTTAAAAATTTTTTCCACCAGCTGGCAAAGCTGGCTCCAATCCTGCCGAAATTCAAGAAGCGCCCGCCTTCCTTCTTCCGTTACAACGTAATATTTTCGGCTTGGTCCCTTGGGGGAAGGTCTGCGCTCTACCGTGACCTTTCCCTGCTGTTCCAAGCGCAATAGCAGCGGATAGAGCGTGCTTTCACTCAAGTCAGAAAAGCCAACCTGCTTCAGGTGCATCACGATCTCATAGCCATAGGTCGGCTCTTGCGCAATCAGTTTCAGGACACAATATTCCAGAACACCTTTTAAAAGCTGTGCATTGTTTTCCATACGTCCTCCTCTCTGCTAGTATGTAATGCGTAGTAGCTTATCTACATTGTATTACATAGTAGTGCTTCTGTCAAGTCCTGACCTATTAGCATTACAACCAAAAATCATGCCCTATTTTTATGCAACAAAAAAGCCCTGAGATTTTTATCTCAGAGCTTTCTGTTAAGTCGGCGACTACCTATTTTCACGCGCCGTTTCCAGCGAACTATCTTCGGCACAAGTGAGCTTAACTTCTGTGTTCGGAATGGGAACAGGTGGAACCTCACCGTCATCGACACCGACCGATTTGACTGAATCAGTATAACACATTTCTGTGCTTCTGTCCAGTGTTTCTTAGAAGGACGTGCCTTCAAAACTGAATAATCACTGCTTACATTTTTTCGTTGACTGAAAAGTCTCAAGCGAATTGTGGTCAAGCCCTCGACCTATTAGTACACGCTTGCTCAATG
>CAKTGS010000066.1 GCA_934561485.1 uncultured Faecalibacterium sp.
AAAGCTCCTCCGCCCATGGCACAGCGCCATGACGGGGGAGCTTTTTCCGATCAGAATACCAGCTGCACCAGCAGCACGTAGCACAGCGTGCCGCCTGCAATGGAAAGCAGGGTCTGGTGCTTCCACTTGTGCAGGGCGATGGTCGCCAGCAGGGCGATCGCTTCCGGAATGCCGCGGCTGCCCGCAAAGAGGGTGACGCTTTTCAGGCAGTAGATGATCAGCATCCCGAAAATGGCGGCGGGCAGCACCCGGCCCAGATACCGCACCACTTCCGGCGGCTGCTTGTCTTTGGAAGAGAACACCGCAAAGGGCAGAAAACGGGTGATCATGGTGGCCAGGGTGCACACGGCAATGGTCAGCCCCATCTGAACAGCGGTCATGCGCGGTGTCCCTCCTTTCGGGGCGTGGTCACGGTGCCCTCGGCACCTTCCATGGGCTTGCGCAGCATCAGAAGCAGCACCAGGATGCAGGCCATGGCGGGCAGCAGGAAACTGCCGGAACCAAACAGCACCAGGCACACCAGCGGCACGGCCAGGCCGATCAGGGAACTGATGTGCTGCTTGTCCTTTTCCCACTGGTTCAGGAAGATGACCGTGAACATGGCGGTCATCACAAAGTCCACGCCCTCGGTGCTGAAGGGCAGCACCGACCCGATCACAGCCCCCAGCCCGGCGCTGAGCACCCAGTAAAGCTGGTCCAGCAGGGTGATGAAGAACATGAACCAGCCTTTGTCCACTCCTTCCGGCGGCTCTGCCGAACAGGTGATGGAAAAGGTCTCATCGCTCATGGCAAAGATCATGTAAAAGCTGCGCAGGCCGTAGCCCTTGTAGCGCTCCAGCATGGCCAGGCCGTAGAACAGGTGCCGTGCCTGGATCATCAGCGCCATCAGAAAGGCCGACAGCGGCGAAAAGGCCCCCAGCAAAAGGCTGGACAGCACAAATTCCAAAGAGCCGCCGTACACCACGGTGCCCGTAAGCATGGGCATCCACACCGGCAGCCCCAGCGACTGCGCATAGATGCCATAGCCTATGCCCAATACAAAGTAACCCGCCAGCACCGGAATGGTCTGCGGGGCGGCGGCGCGCAGTGCCCGGAGCACCGGGCTTTGCTGCCGCACCAAAAGCGATTCGTTTGACTGCTGCATTGTTCTTCCCTCAGGGCGGCCGGGTGTTCCGGCCGCTTTGCTGTCTTAAACCTATTTTTCTGATATGAATATAGAGGATGATTGTATTATAACAGGTTTTGCACCGTTTGCAAGCCCGTGCCGGGCACAAATGCCAGGAGGGAATCCCGGTATTTGTACAGGTTTGCCCCAGGCGGTATCGAAACCAAAAAAATCCGGGCAGCACAGGGCTGCCCGGATCGTCTGGCACAAAACGGTTATTCTTCGGTTTTCCGGGGCATGTCCAGCTCCGGCATCAGCTCATCGCTGATGATCGTGAGCATCCGCTCCAGCTTGGCCACATCTTCTTCCGGAAAGCGTTCCCGCACCCGTCCCACCACGGTGCTCAGGTAGGAGTAGCTGATGTTGTAATAGTCGATGTATTTCTGGGTGGGACGCAGGTGGTATTCCCGGCGGTCGGTGGTGGACTGGATCTTTTCCACATAGCCTTTTTTGACCAGGCTGCCGATCTTATAGGCCGCATTGGGGGTGGAAATCTGCATCATGCGGGAAAATTCTGCAATGGTCGGCTCCCCCATGGCCATGATGCCCTCCATGCAGAAGGATTCCACCGTGGTCAGGGTCGCTTCCCGCGTGGCAAAGCGCTGGAACACGTTTTGGTAAAAGTGCAGCTTGAATTTGGTGTAGACGTCCTGAAATGCAGTTTCCAGCATGGGTCGTGTGCCTCCAATAACTCATTTTCTTTAAGTGTACCACAAAACCGGCGCGGCGCAAAGCAGAACTTTTTCCCTCAGGCCGTTTTTTTGCGGCTGCGGCCCGTGCGGGCACGGATCACGCTGAGCACCACCAGCTCCACGGCAATGGCCACGGCCAGCAGCACCAGCGAGGTGCCCAGGCTGCCGTTGCTGCCCAGCACGGCCTGGGCCAGGCCGGTGATCACATAGCACACGGCAGAGCAGGCGGCGGCGGTCATGGCATAGGGCAGCTGGGTGGACACGTGGTTCACGTGGTTGCAGTGAGCGCCTGCCGAAGCCATGATGGTGGTGTCCGAGATGGGCGAGCAGTGGTCGCCGCACACGGCACCGGACAGGCAGGCGGCAATGGAAACCACCAGCATCTCTCCTTCCGGGAAGGCGTGGCACACAATGGGGATCAGGATGGAGAAGGTGCCCCAGCTGGTGCCGGTGGCAAAGGCCAGGAACACCGCCACCAGGAAAATGATCACCGGCAGCAGGTACTGCAGGGCCGTTGCCGAGCCGCCCAGCAGGTCAGCCACGTAATACTTGGCACCCAGCAGACCGGTCATGCCGGACAGCGTCCAGGCCAGCGAAAGGATCAGCATGGGGCTGACCATGGCCTTGAAGCCCTCAGGAATGCAGGCGGCAAAGTCCTGGAAGGTCATCACCTGCCGCACGCGGTAGAAGATGAAGGTGAACAGCAGGGCAATGCTGCTGCCCATCACAAGGCCGGAAGAGGCATTACAGTCTGCAAAGGCGGTCACAAAGTCCACGCCTTCAAAGAAGCCGCCGGTGTAGATCATGCCGAAAATGCAGGAGGCGATCAGCACCAGCACCGGGGCGATCAGGTCGATGACATGGCCGCGGGTGTCGGAACCGTCATCCACATCGTTGCCGTAGGGGCGGTCCTCGGTGGTGAACAGGTCGCCGTTTTTGGCGTTGTCCTCGTGCAGCTTCATGGAACCAAAGTCGGTGCCGGTGAAGATGAGGAACAGGCTCATGACCATGGTCAGAATGGCGTAGTAATTGTAGGGAATGGTGCGCAGGAACATGGTAAAGCCGTTGATGCCGGAGCCTTCCGGCACACTGGAAGTGACGGCTGCGGCCCAGCTGGACACCGGTGCAATGATGCAGACGGGTGCTGCCGTGGCGTCAATCAGGTAGGCCAGCTTTGCGCGGGACACCTTCTGCCGGTCGGTGACCGGGCGCATGACCGAACCCACGGTCAGGCAGTTGAAGTAGTCGTCCACAAAGATCATCACGCCCAGCAGCAGGGTGGCAAACTGCGCACCGGCCCGGGTGTGGATGTGGGTGGAAGCCCAGCGGCCAAAGGCGGCGCTGCCGCCGGCCTTGTTCATCAGGGCCACCAGGATGCCCAGCATGACCAGGAACACCAGAATGCCCACGTTGCTGCTGTCGGACAGCTTGGCGATCATGCCACCGTCCTCGTTGAAGAACAGGGTGTTGATGGCCAGCTCCAGGTTGCCATTGGCGTACAGCAGTGCGCCGGACGCAATGCCCACCAGCAGCGAGGTGTACACCTCCTTGGTGTTCAGTGCCAGCACAATGGCGATGACCGGCGGCAGCAGCGAAAAGAAGGTGCTGTACACCGCACAGGTGTAGTTGGCCGGGTCGGCAATTTTGCCGGGGGTGACAGCCGTGCACCACAGCAGCAGCGCAAACACGAACAGCGCTGCCGCCCAGGACAGATTTTTGTTTTTCATAAGTTGACTCCTCACAGTCTGCAAAATGGGTCCGGCGTATGGGGGCGCGGGCTGCGGGGCAGACTACCCACAGAAACAAAGGGGGATGCGCCGTGCCGGACTATAAGGCAATGTATTTGGAGCTGTTCCGCGCCAGTGTGCAGGCGGCACAGCTTTTGCAGGACGCACAGGCCCGCGCCGAGCAGAAGCTGCTGGCCGAGGACCCGCCGCCGCTGAGATTGGAACAGGCCGGGCAAAAAGATGAAGAGTAATCTTCTTCCGTCGACGTCCTCGCCCTCTCAGTCTCGCATTCGCTCGCCAGCTCCCCCAAAGTGGGAGCCTTTGGCAGTACGGTAAAGTTTCCGGTTTTGCCAAGGGCTCTCCCTTTGGGAGAGCTGTCACCGAAGGTGACTGAGAGGGCGAGCCGGTTTTCCTCTTAGCCCTTCTTGCTCTCTGCCTTGGCGGCAAACTTGGCGTTGTTGATGATAAAGCGCTCGTGGATGCCGCCGCCCACGGGGCCTTTTTCGTCCTGCAGGGTGACCTTGAAGGTCAGCTTGCGGCCTTCCACGGCCACCAGTTCGCTCTCGCAGGTCACGGTCATGCCCACGGGGGTGGGAGCAGTGTGCTCCAGCTCCAGCTTGGTGCCCACGGTGCCGCTGCCCTCTTCCAGGGCTTCGGCCACGCTCTGCCAGCAGGTTTTTTCGGCCAGGGCCACCAGGGCCGGGGTGGCAAATACATCCAGGGTGCCGCTGCCCATGGTTTTGGCGGTGTTTTCAGTGGTAACGGCCACGCTCTGCTTGCCGCGGATACCGGTTTCCAACTTCATATACAATTCCCTCCTTGTGCGCCGTACAGCGCAGTTTGTGTTGAATACCTTTATAAGATACCACAGCTCGGCAAAGAATGCACCCTCTTTGGCGCATTTTGTAAAAAATCTCTCTTCCGTTTTGGGGTGCGCTGCGCTATGATAGGGGCAAAGGAAGGGATGTTTATGAGCGACTTCTGGAAATCGTACGACATTACCGCTGCCGAGTACGGCCCGGGCTACGAGTGCTACCCGCTGTTTGGCACTGTACATCTGGCAGAGCTGGCGCTCTCGGCGCTTTTCATCCTGGGCGTGGCCCTGTGGTACCGCCGCAGCGGCACCCGCACCCGGCGGCGCATTCTGGTGGGGGTCACCCTTGCGCTGCTGGCAGACGAAGCGGCCCTGCTGCTGGGCATGTACTGCACCGGCCAGTGGAACTGGAGCTACCTGCCGCTGCACCTGTGCAGCATCAATGTATTCGTCTGCCTGTACAATACGGTCACCGACCGGTCCTGGTGCAAGGAAGAGCTGTATGCGCTGTGCATTCCCGGGGCCATGCTGGCGCTGCTGTGCCCCAGCTGGCGGGATGTGCCCAGCTGGTGGACCCTCATCAACCTGCACTCGGTCAGCATTCATGCCCTGCTGGTGCTGTACCCGGTGCTGCTAGTGGCGGGCGGATACCGCCCCAGCGTGCGCCGGGTGCCGCAGGTGCTGGCCTTTTTGTTCGGCTCGGCCCTGCCCATCTATTTTTTGAATAAGCCGCTGCAAACCAATTTTTACTTTTTGAACAACCCTTATGGCAACGTCATCACCAGCACCTTCACCGCCTGGCTGGGGGAAAAATATTATATCCTCGGCTTCCTGCCTGCCATTGCGCTGGCCCTGCTGCTGATGTATCTGCCGTGGGGCGCAGCAGAACGGCGCGCCAGATACAAGCGCTGATTCTGCCCTGCCTGTCCGGCATTTTCCGGGGAGACCGCAAGCCTGCGGTCTCCCCTTTTTGCTGTGAGATCTGCAAGCTTCCTGCAAATTAAAAATGCAAATTTTGTGCGTTTTACGGTTTGTTTTGGCAATTTTGAAAAAGGGATGCAAAACATTGCAAAAGGCCTTGACAAGCAGCATTCCGCGTGTTACTATGAACACATGAACAGATGCTCATGTGTTAATGCGAGAGGAGAGAAGCCTATGACCGGATTGGGGCAAACCACACCTGCAGCGCCGGAAAAACAGCAGCCGGTGGACATGCCGGATGATGAGGTGCTGTACGAGCTGGCGGATCTGTTCCGGGTGTTCGGCGACTCCACCCGCATCAAGATCCTGTATGCGCTGCACGACAACGAGCTGTGCGTGCAGGACATTGCCAATGCGGTGCAGCTGAGCCAGTCGGCGGTCAGCCACCAGCTGCGGGTGCTCAAGGATACCAAGCTTGTGCGCTTCCGGCGGGAGGGCAAAACCGTGTACTATGCGCTGGACGATGACCATGTGCGCAGCATCCTGTCGCTGGGCATGGACCACATTGAAGAATAAGGTTCCCGTTTTTTAAACATTCAAAACAGAAAGCTGGTACAACTTATGAAAAAGACTTACAAGATCGAAGTGGACTGCGCAAACTGCGCCCAGAAGATGGAAGATGCCGCCAACACCGTTTCCGGTGTGGAGAAGGCGACCGTCAGCTTTATGACCCAGAAGATGAAGGTGGAGTTTGCCGAGGGCGCCGACCCCCATGCCACCATGGAGAACGTGCTGTCTGCCTGCAAGAAGGTGGAGGACGACTGCGAGATCTTTGACATCTGATTTTACAGCAGCAACAGAACACCTCTCGGCCATCGCTGCGCGAGGCCAGCCGTTCCCCCTTTTGGCTTCGCCATCTTCCCCCGGCCGGGGGAAGCCGGGCCAGAGAGGGGGACTTTTTTAAAGCATTTTTCGGTGGAAAGATTCGGCGGTTTTCAACACTTTCCACGTACTTTTCCACACCGTTCGCGGAAAACTTGAAAAAGAAACGTGGAAAAGCAGATTTCCTGCGGGAAAAAGCTGTGGAAAACCTGGGTAAAACTGTGGAATCCGTTGTTTCATGGGGAAAAATCGTGGAAAATCCCCCGCCCGCCGCAGCGGATGCGGCCCAAAAATCCAGGAAAAAGGAGATTTTTATGAACAAAAAGCAGAAGAAAACCCTGTACCGGATCATTGCTGCTCTGGTGCTGGTGCTCATCCTCAAGCTGCTGCCCCAGTTCCCCACACCGGTGGAACTGCTGCTGTACTGCATCCCCTACCTTGTGGTGGGCTGGGATGTGCTGCGCAAGGCCCTGCTGGGCATCAAGAACCGCCAGCCCTTTGACGAGTGCTTCCTGATGGCGGTGGCCACCGTGGGTGCCTTTGCACTGGGCGACTATGTGGAAGGCTGCGCCGTTATCATCTTCTATCAGATCGGCGAGCTGTTCCAGAGCGTGGCCGTGGGCAAGAGCCGCAAGAGCATCAGCGCCCTGATGGACATCCGCCCGGACTACGCCAACATTGAGGACGAGGACGGCAAGCTGGAGCAGGTGGACCCCGATGACGTGGAGGTCGGCACCGTGATCGTGGTGCAGCCCGGCGAGCGGGTGCCCATTGACGGTGTGATCGTAGAGGGTGCTTCGGCCCTGAACACCGCCGCTCTGACCGGCGAGAGCCTGCCCCGGGACGTGAAGGCCGGGGATGAAGTGATCAGCGGCTGCGTGAACATGACCGGCCTGCTGAAGGTGCAGACCACCAAGGAATTCGGAGAATCCACGGTGTCCAAGATCCTGGACCTGGTGGAAAATTCCAGCATGAAAAAGGCCCGTGCCGAAAACTTTATCACCCGCTTTGCCCGGGTGTATACCCCGGCGGTGTGCTATGGTGCCCTGGCTCTGGCCATCATTCCGCCCGTTGTGCTGCTGCTCATGGGCCAGCCCGCCCGCTTCGGCGACTGGGTCTACCGCGCTTTGACCTTCCTGGTCATCAGCTGCCCCTGCGCTCTGGTCATCAGCATTCCTCTGAGCTTCTTTGGCGGCATCGGCGGTGCTTCCACCTGCGGCATCTTGGTCAAGGGTTCTACGTATCTGGAAGAACTGGCCCGTACCGGCGTTGTAGTGTTTGATAAAACCGGCACCCTGACCCAGGGCACCTTCAAGGTCACCGGCATCTACCCCGCAGAGGGCGTGACGGAAGAGCAGCTGGTGGAAGCCGGTGCCCTGGCCGAGAGCTGGTCCAAGCACCCCATTTCCCTGAGCATCAAGGCCGCCTATGGCAAGGACATTGACGCCAGCCGCGTCACCAATGTACAGGAGCTTGGCGGCCACGGCGTCACCGCCAAGGTGGACGGCAAGGCGGTTGCCGCCGGCAATGCCCGCCTGATGGAAAAGCTGGGCCTGACCACCCCCGCCGTCAGCGAGACCGGCACCATCGTGCATGTTGCCATTGACGGCAAGTATGCCGGTCACCTGCTGATCGCTGATGTGGTCAAACCCCACAGCGCCAAGGCCATCCGCGCCCTGAAGGAGGCCGGCGTGCGCAAGACGGTGATGCTTACCGGCGATGCCGAGCCGGTGGCAAAGGCTGTTTCTGCAGAGCTGGGCCTGGACGAATACCATGCCGGCCTGCTGCCCGCCGACAAGGTGGATCAGATGGAAAAGCTGCTGGCCGCAAAGCAGCCCAAGGAAAACCTGGCCTTTGTGGGTGACGGCATCAACGATGCCCCCGTGCTGTCCCGCGCCGATGTGGGCATTGCCATGGGCGCCCTTGGCTCGGACGCCGCCATTGAAGCCGCCGATGTGGTGCTGATGGACGATGACCCGGCCAAGATCGCGCTGGCCATGCGCATTGCCCGCCGCACCCTGAGCATTGTGTATCAGAACATCGTGTTTGCACTGGCCATCAAGTTTGCCTGCCTGCTGCTGGGCGCACTGGGCATGGCAAGCATGTGGACCGCCATCTTTGCCGATGTGGGTGTGATGGTGCTGGCCGTGCTCAACGCCACCCGCGCCCTGTACACCAAGGACCTTGCCCGCAAAAACGAGCCGTAAGCCCCGCCGGGCATAAAAACAGGCCGCTGTGCAGTTGCACAGCGGCCTGTTTTGTTTCCGGAATGATGGAACGATCAGCCTTTGCAGCCCTGCTCTTCCCAGTCGCCAAAGTCGCTGGCGTCCGCGATCTTGGTGGGGTCGAACTTGCCGTTTTCGTCCTTGGGTGCTTCGGCGGGGCCGACTTCCACAGGGTTGGGGTTCGGGGCCTCGGGGTCATACACCGGGCGCTCCTCGCTCTGGTTCGGCAGAGTCACCGGCTCCCCGGCTTCTGCGGGGGCCGGTTCTTCGGCAGGGGTCTCTGCGGGCTGCTCTGCCGGGGCGGACTCTGCAGCGGCTTTGGCTTCTCCTTCGGCCTCGGCATAGGCTTCGGCGGTTTTGGCGGCTTCCGCCGCGTCCTGCTCGGCGTCCTCGGGGAATTCCACCTGCTCCACATGGAGCGGGTCTTTCTGATTCAGAATCTTGTCCAGCACCACAATGGCAGCGCCGGTGGCGGCAACGGCCATGGCCGTGCCCAGGATACGGTACAGAGTTTTCATGCCAGAACCTCCTTATTTGTTGAAAAATCAGATGGTTAAGAGAACGTTACGACCTCGTTCAGCGGCTTCTGGGCCGGTTCCACCGACAGGGCGGTGAGCACAGGGCCTTTGCCGCGGTAAATGTTGTGGAACTTGTAGCCCACCTTGGCGGTCACGGTGACCCAGCTGCGCTGTTCCAGCGCCTTGTAGCCATCGTAGCTGCAGGGGAAGCCCACAAACTGGATGTCCTGCACGCAGCAGGTCATGGCAAAGCGGCCGGGCACAAAGCTGTTTTTGCCGGCGCGGTTGGTCTGACACACCTGCGCCAGGAACTTGACCGTTTTGCCGGTGTACTTCTGCGGCTCGTCCTGGCAGTCCATGTACCAGATGCCAAAATCGTCATCGTGAATGTCAATGACGTCTGCGTTCACATCAAAGGGCAGCGGGTCGGGAATGTCGTCATAGGCCACGCTGCCGTCCTTGAACTCGTAGGCAATGTCGCACTTGCGGGAAGCCTGACGCACCAGCTTGTGCAGCTCCTGGCGGGCGGCATCGTTGTTCACGGCTTCGGCGCGGTTGAACACGATCAGCTCACTGCGGGCGATCTTGTCCAGCAGCAGGCTGCGCATGGAGTTGTCGCGGGCGTAGGTCAGGGCGGTGGTGCCGTCTGCAGTGGCGATGCACTGGTACACGATCCAGTTTTCGGGCAGAGCGTCTGCCAGCTCCTGCAGCAGCCACATGCCGTTGTACTCGATCACCACGCGGCCGGCGCCGGATTCCTTTTCTAGCTTGGCCAGGTTCTGGGGGTTCAGCTCGGCCTTGTCCTCAAGGACCTTGACGGTCACACCGGGGAAGGCGAACTTTTTGGGGTCGTATTCTTCTTCGCCCTCTTCGCAGATCAGCAGCAGGGTCTTGTCGCCGGAGTCGAAGTTGGGGTCCTCAAAGGTTTCCTGAATGAACTTGGTCTTGCCGCTTTCCAGGAAGCCCACAAACAGGTAAACCGGAATTTCTTTTGCCATAGGAATGGTTTCTCCTTATCAATATTTGCCTTTTGGACCATGAAAGTCAATTTCAAGGGATTTGCCGTTTTGGCAAAAGCCTTCACCCCTTGGGGGGAAGGTGGCGCGCAGCGCCGGATGAGGGGTGAACAGATGCTTGCCTGCGCCCTCATCAGTCACCTGCGGTGACAGCTTCCCCCGACCGGGGGAAGCCTTTAAGCGGAAAATTGAATTTCAGGAGGCTTTTATTTCTCCAATGTTAGAGAATTTTAGCAGCCGAACAGCTGGGCAATGGCCTTTTCGTTCAGCTTGGAGCCGATGACCACCAGCTTGCCGCCTACGTCTGCACCGCGGGCACGCACTTCCCACTCGCCGGGCACGTAGTCGAACTCCAGCCAGCCGTCTGCGCCGCCGTCCACAATGCCCTTGCTGCGCAGGATCATGCCGTAATTGCCGGTGTCCAGCTCGGTGAGGGCATGCTCGATCTCTGCCTTGGTGAACTTGCGGGCCGTCTCCACGCCCCAGCTGGTGAACACCTCATCGGCATCGTGATCGTGATGATGGCCGCAGCAGCAGTGGCCATCGTGATCATGCTCGTCATGGTGATGCTCATGCTCGTCATGGTCATCGTCATCATCGTGATGATGATGGTGGCCGCAGCAGCAATGCTCGTCATGATCCTCGTCATGGTCGTGGTGATGATGCTCATGTTCATCATGGTCATCTTCCTCGTCATGATCGTGGTGGTGATGCTCGTGCTCGTCCTCCTCGTCATCATCCTCGTGATCGTGGTGATGGCCGCAGCTGCACACACCGTTCTCATCGTAGTGATGATGGTGGTGATGATGCTCTTCTTCCTCGTCCTCGTGGGCGTGCTCCTCGTTGGCCTTGGCAGCCATGGCGATCAGCTCTGCCTTGAAGTCATCCTTGGTGGACATGGCGGTCAGGATCTGCGCACCGGTCAGGTCGTCCCATGCGGTGGTCACGATGGTAGCGGTGGGGTTCTTCTCGCGCAGCATTGCCACGGCAGCGGCGATCTTTTCCTCGCTGGCGGTCTGGGTGCGGCTGAGCAGGATGCAGCTTGCGTGGCTGATTTGATCATCGTAGAACTCGCCGAAGTTCTTCATATACATCTTGACCTTGTTCACATCGGCCACGGTGACAAAGCTGTTCAG
>CAKTGS010000067.1 GCA_934561485.1 uncultured Faecalibacterium sp.
AAGCAAGGTGGCACCGCAGAATCGTATTTTACCGATCCTGTCCTTGTGGATAACACACAGGGACAGGGTCGTTTTTTATTGCAAGACCCGTCCCGCAAGGGGAGCGGGTTTTTATTTTGCCGCCCGCTCCGGGAAAGGAGTTAACCACGATGAAAACCATGAACATGATCTCCCGCCGCAGCTTCCTGAAGGCCGCTCTGGCCGCTTCCGCTGTTTCTGCCCTGGGCCTGACCGGCTGCGGCAGCACGGCGTCCAGCACCAGCACCGCATCCGGCGCAGCCGCTTCTTCCGCTGCGGCTTCCAGCGCTGCTGCAGAAGCAGGCCAGACCTTCAAGGTGGGCATTGTCAACTATGTGGATCACGCTTCCCTGAACCAGATCGTGGCATCGGTGGAAAGCCGCCTGGACGAACTGGGCAAGGAAAAGGGTGTCACCTTTGACTACGCCGATTACTACGCCAATGCGCAGGCCGATCAGACCAACCTGAATCAGATCGGTGCCGACCTGGTGGCCGATGGCGTGGATGTGATCGTGGCTGTGGCTACCCCCACCGCTGCCACCATGCTGGCCGCCGTGGAAGATACTGAGATCCCGGTGGTGTACTCCGCCGTGACCGACCCTGCAGCCGCAGGCTTTGACGGGGACGAGAACATGACCGGCACCTCCGATGCCCTGAACACCGAGGCCATCATGAACCTGATCCTGGCCGCTGCCCCGGACATTGACACCATCGGCTTGCTGTACGATTTGAGCCAGGATTCCTCTACCCAGGCCATTGCCGATGCCAAGGCTTTCTGCGACAAGAACGGCCTGAAGTACATTGAAAAGAACGGCACCACCACCGCTGAGGTACAGATGGCTGCCGAGGCTCTGATCGCTTCCGGTGTCAAGGCGGTGTTCACCCCTACCGATAACACCGTGATGACCGCCGAGCTGTCCATCTACGAGACCTTTACCGAGGCCGGTGTGATGCACTTTACCGGTGCCGACAGCTTTGCTTTGAACGGTGCCTTTGTGGGCTACGGTGTGGACTACGTCCAGCTGGGCGAAGCCACCGCTGACATGGTGGCCGAGATCCTGTGCGATGGCAAGAGCGCCGCTGAGATGCCGTATCAGACCTTTGACAACGGCATTGTGACCATCAACACCGAAACCGCTGCTGCCCTGGGCTTTGAGGGCGATAAGCTGGACGCCCTGAAGGAAGCCTTCAAGCCCTACTGCACCGAGATCGTGGAAGTGACCACGGCAGAGAACTTCTCTTAAGGATTTCTGAATTTATTAGGTGCCTCGCCCTCTCAGCCATTGCTTCGCAATGTCAGCTCTCCCAAAGGGAGAGCCTTTGGCAGAACTGGAAACTTTGCCGTACTGCCAAGGCCTCCCACTTTGGGGGAGGTGGCACGGCGTGAGCCGTGACGGAGAGGGCGAGCCCGTGTAAAAAATACCTGTTTTCAAAGGAGCACACACATGCTGGCGAGTATCTTTTCGCTCAACGTCATCCAGACCGCGCTGGAACTGGGCTGCATTTATGCCCTGGTGGCGCTGGCACTGTTCTTGAGCTATTCCATCCTGAACATTGCAGATCTGTCCACGGACGGCTGCTTTACCCTGGGCTGCGCGGTGGCCTGCCAGGTGGCCCTGACCGGCCACCCCATCCTGGCCCTGGCAGCCGCCATGGCGGCGGGTGTGTGCTCCGGCTTTGTTACGGCTTTTCTGCAGACCCGGCTGGGTGTGGAAAGCATTATGGCCGGCATCATTGTCAACACCGGCCTGTATACCATCAACCTGGCGGCCATGGGCTTTTCCTCCACCATGTCGCTGGTCAAAACCGAGACCATCTTCTCTCTGGCCAAAAAATCCCTGGGCTTTCTGGGCAGCTGGTACAAGCTGGTGCTGGTGGGCGTGATCATCGCCGTGGCCTGCGCCGCCATGCTGGGCTTTTTGGGCACCCGGCTGGGCCTGTCCATCCGCGCCACCGGCGACAACACCGCCATGGTGCGGGCATCCAGCATCAACCCGGCCTTTACCGTGACCGTGGGCCTGTGCGTGTCCGGCGCGCTGTGTGCGCTGTCCGGCGGGTTGCTGGCACAGTATCAGAAGAGCTGTGACATCAACGTGGGCACCGGCATGGTGACCATTGCGCTGGCCTCCCTGATCATTGGCGAAACACTGGTGGGCAAGCGCACCATGCTGCGGCGCATTCTGGGCGTGGTGTTCGGCAGCTGCCTGTACCGCTTCATTGTGGCCGTGGCCCTGCGCTTCAATGTGCCGGCTGCTGCCATGAAGCTGGTGTCGGCGGTCATTGTGGCCATTGCCATTTCGATGCCCGCCATCCAGGCGCATATTGCCTTTGAAAAGCGCAAGCATGCCGCCCGTGCACGCCGCATGACCGCAGGCAAGGAGGGACAGTAAGATGGAAATGCTGCAGCTGAACGATTTGCATAAGACCTTCAACCCCGGCACTGTGAACGAAAAAGTGGCCCTGAACGGGGTGAGCCTGCACATGGCGGCAGGCGATTTTGCCACCATCGTGGGTTCCAACGGCGCGGGCAAGTCCACCCTGTTCAACGCCATCACCGGCGGATTCATCGCCGATGAGGGCAGCATTCTGCTGGGCGGGCAGGACATCACCTTTGAGCCGGAACACCAGCGCAGCAAGGTGATCGGGCACCTGTTCCAGGACCCCCTCAAGGGCACGGCCCCCAACATGACCATTGAGGAAAACCTGGCCCTGGCCTACCTGCGCGCCGGCACCGCCCCCCACGCCATCTTCTCCCGCATCTCCCGCAAGGACAAAGCGCTGTTCCGGGAGAAGCTGGCCCTGTTGAACATGGGCCTGGAGGACCGTATGAAGCAGCCGGTGGGCCTGCTGTCCGGCGGCCAGCGCCAGGCGCTGACCCTGCTCATGGCAACGCTGGTCACCCCCAAGCTGCTGCTGCTGGACGAGCACACCGCCGCCCTGGACCCCGCCACGGCGGAGAAGGTGCTGGAACTGACCAAGAGCATTGTGGCCGAAAAGAAGATCACCTGCCTGATGGTCACCCACAACATGCACCAGGCGCTGGAACTGGGCAACCGCACCCTGATGATGGACGCCGGCCGCATTGTATTCGATGTGCAGGGCGAAGAGCGCAGCAAGATGACCGTGGACGACCTGCTGGAAAAGTTCCGCGAGAATGCCGGCAAGAACCTGGACAATGACCGCATCCTGCTGAGTAAGGTGGAACAGTAAACAGTAAATAAAAGAGGCTCTGCACCAAACGGTGCAGAGCCTCTTTGCGTAATATCAGGCCTTGAAATTACTGAACGTACTCCACGGTGTACTCAAAGCCGTACTCTTCCTGCAGCTTCTTCACTTCCGGCTCGCAGTCCTCAATGAAGGTGGGGGCGTACACAGAAGCGCCGTTGTGTGCCTTCTTGTAGTCCTCCACGATCTGCTGCAGCTTTGCCCAGCCCTCATTGGCCTTGTTCTGGTCAACGCTGTCGGGGAAGTTGATGATGAATTCGCGGTGTTTGGGGATACGTGCTTTCATGGTAGAAATCTCCTTTATAACAGCTTGGATTTATAGTATTGATTTATACAGAAACGAAGTGCGAAACTCCGCATCTTGCGGAAAAAATGGGTCACAGGCCGTACACACGGCGGGCATTCTCTGTGGTAACGCGGAACACCTCTTCGGCCGGGACGCCTTTTACCTGAGCAATGTACTCGCCCACATAACGGATCAGGGAGCTGTCGCAGCGGGTGCCGCGCACCGGTTCCGGGGCCATGTAGGGGCAGTCGGTTTCCAGCACGATGTGTTCCAGCGGCAGGGCTGCAATCGCCTTTGCCGCCCGTTTGGCTCCCTTGAAGGTGCAGGCACCGCCAAAGCCCAGGTACAGCCCCTGCCTGGCCAGCCACACGGCATCGTCCGCGCTGCCGGAATAGCAGTGCACAATGCCTTTGGGGCGGTATTTTTTCAGCAGGGCATATACATCGGCATGGGCCTCGCGGTCGTGCACGATGATGGGCTTGTCCAGCTCCAGTGCCAGGCGGATCTCAGCCTCAAACAGGGCCAGCTGGGCGTCCTTGGGGGCGGGCCAGTGGTAGTCCAGGCCGCACTCGCCCACAGCCACTACCTTGGGGTCCCCGTAATAGGGGGCCAGGGCGCGCATTTCTGCGGCCCAGTCGCCGCCATAGACCGAGACGGTGGGCGCGGGGCCTTCCGCGCCGCAGTCCTCGGCGGGCACCAGGCTTTCCGGGTGGATGCCAATGGCCGCCACCACCCACGGGTAACGGTGGGCCAGCTCCAGCACCCGGGAGGCATCTCCGGAGTGGGTGGCCTGCTCGCACACGCCTACCACGCCTTTGCAGGGCAGGCTGTCCAGCAGGGCAAAGCGGTCGGCGTCAAAGGCATGGGCACTGTAGTGTGCATGGGTGTCAAAAATGGGTCCGGTCATGCGTCCTCCTTTTTGGCAGGGGCCTTGTTCACCAGCCAGATGCCCACGCACACAAACACCAGCGCCGCCAGATACTGCCAGCGCAGCAGCGGCTCGCCGTTGAGCACGGCACTGAGCAGCACGTTGACCACCGGGTTGACGAAGCCAAAGATGGCGATGCGGCTGACCGGGTTGTTTTTCATCAGCAGTGCCCACAGGATATAGCCTGCGCCGCAGATGAAGGCCAGATACAGCATGACCACCGCAGCCAGCGCGCTTTGCACATGGAGACGGCCGCCCATAACGGTGCCCAGCACAAACAGCGCCAGCCCGCCCACAAACAGGTTCAGAAAGCAGACGGCAAAGCTGTCGGCCTTTTTGGTCACAGCCTTGTTCCACGGGCCGGACAGGGTAAAGATGATGGTGGCCGCCATCATGCAGAACACGCCCCAGCCGCTGCCGCTGCCATGGTTGCCAATGGTGCCGATGAGCACCCCAGCAAAGCCCACAGCGCAGCCCAGCGTTTTTGCCGGGGTCATGCGGTCTGCATTGCCGTAGATAAAGTGGGCAAAGATGACGCCCAGAAAGCTCTGGGTGCTGTTCAGGATGCCGCCAAACGCGCCGGTGAGCATCGCCACAGCGATATAGTAGAACGCATACTGCGCCGTGGTCTGCCACAGTCCCAGCGCACAGCACTCAGCTGCTACCCTGCCCCGGGGCAGGCGGGGTGCCCGCCTCTGCAGCAGGATGCTGCCCAGCAGTACCAGCACGCTGCCCAGCATGAACCGCACCCCTGCAAAGCAGAAGATGGAGGCGGTGTTGCCGGAGTCGATGGAGAACAGGCGGTAGCCCAGCTTGATGAATGGAAAGGCCGAGCCCCACAGGACATTGCAGAAAATGGCCAGCAGCACGGCGCACACCGGCGTGCCGAAGATCTTATCCAACTTTGCCGCACGGACGGCTGTATTATCAGACATGATGTTCCTCACTTAGTGGATGCGGCTGCCCACGGGGGTGTCATCGCCGTAGAAGGCAATGGAGCAACCGCCATCGGCAGTGTCGGCTGCGAAGATCATGCCCTCGCTCACATACTTGCCCTTCATCATCGGGCGGGGAGCCAGGTTACACACGATGCCGATCTTTTTGCCAATCAGATCTTCCGGCTTGAACCACTTGGCAATGCCGGACAGAATGCAGCGCTCGCGCTCACCATCGAACACGGTCAGGTGCAGCAGCTTCTTGCTCTCCTTCAGGTTTTCGCAGGCGCGCACCTCAGCCACGCGCAGCTCCACCTTGCAGAAGGTATCAAAGTCGATCTCTTCCTCGTGGGTAAAGTCCACAGTGTTCTCTTCAGCAGGGGCAGCAGCCTTCTTTTCAGCTTCTGCCTTGGCCTTGTTGGCAGCTTCGGCAGCGGCCTTGCGCTTCTCGTCCTCTTCCTTCAGGTGGGCGATCTCCTTGGCCACGTCAATGCGGGGGAACAGGGCATCGCCCTTGTGCACGGTGTAGGCCTCCTGAGCACCGTAGGTGGTTTTGGTCAGGTCCAGAGCGGATGCATCCAGGCCCAGTTGATCCATCATCTTGGGAGCGGTGGTGGGCAGGTAAGCGTTCAGCAGGATGCCGCACACGCGCAGAGCCTCGCACAGGTGGTACAGCACGCTTTCCAGGCGGGCCTTGTTGGCTTCGTCTTTGGCCAGTGCCCAGGGAGCGGTCTCGTCAATGTACTTATTGGCGCGCTGGATAACGGCAAAAATTTCCATCAGAGCCTGCGGAATGGTCAGGTTGTCCATGTCGGCGGTGACCTTGGCGGTCAGCTCATTGATCATGGCTTCCAGCTCGGTGTCAATGGCTTCGGTACCGGCCACGTTATGCACCGTGCCGCCAAAATACTTTTCGCACATGGCAACGGTGCGGCTGAGCAGGTTGCCCAGGTCGTTGGCCAGGTCGCTGTTGATGCGGTTGATCAGGGCCTCGTTGGTGAACATGCCATCGTTGCCGAAGGGGATCTCACGCAGCAGGAAGTAGCGGATGGCGTCCACGCCGTAGCGGTCGCACAGGATCACGGGGTCCACCACATTGCCCACAGACTTGGACATCTTGCCGCCATTCATCAGCAGCCAGCCGTGGCCGAACACCCGCTTGGGCAGGGGCAGATCCAGAGCCATCAGCATGGCGGGCCACAGAATGGTGTGGAAGCGCAGGATCTCCTTGCCCACCATGTGCAGGTCGGCAGGCCAGAACTTGTCGTAGTCGTGGTATGTCTCGTTGCCGTAGCCCAGAGCGGAAATATAGTTGCTCAAGGCGTCCACCCACACATACATGGTGTGCTTGGGGTCGAACGGCACGGGAATGCCCCACTTGACCGAGGTACGGGAAACGCAGGTGTCCTGCAGGCCCTGCTTGATGAAGGCAATCATCTCGTTCTTGCGGCTCTCGGGCTGGATGAACTGAGGGTTCTCCTCGTAGAGCTTCAGCAGGCGGTCGGCGTACTTGCTGGTTTTGAAGAAGTAGGCTTCCTCGTGGGCATCGTACACTTCACGGCCGCAGTCGGGGCACTTGCCGTCCACCAGCTGGCTGTCGGTCCAAAAGCTCTCGCAGGGCTTGCAGTAGTGGCCGATGTACTCGCCCTTGTAAATGTCGCCCTGTTCGTACAGCTTGGTAAAGATCTTCTGGCAGGACTCCATGTGGTAATCGTCGGTGGTGCGGATAAAGCGGTCGTAGCTCACATCCAGCAGCTTCCACAGGTCCTTGACGGTGGCCACGATCTTGTCTACGTACTCCTTGGGGGTCACACCGGCATCGGCGGCCTTGTCCTGGATCTTCTGGCCGTGCTCATCGGTGCCGGTCAGGAACATGACATCGCAGCCCTGCATCCGCTTGAAGCGGGCCAGTGCATCGCAGGCCACGGTGGTGTAGCTGTGGCCGATGTGCAGCTTGTCGCTGGGGTAATAAATAGGGGTGGTGATGTAGAATGTCTTGTGTTCGCTCATGGGGAAAACCTCTTCCTTTCTGTTTGGCGCTGCAACGAAAAAAGCCCTCGCTCCTGGCAGGCATTGCCTGACAAGGACGAGAGCGTAAAAACTTCCGTGGTACCACCTTGTTTCGCCATGCCCTTGCGGGCACGGCCTTGTGCTGGCGCAAAACCAGCGCTGCGCGGTAACGGGCGCACCCGTCACGGACTAAAACCTTCGCCCGTGCGGCTCCAAGACCATGTTCGGCTCTGCGCAGCCTGCCCGGTTCCATCCTTCGGGCTTTCTGTCAGGCGCAGACAAAGCGTACTCTTCTTTTCACAGCCAATTTACATTCGTATGTCTATAATACGCAAAAACGGTGGGTTTGTCAACTCTGGCTTGTAAATTTCCTGTGGAACCGTTAAAATAGATGTAGGGGAGGATAGAAGAATGAATGTACAGGCCTTTATTGATAATATTAGCTTTCCGAGAACATTAGTGGAACTGGAACGATTTGCGGATGGATTTAATGTAGAAGAAATTTTAACAGTTGACGAAACTGGGTGGACAGCTCCGAGATGGGCAGTCGAAGGGGATGTTGTGTTTTTCTTTCATGCAAAAACAGCAATTCAAAAAATTACGGCGCTGGAAACAAAACTAAGGCGGGAAAAAGCAGAATATTTAGAAGAAGATTATCAGTGGCTTTGGGAATCACTGCAACGTGCCCGGGAGCTTTATAAACTATATGGTGGAAAGATTTTTGCAATAGGGCGCATTTCAGGGCGAACTGAGTATGATTCACAGGAAGGGGATGAAATTCTTCACTGGGCCAGTCGTTTTTATGCACCGATTGATAGAATTTATGTTTTACAGCAACCAATTGATATTTCGGAGTTTTCAGATTTTCTTCCGGTTTCAACGCGAGGTGCCATTACACCGGTGGTAGGCAGCGACTTTGACCGCTTGAAGAAAATTATTACATCTAAAAATGATATCCCGCAATATTTGCAGGAAAGCAGAGCAATTCCGCTGCCTTTGAAAAGGATTAACGCTAAAAATTGGCTGGAGATTACGCAGCATTATAGAAGGCTGTTTGCGCTGGAAATCCAGTTCAGGCGGTTCTATGTGGATTATTTTTTGAAGGTGCTGGGAGCACAAAAGAAGTTCTATGCAGAATGTGAGTGCTACCGGCAAGGCAGACGGACCGGCATTGCAGATAACGCCATTAAAATCGGCGGAAAATGGTGCTTTGTGGAAGTCAAGCTGAATATCCACGCCGAACCCCATCTACACAATCAGCTTCAAAAGTATTGCCGGGTGGAAAAGTCTGTGCTGGACAAAGAACGAACCATCGAGCAGGAAGGGCTGTGGCAAAATAGTATGCTGGTCATTGATACAACGGATTTCTACTTCTATAATGCGCTGACAGACGATTTGACCCATTTGAAAAATCTGGACGAGATTCGTACAGAGCGGGAGATCAAAGCTCTTCAAGAAAAAATCATTCTAATGCTTCAATAAAGGAAAGGGGCTGCTGTGAAATACAACATCCTATTTTCAAACGATGCAACGAAATAATTTCGACTGTGTTTTTCTAGAATAAAAGCAAGTGCAACACTTTTTCTCAAAAATCAAAAATTTTTGATGGAGATGTGATGCACTTGCTTTTTTTCGTTATTCGATTTTACGATTATTTTTGAATCTTACTAGGGCTGTCTGTGTTGCACCATTTTGCAACAGCCCCTTTTTGATAACATCAATCATACCTCGTAATCCAGGCAGACGCGGTTCTTATAATAAGGACGCACCTTGGCGTTTGCCACGGCCACATGTGCCGGGTGGGTGGAGTAACCCTTGAGCGCTTCGGCGGTCTCGAAGGTGGTGTCCAGCATCATGTCCGCATTGGAAGTGGGCAGACCGTTGACGTTTACCTGAATGTTCACCAGGCCGGGGATCTTACCGGCCAGGGCTTCCAGCCCGGCCTTGGCTTCTGCTTTGATGACCGCCTTTTCGGCATCGGAAAGCTCGTCCTTGAGCTGCCAGAGAATGATGTGCTTGACCATAACAAAAAACCTCCTGCGTTTTTTCTCATTGTAGCAGGATGAGAAAAAGTTCGCAAGAGGGAAGCTGCAAAGTCTTATTTAGGTGCGAACAGCAGCACCACCAGAAGCACGGCACAGAGCACCGAAAGCCCAATGCCCTCCAACCGGGTCTGCTTGATGTACTTTTCCGTTGGTTCGGTCTGCGTATACCGTCCACGGTCATGCAGAGCAATGGCATCTTCCGGCTGCAGCGCCATAAAAATGCCGAACCCGATGCCGAAAAGCGCGACTAAAATTGCGCCGATGACTTCCATAGAAACCTCCTCACTTTTTGTCGTCCTTGCTCATGTTGTAGCACAGACTGGAGATCAGCAGCGCAACACTGAACACAAGCGCCGCCACCATCAAAATGGAGTGCAGCGGCTCCACCTTGGGCAGAAAAATATTGACCAGCCAGAATGCGCCGCAAAGGATCAACAGGATGCCGTAAAATTTGTGGAAGTGCTTCTTTTCGTCCTCGCTGCTCCAACCGGTGCCGGTGCCATTGTAAAGGTCCCGAATGCCGCGGTATAAAAACAATACACCCAGCGCAGCGTTCAGCCAATCTATGGTGGAAAGGTTCAGATTCATAATTTGCCTCCCGGCGGCTCAGTCCGCGCTGTGTTCCCAGATCTCGTACAAAATCAGGTAGACGGCATCAACGACAAGGGCGATGGTGCGCGCCCAGTTGCTCAGGGTAGGGAAGTTGCCCAGAAACTGCAAGGAAGCAAAAATAATGGCGTTGCAGATCTCCCACACGCCGTTTTTCTTCTGCCACATGGTCCGGTATTCTGGGCCGCGGTCGTATTTGTTGAAAAAGGTGTGGATGAGTGGGTCTTTGCCCTGCAGGTCACGGATGCCCATCCACAGCAGGATCAGACACAGCACGATCATAAGAATATTGTACCAGCTGAATGACAAGTTCATACGCAAAGCCCTCCTGTCTTTTCCACAGTATAACATAAAAACGTGAAAAAACAAAGGACGGGATTTTGGAGTTAAGGCAAACAAAAAACCAGCCGGACGAGGCGGTTGCAAGCCCTCGTCCGGCTGGATACTTACTTCTTCGGAGTCATAAGCCTCTTCTCCTTGGTGACCTCATTTTCGGAATACGGGTTTCATAGGGTGACTCTCCTTAGAAACGTTTCTTCAGAATTTAGGTGCTTTGCAAGGGGACGAAAATCAACTGTACATTGGACTGACCCTTTTCTTAACTGATGGAGTGCGGCATACGGTTCATGAGGATGAATTTCATATTACCACATTCTTTCGAGTTAGATTTGCTAAGGGGCATCTTACTCAGTACATTGGTAGAACTCCTTTTCAGCTATTCAAATAAGGTTCTCCGGATCATTGATACTTTCATAAGAATCATCTCCAGCGGATCTATCTGAACGCTCTGGGGAAGAATTAAATCGACAGGTTGTCGTGTTATCGCATTTTTGATGCTCAAGACTGGCTCTGTTTTTGTGTTTTTATACGGGGGAAACATCCCGTTTGTGGTGAGCCTCTGTTTTGCTTCTCAGCGAACCCCGACAGCCTGT
>CAKTGS010000068.1 GCA_934561485.1 uncultured Faecalibacterium sp.
AGCGTCTATTGGTTCTTTTCAAGGGCTTCCTGCGGAGACTTCAGAAGTCATTCTTTTGTCTCAGCGCTTGGCGCTCAAGTATAATACCACACCCCGGTGCGCTTGTCAACACTTTTTGACAAGTTTTTTCTCGGAATTCTGAATTTGCTTCATTCCGGCCTTTTGGGGGTTCGGACTTCCGGCAGACGGCAGCAAACCGAAAGGCTCAACTTCGCCGCACCTGCTCCCGCAGGTGCGGCGGGCATAGCCCGGCTCTCTTGTGCTCGGCCCGCTTGTGCCCCCGCTTGTGCTTTTTAATGTATTTATATGATACGGGCGTGCTTTCTGTCGCGTATAATTCCGGCGGATATTACCTGCCGGAATCCATAGCGCAATGTCAAGAGGGTTTGGTTCAGATTTTATTCTGAAATTTGCTTCTGAATTTTGGCTAAAATCCCAAAACGCAAAATGTAGTGGTGTTCTTCTTGACTTGCCACAAGATAGTGATAAAATAGAACTACATTCAGTTTGTTGGATATCGTGTGCACAACCGGGTATCTCTTATTGTAAGAGGTACCCGTTCACACTGTCAGTATGGAGGAGAGCTATGAAGATCATCAAACGCAACGGTTCCGAGGTCCCCTTTGATATTACCAAGATCATTACCGCTGTCACCAAGGCCAGCGATTCCGTCAGCGGCAAGAACCGCCTGACCAAAGATCAGATCACCCAGATCGCCGCTGCGGTCACGGACAAATGCCAGGCTCTGAACCGTGCTGTCAGCGTAGAAGAAGTGCAGGATATGGTGGAGAACCAGCTCATGGACATTCAGGCCCATGATGTGGCACGGCACTATATCACTTACCGCTATGTGCAGAGCCTGAAGCGCCAGACCAACACCACCGATGAGCGCATCCTGAGCCTGATCGAGTGCCAAAACGAAGAGGTTAAGCAGGAAAACGCCAACAAGAACCCCACCGTGAACAGCGTGCAGCGCGACTACATGGCCGGTGAGATCTCCAAAGACCTGACCGCCCGTCTGCTGCTGGACCCGGAGATCGTGAAGGCACATCAGGACGGCCTGATCCACTTCCACGATTCCGACTACTTTGCCCAGCACATGCACAACTGCGACCTGGTGAACCTGGAGGACATGCTGCAGAACGGCACCGTCATCTCCGGCACCTATATTGAAAAGCCCCACAGCTTTTCCACGGCCTGCAACATCGCCACCCAGATCATTGCTCAGGTGGCTTCCAACCAGTACGGCGGCCAGAGCATCAGCCTGACCCATCTGGCCCCCTTTGTGGATGTTTCCCGCAAAAAGATCGCCGCCGAGGTGGAGCAGGAAATGGAAGGGCTGGATGTCTCTGCCGAGCGCAAAAAGGAGATCGTAGAGCGCCGCCTGCGCAACGAGATCAACCGCGGTGTGCAGACCATCCAGTATCAGGTGGTCACCCTGATGACCACCAACGGCCAGGCCCCCTTCATCACCGTATTCATGTATCTGGGCGAGGCCCGCAACCCGCAGGAAAAGGCAGATCTGGCCATCATCATTGAGGAGACCATCCGCCAGCGCTATCAGGGCGTAAAGAATGAGGCCGGTGTGTGGATCACTCCCGCCTTCCCCAAATTGATCTATGTGCTGGAAGAGGACAACATCCGCCCCGGCGCCCCCTACTACTACCTGACCGAGCTGGCCGCCAAGTGCACCGCCAAGCGCATGGTGCCCGACTACATCTCCGAAAAGAAGATGCTGGAACTCAAGGTGGACAAAAACGGCGAAGGCCACTGCTACACCTGCATGGGCTGCCGCAGCTTCCTGACCCCCTATGTGGACCCCGAGACCGGCAAGCCCAAATACTACGGCCGCTTCAATCAGGGCGTGGTCACCATCAACCTGGTGGACGTGGCGCTTTCTTCCAAGGGCAACTTTGAAAAGTTCTGGAAGATCTTTGACGAGCGCCTTGCCCTGTGCCACCGCGCCCTGCAGGCCCGCCACAAGCGGCTGCTGGGCACCCCCAGCGATGCCGCCCCCATTCTGTGGCAGTACGGCGCACTGGCCCGCCTGAAGAAGGGCGAAAAGATCGACAAGCTGCTGTTCGGCGGTTACTCCACCATCAGCCTGGGCTATGCCGGCCTGTACGAGTGCGTGAAGTATATGACCGGCAAGAGCCACACCGATGCCGGTGCCAAGCCCTTTGCCCTGAGCGTGATGCAGCACATGAACGACAAGTGCAACGAGTGGAAGAAGGCTGAGAACATCGACTACTCCCTGTACGGCACCCCGCTGGAATCCACCACCTATAAATTTGCCAAGTGCCTGCAGAAACGCTTTGGCATTGTGCCCGGCATCACCGACAAGAACTATATCACCAACAGCTACCATGTGCACGTCTCCGAGCAGATCGATGCCTTCACCAAGCTGAAGTTTGAGTCCGATTTCCAGAAGCTGTCGCCGGGCGGTGCCATCAGCTACGTGGAAGTGCCCAACATGCAGGACAACCTGGAAGCCGTGATGAGCGTGCTGCAGTTCATCTACGACAACATCATGTATGCAGAGCTGAACACCAAGTCGGACTACTGCCAGTGCTGCGGCTACGATGGCGAGATCAAGATCGTGGAGGATGACGGCAAGCTGGTGTGGGAGTGCCCCAAGTGCGGCAACCGCGATCAGAACAAGCTGAACGTTGCCCGCCGCACCTGCGGCTACATCGGCACCCAGTTCTGGAACCAGGGCCGCACCCAGGAGATCAAAGACCGGGTGCTGCACCTGTAAGCCTTTCTGTCAACGTTTTGCTCCCCCCGAAAGGGGGAGCTTTTTATTGGGAGCTTTACCTATGAACTACGCCACCATCAAATATTACGATATCGCCAACGGGCCGGGGGTGCGCACCAGCGTTTTTGTTTCCGGCTGCCGCCACCACTGCCCGGGGTGCTTCAATGCTGTGGCATGGGATTTTGCCTACGGCCAGCCCTTCGACAAAGCCACCCGCAATCAGGTGTTCGCTTCCTGCCAGCCGGATTATATTGCCGGCATTTCCCTGCTGGGCGGCGAACCGATGGAGCCGGAAAACCAGCGGGAGCTGCTGCCCTTTGTGCGCAACTTCAAGGCCCTGTACCCCGGCAAAACGGTCTGGTGCTACTCCGGCTACACCTGGGAGCAGCTGACCGGCAAAGAGCCGAGTCTTGCCCGCTGCGAAGCAACGGACGAGCTGCTGGCACTGCTGGACGTGCTGGTGGACGGCGAGTTTGTGCAGGCGGAATACGACATCTCCCTGCGCTTCCGCGGCAGCCGCAACCAGCGCCTGCTGGACGTGCCCAAGACCCTTGCCGCCGGGCAGCCTGTGTGGTGGGAGGACGAAAAAGTGTTTGCCACCCACACCATGGAGCAGAACTGAGCCAAAAACAAAAGGCGCCCCGTTTTCCACCTCTGCCGCTTTGGGCAGTGGAAAACGGGGTGCCTTTTCATTTGCTTTTATTCAGGCTCAGCTCAGAACGACCGGCTCTTCCGGCTTGTTCTCCACACGGGCATTGGTGCGGCCTTCCGGCTTGATCTCACCAGCAGCCATCAGAGACATCTTGGTCAGGGTCGGGCCAACCAGCTCATACACCAGCACCGAGAACAGCACCACGTTGCGCACCATGTGGCCGTCCGACAGCTGTGCTGCGGTGGCCGCCATGCCCAGAGCCACACCGGCCTGGGGCAGCAGGGTGATGCCCAGATACTTCTGGATGTTCTTGCTGCAGCGGGTGGCCTTACAGCTGGCGTAGGCACCGGCGATCTTGCCAAAGGAGCGGGATGCAATGTACACCACACCGATCAGCAGCACCAGCGGATTGGACAGAATGGTCAGGTCCAGCTCTGCGCCGGACAGCACAAAGAACAGGATGTTGATGGGAGACACCCAGCGGTCCAGACGGTCCATCAGCTCTTCCGAAGTGGGGCAGATGTTGCAGAACACGGTGCCGGTCATCATGCAGACCAGCAGCAGGGAGAAGCCGCATTTCACACCGCCCATCGTGAACTCCGTCATGGAAATG
The DNA here is from genome assembly GCA_934561485.1 of uncultured Faecalibacterium sp. Taxonomy (GTDB): domain Bacteria; phylum Bacillota; class Clostridia; order Oscillospirales; family Ruminococcaceae; genus Faecalibacterium. The sequence continues at coordinate 4,024 of CAKTGS010000068.1, forward strand.
CCAACGGTCAGCAGCACAAAGGCCACCGACAGGCTCATGCGCTTGGAGCGGGAATGGAAGTAAACTTCCAGCAGGTTCAGCAGGTAGCCGGCCACGGCACCCAGCGCCAGAGACATTGCAATTTCCAGCAGTGGCTCCAGGATCACGCTCACCGGATCCATGTGGCCCTGTTCCAGTGCGTTGGCCACACCATAGGAAGCCGAGAACAGCACCAGACCCACGGCGTCATCAATGGCAACCACCATCAGCAGCAGATGGGTCAGGGGGCCGTCTGCCTTATACTGCTTGACCACCATCAGGGTCGCCGCCGGAGCGGTAGCCGCTGCAATGGCGCCCAGCGTAATGGCAGAAGCCAGCGAGATCACGTTCGGGAAGATGAAGTGCAGCACCACCATGGCCACATCCACCAGGGCCGTGGTGATCACGGCCTGGGCAATGCCCACGGTGATGGCCTGCTTGCCCATGCTCTTCAGCGCGCTGACGCGGAACTCATTGCCAATGACAAAGGCGATGAATCCCAGCGCCACCTGGGTGATGATGCTGTAGCTCTCCACCTGTTCCAGCGTGCCAAAGCCAAAGCCCAGGCCGCTCAGGCCCAGCCGCCCCAGAACAAAGGGACCCAGCAGCAGGCCCGCCACCAGGTACGAGGTGACAGCCGGCAGGTTGACCTTTTTGGCCAGACGCGACATCAAAAGGCCTGCGACCAGCGCAAGGGACAGGCAAATCAACATTTGTTCCATATTGTGCTTGTGTGGGGAGCTGTGCCCGGGCAGGGCGGTCCCCGTTTCCTCCTTGTTAAAAAATTCTCGATGCCGTGCGCGAAAGGGAAAGCTGTCAAAAGGGGCGCGCCGCGGCTTTTCAAAAACACATACTCAGATAGTATACTCTCACTCTGCACAAAATGCAACATTCGTCTTTGGTCAAAATGGCATAATGTTTCTTAAAGAATCAAAAGATCCCGCAAAAAAAGGCGGGCACAGCCGCAGCCGTGCCCGCCGGGGACGCTTGTTTTTAGTTGAACTTGACCACTTTCTGGGCCAGACGGTAACCGCCCAGGATCACCTTGCTGCTGCCCGGGAAGTTCATGTTGGTCACACCGCCCAGGCTCAGCACCACCGCGCGGTACACGCTGGGGCTTACCCGGTCCTTCAGGTATTTCCACAGTTCCTTCTTCTTGGCATAGGCCTCGGCGCTGCCGTCCAGCAGCAGGAAGATGTCGCTGACGGACATCATCATGGACAGGTAGTGCAGCATATAGGCCCGCAGGCGCTTCTCGTTCTTCAGGGCATCCAGATCCTGGCAGTCGATCATGTGCTTGGTCACCCGCAGCTGCTGATCCACGCGCTTGACCATCACGCTCTCGTTCACGCTCTGATCGGCACGGCCGATGAAGTAGCGGTACAGGTCCAGATCCATATAATACATGCTCTTGACGTAGGGCAGCGGCTGGTAGACAAAGATGTTATCCACATAGAAGGTATGCTTGGGCAGCACCATGCCGCACTTGCGCAGCACCTCGGTGCGGTACATCACCGAGTGCATCAGCAGGTTCTGATCCGGGCGGAAGTGCCCCACGTGCATCCAGGTGAACAGCCGGTTCTGGGGGAACACGTTGGTGTAGCGCACGGTGTGGCTGGTGCCGTCCTCCACGTGCTCGTACACATAGTTGCAGATCATCAGGTCCGGTGCGGTGTGATGCTCCACCAGGGTGGTCAGCTTGGCCAGCACCTTTTTCAGGCAGTCGGTATCCAGCCAGTCATCGCTGTCCACCACCTTATAATACAGGCCGGTAGCATTGCGGATGCCCTGGTTCACGCCCTCGCCGTGGCCGCCGTTTTCCTGGTGGATGGCCTTGACGATGGTAGGGTACTTGGCGGCGTATTCATCGCAGATGGCCGGGGTCTCGTCCTTTACCGAGCCATCGTCCACCAAAATAATCTCTGCCTGCTCGCCTGCCGAAAGCAGCGTTTCGATGCAATGGCGCATATAGGCGGCCGAGTTGTAGCACGGCACGGCAAAGGTGATCAATTTTTGCTGCATATCAAAAAACTCCTTTAAAATCAATTCCTGTTCGGCACGCGCTGGCCGCCGGATGGAGATATGTGTTCTTATTATAGCATTTTCGTTCTTGAAAAGCTATCCTTGAACGGAAACATTGCCGATTTTTCGCCTTTTTGAGGCAAAACAGCGGGTTTGCCTGCGCAATCCGCCTCCATTTGTGGTATACTGGTGGGGTTCGGGCGCTTCGGGCAGACGGGGCGTTCACTTATTATAACGGAGGGACCCATGGAAAACCCGCACAGTATCCTGAAAAAAGTTTTTGGTTACGACAGCTTCCGCCCCGGGCAGGAGGAGATCGTGAACCGCCTGCTGGCCGGGCAGGATGTGCTGGCCGTGATGCCCACCGGGGCCGGCAAATCCATCTGCTACCAGGTGCCCGCGCTGCTGCTGCCCGGCATCACCATTGTGGTGTCACCGCTGGTCAGCCTGATGAAGGATCAGGTCGGGGCGCTGGTGCAGGCCGGTGTGGCCGCTGCCTTTCTGAACAACAGCCTGACTGACAACCAAAAGGCCCTGATGCTGCACCGCGCCCGGGAGGGCTGGTATAAGATCATCTATGTGGCCCCGGAGCGGCTGGAAATGCCGGGCTTCCAGCGCCTGGTGCAGGAGCGGGAGATCAGCATGGTAACCGTGGACGAGGCCCACTGCATCAGCCAGTGGGGGCAGGATTTCCGCCCCAGCTATCTGCGCATCCAGGCCTTTGTGGACAGCCTGCCCAAACGCCCGGTGGTGGGAGCCTTTACGGCCACCGCCACGGCCCATGTGCGGGACGACATCCGCACCCACCTGGCCCTGCACACCCCCTACGAGGTGACCACCAGCTTCGACCGGCCCAACCTTTACTTCGAGACCCAGCGCGCCCTGCCCAGCGAAAAGCCCCGCCGCCTGCTGGAACTGGTGCTGAAGGAGGGCAGCAATGCCGGCATCGTCTACTGCAGCACCACCAAACAGGTGGACGAGACCACCCGCCTGCTGCAGAGCCGCGGCATCCGGGCCGCCGCCTACCACGCCAAGCTGGACCCCGACACCCGCCGCAAAAACCAGGACGATTTTCTTTACGACCGGGTGCAGATCATGGTGGCCACCAATGCCTTTGGCATGGGCATCGACAAGCCCAACGTGCGGTTCGTCATCCATTATAATATGCCCAAGGACCTGGAGAGTTATTATCAGGAGGCCGGGCGTGCCGGGCGGGACGGCCAGCACGCCCGCTGCACCCTGCTGTATTCCGGCACAGATGTGCGTACCATCCGCTTTTTCATCGACAAAGAGCTGGAAGCGGACAACGGCCTGCCCGCCGATGTCAAGGCCGAAGCCGCCCGCAAGGCGGAAGAACGGCTCAAGTACATGACCTTTTATTCCACCACCCCGAAATGCCTGCGGGGCTTTTTGCTGGAATACTTTGGCGAAGCAGCCCCCAAAAAGTGCGGCAACTGCTCCTGCTGCCTGGCTGCCGAACAGGACGCCCAGCTGCAGGTGGAATATTCCCGCCGCCGGGCCGCCGACAACGCCAGGCGGCTGGAAAAGCCCCGCCGCACCAAAGCCCCGGCCGCCGGCGAGCTGAGTGCCTTTGACGAAAAGCTGCTGGCCGCCCTGTACGCCCAGCGCAAGCGCCTGGCCGGCAAGCAGAACGTGCCCGCCTTTATGGTGTTCAGCGATGCCACCCTGCGGGAAATGGTGGAGAAAAAGCCCCTGAGCCTGGACGAGCTGCTGAACATCAGCGGCGTAGGCGAAAAGAAAGCCGCCCGCTACGGCAATGCCTTCCTGCGCGTCATCGAGGACGCCGTGGAAAGCCGCGAGTGACGGCCCTTTTATAGATCAAAATCCCCCGCCCCGGGTTCCTGCTGCGGAACCGGGGGCGGGGGATTTTTGCTGTTTTACAATTATTACGCTCAGGCGATCTTATCCTTCAGGGACTGGAACCAGGCAGAGACCTTCTGCTTGTTCTGCAGTGCGTTGAACATCCGGACGGTTGCCTTGTGGACCTTATCGCTCATGGCATTGCTTGCGTTGGTTGCAGCAGCCTGCTTTGCTTCCAGCGTGTCGGCGGCAGCAACGGCGGCCTTCTCTTTTGCAAAGTCCGCCATGATCTCCTTCTGCAGCTTGGCATAAACAGCCTTCACCGCATTCTGGTCTTTCTCGGTGACATCGCCGTAGGTCAGCAGGTTGGAAAGCGCATCCCGGGCACCATAGAAGGAATCCGTCCAGTTTTCCGGATAGGTGTAGTACCGGCCTCTTGCGTCCTGGTACCACACACCCTCGGTGGGCTGCTCGCTGGAGCGGGTCACCGTGCCCGGCGAGACCTTGTAGCAGTCAGCGGTGTCGGTGGTCAGCATCGGATAGTACGGCACAAAGGCGTTGTACACGTTGTCGTCAAATGCGGTCCACTCCACAATGGCGGTGTTCAGGTCGCCGGTGGAGCTGACCTGGAACAGGTGGGTCTCCACATTGCCGGTCTTGCCGATGGGCTCGGTCTTGAAGAAGTTGATGGCGTCCTCCACCGAGAACTTCTTGGTCAGCTTGATGTTGGAGTACACCGGAACGATCTCGCCGTTCTCGCCCACATTGCTCATTGCAAAGTCGTTTTCCGTGTAGGTGTCCTCCGTATAGGTGTCCACACCATACAGATAGTTCAGGCCGGCAGCCATACGGGGAGAAGCACTCTCGCCGTTGTAGGAAGCGTTCAGGTCAATGATGTTTGCATCGGCATCGCCCACAAAGGTGCCGGCCTTCTGGGCAACGGCGATCACATTGGCGGAAGCGATCACGTTTTCGGTATCGTTGAGGTTGATCTTGCCCATGGCAGCAATGTTCGGCTGCATGAACACCACCCCGGAGGAAAGCTTGAGGGCAATGTACTCATGGCCGGTCAGGTTTTCCACAAACCAGGTCTCGTTCTGATCTGCAATAAACACACCGGAGCCACCGGCCGCACCGGCGGTATCGTAGATGGAAGCCAGCAGCTCCACGCCTTCCCGGGCGGTGGAAGCTTCGCTGAGCAGAACGGTGGTGATCTCGGCTTCTTCAATGCCGTTGTCCACATACGGGTCCACGCTCAACACGGAATCCATGCCGTACAGGGTCTCGGTTGCGGAGACCATCACGCCTTTTTCATTGGTACCGGCTTCCTCGTAGGGGGTGTGGTCGTGGGTGTCATCGCAGTCCGGGCAGATCCCCAGGCCGTTGTCATCACGGCGTGCGGTGTAGCGGTAGCTGTCGTGGGTGAAGGTGTAGGTAAAGCCGTAGCAGCCCTCGTACACTTCGCCTGCGGTATGGTTTCCGGCCGCACTGACGTAGAACAGCTTGTTGTAATCGTTGGTACCCAGATCCTCGATCCGTCCAAACAGGGTGGTTCCGTCCTCGGTGTAGTCGCTGCCGACATACAGTGCCGTGCAGGCAAACGCCGAGGGAACCACAACGGCCATCAGCGCCAGAGTGCTGAGCGCCGCTGCAATTTTCTTAAAATTCATCACACAAATCCCTCTTTCCAAGATTGTCGGCATCTTCTGCCAACGAAGCCCATCATACACCCATTTGCAGTAAAATGCAAGCTTTTATGAAAAGAGCATGTCATATTCATGAATTTTAAGAATATATGCATTCATTTTAACGATCTCGGGTCAGCCCATATCGGCGGCAAGCGTCTGATCGATGAGCTTTTGCAGCGTCTCCGCCTGCTTCTTTTCCGTGATAGCGCCTACAATGGGATCGCCCACGATATTGCCGTTGCGGTCGATCACATAGGTGGTGGGATAGGCAAAGATGTTGGTGGTAAACTTTCCCGCCTCACCATCGGAGTCAAAATACACATTCTGATAGGTGGCGCCCTTCTTGGCCAGTACATCCTTCGCCTCGGAGATCGCCGCCTCATCGCCGTCCAGCGTAAAGGTATTGACGCCGATGAGTGCGCCGCCCTTCTCTGCCAGCTCACGATTCAGCGCGTCCAGATCGGCAAGCTCGCCCACGCAGGGATTACAGGTGGTGAACCAGAAATTCATTACGGTGACGGCATTGCCGGAGAACAGCTCATCGCTCTTCACCGGGTTCCCATCCAGATCCTTGCCCTCAAAGGCAGGGAATTTCTGCACACTGCCGTCATCAGACGGCGTGGTCATGTCGCTGCCCGCGGGCACGCTCATGGCGCCATCTGTAGATTGCTTTGCCGCCTCGGGGTACTTTTCCTCAATCATGGTCAGCTGGTTTTCGATGTCGCGGATCTTCTCCGCGTCTCCCTGAAGCAGGTTCATCTCATCTGCCGTAAACTGATCCTTGGCGGATTCGATTGTGCTAAGCAGGAAATCACCGTAGTTTTTGCCGTCCTCCTGCATGGTCATGCCCTTGTCGGCTGCCATGAATACCTTTTCCCAAAGTGCTGTGTTCTCCGAGAGAATGTCATTTTCCTGCGCCATCAGATCGTTGTACATGGCAGCCGCTTCCTCGGCATTCTTCGGTTCGCTGCTCATTTCATCCGTTTTGTCTCCGCCCTTTGCTCCGCAGGCTGCCAAAGACAGCGCTATCAGGGCGATAAGCAGCAGCGCCAGCACTCGGCCGGCAGTATTTGTTCTATTCATTTTCATCTGGTTTATTTCTCCTTGTTATCCTTGTTTTTCTGCGGCATTTCAGCCGCCTTTGTTTTATCTTTACCGTCTCCAAAGCCGTAGCGAAAGCTCACGGCGCCCGTTGGGCAGGTGCGTATGCACATCCCACAGCGGATGCATTCGGTATGATTGGGTGCCTTTGTCACATCCACATCCATTTTGCAGGCTCTGGCACATTTTCCGCAGGATACGCACTTGTTTTTGTCCACCTTTATCTGAAAGAGAGACACCCGGTTGAACAGCGCGTAAAACGCCCCCAGCGGACAGAGCCACTT
>CAKTGS010000069.1 GCA_934561485.1 uncultured Faecalibacterium sp.
GCGTGTTCATGCAGGCAGTATTGTGAAAGGAATCGTGACCAGCATCTCTGCCAACGAGATCCAGGTGGATATCGGAGTGAAGCAGACCGGCTTTGTCAAGCTGAGCGAGCTGACCGATGATTCCTCCGCTAAGGTCGAAGACCTGGTGAAGGTTGGCGATGAGCTGGACCTCATCGTCGAGAAGGTTATGGATCAGGACGGCGTTGTCCAGCTCTCCCGCAAGAAGCTCGCATCTCGCAAGGGCATGGAAGAAATCGCCAAGGCAGCAGAATCCGGTGAAGTCGTTGAAGGCGATGTTACCGAGTTCAACAAGGGCGGCGTTGTTGTCAACGTCAAGGGCGTCAAGGTGTTCGTGCCCCGTTCTCAGGCCACTATGCGCCGTGACGAGGACTACACTGCTCTGGTTGGCCAGCATGTTCAGCTGGTTGTCACCGAGTGCTCCGGCCGCAAGATCGTGGGCAGCATCAACAAGGTGACCGCTGAGCAGAACAAGGCAAAGCGTGAAGAGTTCTGGGCAAACGTGGAAGTGGGCAAGACCTACACCGGCGTTGTCAAGAGCCTGACCTCTTATGGTGCGTTCGTTGACATCGGCGGTGTTGACGGCCTGTGCCACATCAGCGAGCTGAGCTGGAACCGCATCAAGCATCCCTCCGAGGTCGTCTCCGTTGGTGACACCATCGAAGTGTATGTCAAGGACATCGACACCGAGAACCACAAGGTCTCTCTGGGCTACAAGAAGGCTGAGGACAACCCCTGGGAGCAGCTGAAGAACAACTACCCCATCGGCAGCACCTTCCATGCTCCGGTCGTTTCTCTGACCAAGTTTGGTGCTTTCGTCCGCATCCTGCCGGGTGTTGACGGTCTGGTCCACATCAGCGAGATCAGCAACGATCGCGTTGAGAAGGTCTCTGACGCACTGAAGGTCGGCGATATGGTCGATGTGAAGCTGCTGGATGTTGACTTCGACAAGAAGCGCATCAGCCTGTCCATGAAGGCTCTGCTGAACGATGACGCTGAGTAATCAGCCTGGTTTGAAGCATAGCTTCTGACACATGCGATCAACAGCCCCGTTGCCGGGAAAACGGCGGCGGGGCTGTTTTTATAACCAAAACCAGATTTTCCGCCGTGTCAATGTGGAAAATACAAGAGAATAACACAAATTTATGGTTAAATGGTTTAAAAAGCACTGGGAAGTGCTCAGCTACCTGATTTTTGGCGTGCTCACCACGCTGCTGAACATCGTGCTCTACGCCCTGTTCAACAAGCTGTTCGGCTACACCGCTGCTAACAGCTGGGGCAATGTGCTGGATAATGCCTTGTGCATTCTGTTTGCCTACTGCACCAACCGCGCATTCGTGTTCCGCAGCAAGACCACCGGCAAAGCCATGGCCAAGGAGTTCGGCACCTTTGTCACCTGCCGTCTGGGCACCATGCTGCTGGATTCTGCCATCATGATCGTGGGCGGCAACCTGCTGGCGGCCCAGGGCGCGGCTTTGATGGAAAGCCTGCTGACGGGGGTGTTCACCCACCTGCAGCCGGAAACACTGGTAGGCATTGCTGCGTTTTCGGCAAGCTCTACGGCAGCAGGGGCATCGGTGGCAGTCATCGGCGGCGCGGACGGCCCAACGGCAGTTTTTGTAGCGGCGGGTGCCGCTCAGAGCCTGTGGGGCTTGTGCGTCAAGGTGTTTTCCAACGTGGTGGTCGTGGTGCTGAATTATGTATTCAGCAAGCTGATCATCTTTAAGAAAAAGTAATGGAAAAGTTACCCCTCATCCGTCACCTGCGGTGACACCTTCCCCCCAAGGGGTGAAGGCTTAAGAAGAGCAGGCTTCGCCTGAATTTGAAATGAAGGACGTTAAAAACGGAAAGCTGACACCACTCTCTCAAACGCTGCGCCGGAATATGACGCGAGAAGAGAGACATCTGTGGTACGATTTTTTAAAAAGTCAGCCGGTCATTTTCAAACGACAAAAGGTCATCGGGAATTATATCGTTGATTTTTTCTGTGCAGAAGCTGAGCTTGTAATAGAACTGGATGGCTCGCAGCATTATAATGATGCGGGTAAGGCAGCAGATATGGTACGGGATCAATACCTGAAGGACAAGTGTCTTACGGTTTTGCGCTACTCTAATCTGGAGGTTGCGGAAAATTTTGCAGGGGTTTGCACTGATATCCGAAACCATATCGGCAGATGCACCTGGAGCCTTCCCCCGGTCGGGGGAAGGTGGCACGAAGTGCCGGATGAGGGCGCTTTACAAGAAACAATCATCTTAGGAGGTACGGTATTATGAAACGTGGTCTGAAAGGTTTTGCATTCCTGGTCTCTGGTCTGGTGCTGGGCATCATTGGTGCAACTGCATCGGTGACTGCGATCGCACTGAGCGCTGTGGGCATGGCAAAGGTGCGCCGTGCCAGCAAGTAAAAACAACGGAGGAACGAGCATGAACCGCGAAGAGATCCTGTCCCATGTCGATCATACCCTGCTGAAGCCGGAGGCCACCTGGCCCCAGATCCAGACCCTGTGTGACGAAGCCATTGCCAACCGCACTGCGTCCGTCTGCATCAACACCTGCTACGTCAAGCAGGCCGTGGAATATATGGCAGGCCGCATCCCCGTATGCTGCGTGGTGGGCTTCCCTCTGGGTGCCATGGACACCGCCAGCAAGGCTTTTGAGGCAAAAACTGCCATTGAAAACGGCGCTGCCGAGGTGGACATGGTCATCAACATCGGCCGCCTGAAGAACAAGGAGTACGATGCCGTGCGCGAGGACATCCGCGCCGTCAAGCAGGCTGTGGGTGATAAGATCCTGAAGGTGATCATTGAGACCTGCCTGCTGACCGATGAGGAAAAGGAAAAGATGTGCGACATCGTCTGCGAGGCCGGTGCCGACTACATCAAGACCAGCACCGGTTTCTCCACCGCAGGTGCCAACTTCCACGATGTGGAACTGATGGTCAAGGGCGTGCATGGCCGCTGCAAGGTCAAGGCTGCCGGCGGCATCTCCACCGTGGAGGACATGGAAAAGTTCCTGGCTCTGGGCGCTGACCGTCTGGGCACCTCCCGTGCCGTCAAGATCCTGAACGGCGAGCAGGCCAAGGGTTACTAAGCAAATTATGTTTTGAGCAAGGGCACCGCTTCGGCGGTGCCTTTCTTTTTTTTTTTTTTGCAGCAGAAAACCGGCAAAACCTCCATCAATTTCAGAGAGTTGTATAAAAAGAGTGATACTCTTCTTGACAATCTGACGAAGGGATGCTAGAATATCTCACGTACCAACTGAATACCGACTTATCAAGAGCGGCTGAGGGGACAGGCCCTGTGAAGCCCGACAACCTGCGCACATGCGTAAGGTGCCAAATCCTGCGGGAAACCGGAAGATAAGAGTGTAACGCTCAGAACTTCGGGTTCTGGGCGCTTTTATTTTTCGCGCACAAAAGCTTGAACGGAATGTTGGAGCCTGAAATACACACGCTGTTGTAAAAAAAGTTTAGGAGGCAAAACCAATGGCAAGACACCTGTTTACCTCGGAGTCCGTTACCGAAGGACATCCTGACAAAATCTGCGATCAGATCTCCGATGCGATTCTGGACGAGATCCTGACCCACGACCCCGATGCCCGTGTGGCCTGCGAGACCTGCGCATCCACCGGCCTGGTGCACATCATGGGCGAGATCACCACCAACTGCTACGTGGACTTCCAGAAGATCGTGCGCGAAGTGGTGGCCGACATCGGCTACACCCGCGCAAAGTACGGCTTTGATGCGGATACCTGCGCCGTTATCTCCAACATCGATGGTCAGAGCCCCGACATCGCCCTTGGCACCAACGACCAGGTGGGCGGTGCAGGCGACCAGGGCATGATGTTCGGTTATGCCTGCGATGAGACACCTGAGCTGATGCCCATGCCCATCAGCCTGGCTCATAAGCTGGCCAAGCGCCTGACCGAGGTGCGCAAGAGCGGCGAGATGGATTATCTGCGTCCGGACGGCAAGAGCCAGGTCACCGTGGAATACGATGAGAACAACAAGCCCGTGCGTGTGGACGCTGTGGTCATCTCCAGCCAGCACAGCGATGCCGTGGATATGGAAAAGCTGCGTGCGGACGTGATGGAAAAGGTCATCAAGGCCACCATCCCCGCTGAACTGCTGGATGAGAACACCAAGTATTATATCAACCCCACCGGCCGCTTTGTTGTGGGCGGCCCGCAGGGTGATACCGGCCTGACCGGCCGCAAGATCATCGTGGATACCTACGGCGGCTATGCACGCCACGGCGGCGGCGCCTTCTCCGGTAAGGACCCCAGCAAGGTGGACCGCAGCGCTGCCTACGCAACCCGCTGGGTGGCCAAGAACATTGTGGCTGCCGGTCTGGCAAAGCAGTGCGAGGTGCAGGTGGCTTACGCCATCGGCGTGGCAAAGCCTGTGTCCATCATGGTGGATACGTTTGGCACCGGCACGGTTTCCGATGAGAAAATCGAGCAGGCCGTAGAGAAGGTCTTTGACCTGACCCCCGCCGCCATCATCCGTGACCTCGACCTGCGCAAGCCCATTTACCGCAAGCTGGCCGCTTACGGCCATATGGGCCGCGAGGATCTGGGCGTGAAGTGGGAAAACACCGACCGCGTGGATGAGCTGAAGGCTGCTGTGGCTGCCCTGTAAGCACATTTTGGGCTGATAACAGATGAAGAAAGTCCCTCTGCCGACACATACCGGCAGGGGGACTTTTTGCTGTGGGAAGATGGAGGGATGCGTGTCGGGAGTTTCTCTGAGGACTGTCCGCTGGGGTGGGCGATGGAATGGCCCGATTCGTGTCCAAAGAGAAAGCTGCCGACACGCAGTATGGTCGGGGAGACCCTTCTTGGCTGGCTATCGGGGCAGCAGATGAAAATAGAAAAAAGTCATACTTTTTTCGTGAAATCGGGGGATTTTTGAGATTTTGTCAAATATTTTCCGCCTTTTTGTAAAAAACACACAGTCTCTTTTTGAAAAAAGCAAAACAGCTGTGCAAGGCGCAGAAAATCTGCAGGTGAAACAAATTGATATGGCGCAATCGACAAAATGTGATAAAATAAAACTAGATATGCACATTTGTGTGCAGATCGTTCGGATTGTAGAGCGGCAATTAAGGAGTTGTGATTATGTCCATTGAAATTTCCCCCAAGTCGTTTTTCCAGCAGCCCAGCGTGGCAGACCTGCGGCTGATCGCCTGCCCCGGTGCCGAGGAACTGACAGACCTGATCGACAAGCACCTGGTCCGCTGGGCCAAGGCTGCCGGCATTGAAACGGATACCTTTATCATTTCCTCGGACTGCCCCCGTTTCCAGAGCGGCGATGCCAAGGGCCTGGTCAAGGAGTCTGTGCGCGGCGATGATATCTTTATTGTCATCGACCCGGGCAACTACAGTGTGACCTACAAGCTGTTCAACAATGAAAACCACATGTCTCCGGACGATCACTTTGCAAACCTGAAGCGCTTGATCCAGGCTGTGGCCGGCAAGGCACATCGTGTGTCGGTGATCATGCCCAGCCTGTACGGCGGCCGTCAGCACCGCCGCGTGGTGCGCGAGAGCCTGGACTGCGCCGTGGCCCTGCAGGAGCTGCAGAGCATGGGTGTGAAGAACATCATCACCTTTGATGCTCACGACCCCCGCGTGCAGAACGCTGTGCCGCTGATGAGCTTCGACAACGCCATGCCCACCTATCAGGTGCTCAAGGCCCTGCTCAAGAAGGACCCGGACATCTCCTTCGACAAGGAAAAGTTCACCGTGGTCAGCCCGGATGAGGGCGCTATGAACCGCAACATGTACTTCTCCAGCGTGCTGGGCTGCAACCTGGGCATGTTCTACAAGCGCCGTGACTACACCCGCGTGGTCAATGGCCGCAACCCCATCGTGGCACACGAGTACCTGGGCGAGAGCGTGGAAGGCAAGACCGTGTTCATCGCGGACGACATCATTGCTTCCGGCGAGAGTATGCTGGAAGTGGCCAGCAACCTGAAGGAGCGCGGTGCAGGCCGCATCATTGCCAACGCCACCTTCCCGCTGTTCACCAGCGGCCTGGAAAAGTTTGACCAGGCTGTGGCCGAGGGCAAGCTGACCTACGTGGTGGGCACCAACCTGACCTACCGTATGCCCGAGCTGCTGACCCGCGACTGGTACGTGGATGTGGACGTTTCCAAGTACGCTGCCTACTTTGTAGTGGCCCTGAACCACGATATGTCTGTTTCCAGCATCATTGATCCGCTCAAGAAGATCGAAGCTCTGCTGGCAAGCCGCAAGTAATCTGATGTGAAGTGAAGGCCGCTGTATCGGAAGATACGGCGGCCTTTTGCTGTAGATGCAGCTTTCCGGAACGGCCCTTCCCGTGAAAAAACACCCCGGAAACGTCCGCAGGCGTTTCCGGGGTGTAAATCAAAAATAATATTTCCGCTGAAAATGCTTTTACAACACATTATCATTGCTGCGCAGGTAGCGGATCAGCATGGGCAGCTCGTAGATGACCATGAAAGACCAGCCCACGGCATAGCTGTAGGGCAGGGCCTCGATCTCCATTTTGAACACCAGCACAAACAGGGCCGCCGAGGGAATACGCCCCAGCATACTCAGGGTGCTGCTGATGAGGGTTACCTTCAGGTCGCCGATGCCGCGGAAGAAGCCCTGAATGCCGTTGGTGGCGGCGGGCAGCAGGTAGAACAGCGACACCGTGCGCAGAAAACGCATGCCCAGGTGGATGACCTCCGGGTCGGTGACGAACAGCCGCATGATCGGCTCGGCAAAGCCGTAGCAGACCACGGCGATCAGAATGCCGTACACCATCTCAATGCGCATACCGGCCAGAAAGCCCTGCTTGACGCGGTCCTTTTTGCCGGCACCGCGGTTCTGGGCCATCAGGGTGGTCATGGCGTGGCCGATGTTCTGCTGCGGGGTATAGGCGAAGTCGTCAATGCGGGAAGCTGCCGCAAAGGCCGCCATGGCGTTGACGCCCATGGTGTTCACAATGGCCTGCACCACGATCTTGCCGGCCTGCACGGTGGCCTGCTGCATGGCGCTGGCCCAGCCGTAGCTCACAGTCTGCCGCAGCAGGGAAGCATCAAACACCAGCCAGCGGCGGCCCAGCTGCAGCACCGGCACCTTCCAGCGGATGTACAGGATGCACAGCACGCAGCACAGCGCTTCGCTCAGCACCGTGGAAAGGGCACAGCCCTCGCTGCCCCAGTTCAGCGCTTTGACAAAGAACAGGTCGCCGCCAATGTTCAGCACGGAACTGATCATCAGAAAATACAGGGCGCTTTTGCTGTCGCCCAGAGCGCGCATGGTGGCAGCCAGAAAGTTGTAAAAGAAGGTGAAGATCAGCCCGGCAAACACGATGCGCAGGTAGTTTACCGCAATGGGCAGAATGTCGGCCGGCACCTGCAGCAGATGCAGCAGGGGATTGGCCAGCAGGATGCACAGGGCCGAGAAGGCCAGGGAGAACACGGTGCCCGCAATGGCGGTGGTGGACACCTGCCGCTCCACCAGTTTGGTGTCGCCTGCGCCGAAGGCGGTGCTGACCAGGATGCCGGCACCCAGGCACATGCCGTTGATGAACAGAATGGCCAGGGTCATCAGCGGGTTGGAGGTGCCCACGGCAGCCAGGGCATCCTCGCCTACAAATTTGCCCACAATGATGCTGTCGGCGGCGTTGTAAGTGAGCTGGAACAGGTTGCCCAGCACAAGGGGAATGGTAAATTTGATCAGCAGCGGAGTAATGGCTCCGCTGGTCATGTCTTTGGTCATAACAGGTCCTTTCCTTATTATAATAGTACGGTCCGCCCGCTGAACACAGCCAGCGCCGAGTGGCTGATGCCGTTGGCCACCAGCTTGGCGGCGGCGTGCAGGGCGGCCCCGGCGCTGGCACTGGCCGGAATGGCATCCGTGCGCAGCACCTGCTGGGCGGCACGCTGGGCATCCTTGCTGGAAACGGCGGCCACATTGTCTACCACATAGGTGTTGAAGTTTTTGGGCACAAGGCCGAATCCGATGTCCGGGATGCTGTGGGGGCCAAGGACCCCGCCGGTGAGGGCCTGGCACTCGAACGGTTCCACGGCCACAATGCGCACATCGTTGGTCCAGGCCTTGATGGTCTCGCCCACGCCGGTAATGGTGCCGCCGCTGCCCACGCCAATGGTCACGGCATCCACCAGGCTGGCCTTTTCCCGCGCGATGCTGTGCACGATGGCCGGGCCGGTGACCCGGCGGTGGTATTCGGGGTTGTCATCGTTGGCAAGCCAGTTCATGTAATACCAGCCGTTGGCTGCGGCGGTCTGCTCGGCCAGGGTGCGCGCTCCGGCCGGGCCGCTGCGGGCGGGGCTGTGCCGGATCTGAGCGCCCAGCCGCAGCAGATTTTCCTGCCGCAGGGCGGGGGCATCCTCCGGCATCACCAGCACCACCGGGTGCCCGGCGGTCAGGCCTGCCAGAGTCAGTGCAGTGGCAAAGGCCCCGGAAGAAGCTTCGATGATGGGCTGGCCGGGGGCAAGCTTTTTCTGCTCAATGGTCAGCGCCAGCATCCCTTCGGCCAGGCCGTCCCGGGCTGTGCCGGTGGGGCCGTTGAAGTCCAGGTAGGCATACAGCCGCCCCTTCAGGCCGTTGGCGGCCGCATAGCCGCGCAGCTCCACAATGGGGCAGGCGGAAAGCGTCTGATAAAAATTTGGGTAGATCGGCACAAAAGGCCCCCTTTCTGGGATACATCACATCCATATCCTAACGCAAACCCCAGGCGGCGTCAAGCTGTGTTTTTACAAAAACAGCGGGATTTTGCGGCTTTTTCGTAAAAAATCCGGCACAAAGCCTTGACAAGGGCAGGGGTTTCTGCTATACTCCATCCGTAAAGCAAAAAAACTTTACATCATCCTTGCAAACACGAGCAGAGCACCGGGGGTCAAGCGCAATGGCAAAAGATCTGGAAATGGGGTATCTGCTCGATTTTTATGGCGAAGTGCTCACCGAAAAACAGCGGGAAATGCTGCGCCAGTATTACAACGATGATCTCTCTCTCAGCGAGATCGGGGAAAACTTCGGCATCACCCGGCAGGGTGCGCGGGACGCCATCAAGCACGGCGAAACCGCCCTGAAGGAACTGGAAGAAAAGGTTGGTTTTGCGGCCCGGTACCGCCGGGTGCAGCAAAAGCTGGAAGAGCTGGAACAGCTGGTGATCGACACCCGGTTCGAGTGCACCGGCCCCCGCGCCAACATCACCACCACGGAATATGTGGAGACCCTGACCAAAATGCTGGGCATCATCCGTTCCATGGAAGAAGAGAACGAGAGCTGAGAACAACGGAAAGGAGCACCGATCATGGCATTTGAATCTTTGTCCGACCGCCTTGCCGGTGTGTTCAAGAAGCTGCGCGGCCACGGCAAACTGTCCGAGGCCGATATCAAGGCAGCCATGCGGGAAGTGCGCATGGCGCTGCTGGAAGCAGACGTCAACTACAAGGTGGCCAAGGACTTCTGCGCCAAGGTGTCGGAGCGCGCCATGGGCCAGGAAGTGATGGAGAGCCTGACCCCTGCCCAGCAGGTGGTCAAGATCGTCCACGAAGAACTGATCATCCTGATGGGCGGTGATGAAGCCGCCCGCCTGAACATCAAGAACAAGGGCCAGACCGTGATCATGCTCTGCGGTCTGCAGGGCAACGGCAAAACCACCCATGCGGCCAAGCTGGCCAAGTACTTCATCAAGCAGGGCCGCCGCCCCATGCTGGTGGCCTGCGATATCTACCGCCCCGCTGCCATTGACCAGCTGCAGGTGGTGGGCAAGCAGGCCGGTGCGCCGGTGTTCACCCTGCCGGGTGCCAAGCCCCCGGAAATTGCCCGCAAGGCCCTGGCGCATGCCAAGGACTATGGCAACGACATTGTGATCCTGGATACCGCCGGCCGTCTGCAGATCGATGAAGTGCTGATGCAGGAACTGGTGGACATCAAGGAAGCCATTCCGGTGGACGAGACCCTGCTGGTGGTGGACGCCATGGCAGGCCAGGATGCCGTGAATGTGGCCAAGACCTTCAACGAGACGGTAGGTGTGGATGGCATCATCCTCACCAAGACCGATGGCGATACCCGCGGCGGTGCAGCACTTTCCGTGCTGGCCGTTACCGGCAAGCCCATCAAGTTCCAGGGCACCGGCGAAAAGCTGGAGGATCTGGATGTGTTCCACCCGGACCGCATGGCCAGCCGTATTCTGGGCATGGGTGATGTGCTGAGCCTGATTGAGCGGGCACAGGACGCCGCCGATGAAAAGATGGCCGCCGAGACCGCCAAGCGGATGATGGAAAACAAGTTCGACATGAACGACATGCTGGACCAGTTTGCACAGATCCGCAAAATGGGCGGCGTGGGTGCCATGCTCAGTATGCTGCCCGGCGGCGCAGGCGTTGACCCCAGCCAGATGGACGAGAAGGCCTTTGACCGCATTGAGGCTATGATCCATTCCATGACCAAGGAAGAGCGCGAAAAGCCTTCCATCATCAACCCCAAGCGCAAGCGCCGCATTGCGGCCGGCAGCGGTACCACCGTGGCGGATGTGAACAAGCTGCTCAAGCAGTTTGAGATGATGCAGAAGATGATGAAGCAGCTCAAGAAAAGCCCCAAGGGCTTTGCCCGCCGCCTGGGCGGCATGATGGGCAACCCCAATGCCTTCCGCGGGCTGAAATAACAAGGTATACAACCCAGCCGGGTTTGTAACATAGAAACAAAACAGATTTTTTGGAGGATATTTACTATGGCAGTTAAGATTCGTCTGCGCCGCGTTGGCGCCAAGAAGGCTCCCTTCTATCGTGTGGTTGTTGCTGACAGCCGCTTCCCCCG
>CAKTGS010000070.1 GCA_934561485.1 uncultured Faecalibacterium sp.
TTGCCGCCCTCGCCGCCCTTGGCGAACACCTCGCTCAGCACGCAGGGCACGCCCTGCTCGGCGCACACCTGCTCCACGTAGGCCTGCTCTTCGGCAGTGTCGGTGGGGAAGGCGTTGATGGCCACTACCACCGGCAGGCCGAAGCCGTTTTTCAGGTTGTCGATGTGGCGCACCAGGTTGACTGCACCGGCCTTGACGGCTTCCAGATTGGGCTGGTTCAGGTCAGCCTTGGCTACGCCGCCGTGGCTCTTGAGCGCGCGCACGGTAGCCACCAGCACGCAGGCACTGGGGGCAATGCCGGCATAGCGGCACTTGATGTCCAGGAACTTTTCGGCGCCCAGGTCGGCACCGAAACCGGCCTCGGTGATGGTGTAGTCCGCCAGCGACAGGCTCAGCTTGGTGGCCAGCACGCTGTTGCAGCCGTGGGCGATGTTGGCAAAGGGGCCGCCGTGGATGATGGCGGGGTTGTTTTCCAGTGTTTGCACCAGGTTCGGGTCCAGCGCATCCTTCAGCAGGGCGGTCATGGCACCGGCGGCACCGATCTCACCGGCGGTGACGGGCTTACCATCGTAGGTGTAGGCGCACACGATCTTGGAAAGACGCTCTTTCAGGTCGGAAATGCTGGTGGCCAGGCAGAAGATGGCCATCACCTCGCTGGCAACGGTAATGTCAAAACCGTCCTCGCGGGGGGTGCCGTTCACCTTGCCGCCCAGGCCGTCCACAATGAACCGCAGCTGGCGGTCATTCATGTCCATGCAGCGCTTCCAGGTGATGCGGCGGGGGTCGATGTTCAGCGGGTTGCCCTGCTGAATGCTGTTGTCGATCATGGCAGCCAGCAGGTTGTTGGCGGTGCCAATGGCGTGCAGGTCGCCGGTAAAGTGCAGGTTGATGTCCTCCATGGGCACCACCTGGGCATAGCCGCCGCCGGCGGCACCGCCCTTGACGCCGAACACGGGGCCAAGGCTCGGCTCCCGCAGGCAGAGCATGGTCTTTTTGCCCAGGGCGTTCATGGCATCGGCCAGGCCCACGCTGGTGGTGGTTTTGCCCTCACCGGCCGGAGTAGGGCTGATGGCGGTAACCAGGATCAGCTTGCCCTGCTTTTTGGCGGAGCGGATCAGGCGGTGGTTGATCTTGGCTTTGTAACGGCCATAAGGGATCACGTCCTCATCGGCCAGACCAAGCTGGGCGGCAATCTCCGTAATGGGCTTCATTTTGGCTTCCTGTGCAATCTCAATATCGGTTTTCATCCTGCATCCTCCTTTGAACCCTCTCAGGCTCACGTTGTTCGCCAGCTGTTCCCCTTTTTGGCTTCGCCATCTTCCCCCGATGGGGGGAGGATGTCCGCTCAGGGAGAGGTGGCAGCGCGCAACGCTGACAGAGAGAGTGAAACAAAAAGGGCAGCTTTGCGCAGCAATTGCGCAAGGCTGCCCAGACGGTCGGCATTGACTCTCCCGGCATCTTTGCACTGTGGTGCTCCACAAGGTTCCGTCAGCAAAGATGCGGTCTCTATGCAGTAAAGATAGCACACCGCAGGGGTGTTTGTCAAGGAAAAACAGCGCTAAATATTTTGCGTTATAGAATGATTTGTGCTATACTTATCATGGTTTACTATGAAATTTGAGAAAGCAGGAATCCCTTTTATGCTGCAAAATCCTGAATTGCATTATCTGGATAACGCCGCCACCACCATGGTGGCCCCCGAAGTGGCGGACGTGATCGACAAAGCCATGCGGGAGCACTGGGCCAACCCTTCCAGCCTGTACGGCCCCGGTGCCCGCAGCGAAGAAGCACTGAACACTGCCCGTGCTGCGGTGGCCCGCACCCTGGGCTGCAAGGCGAAAGAGCTGTATTTTACCGCCTGCGGCAGCGAGAGCAACAATCTGGCACTGCTGGGGGCAGCCCGCACCCGCACCTTTGGCAAAAATATCGTGGTATCCGGCTTTGAGCACCCCAGCGTGCAGCGCCCGCTGGAAGATCTGGCAAAGCGGGGCTACAACGTCACGGTGATCAAGCCCCGGGCAGACGGCACGCTGGACATCAACGAGATGCTGGAGCACGTGGACAAAAACACCATCCTTGTGGCCTGTATGATGGTAAACAACGAGGTGGGCACCCGCAACGCGGTGGAGCGCCTGGCTGCCGAGGTCAAACGCCGCAACAGCCGCACCATCGTCCATGTGGATGCGGTGCAGGCCTGGATGCGGGTGGCTATCAAGCTGGATAACATCGACACCCTGTCGGTGAGCGGGCACAAGATCCACGCTCCCAAGGGCATTGGCGCGCTGTACCTCTCCGACCGGCTGGTGCAGGCTTTCCAGCCGCCGTATCTGGGCGGCGAGCAGGAGCGCGGCCTGCGCCCCGGCACCGAAAATCTGCCCTACGCCATGGGCCTTGCCGCGGCAGCTACCCGCCTTGCCAAAACGATGCACAGCCGCGACAACGCCATGCGGGCATTGAACCAGCGCCTGCGGGAGGGGCTGAAAGCTTTCCCGGAAGTGGTGATCAACAGCCCGGACGATGCCGTGCCGGAAGTGCTGAACTTCAGCGAGAATGCCATCAAGAGCGAAACCATGCTGGCCTGGCTGGCCGAAGCACAGATCTACGTTTCCTCGGCCAGTGCCTGTGGGCGGGGCCAGCCCAGCCACACGCTGGCGGCCATGGGCCGCGACCCGCTGGCCATCGACACGGCCATCCGCGTTTCCTTCTGCGGCGACAACACCCCGGAGGATGTGGATGCCTTTCTCAACCGCTTCGAGGACGGCATGAAGCATTTGCAGAAAATCAAAAAATAATCAGGAGTTACAACATTTATGCATGAAATCATTATGGGCTACCAGGGCGAAATGTCCCTGAAAGGCCTCAACCGCAACCAGTTCGAGTCGGCCATGATGAAGATCCTGCGCTACCGACTCAAGACCGTGGGCAAGTTCAAGGTGTACTGCACCCAGTCCACCTTTTATATGGAGCCCGAGGAAGAGGACGTGGACATGGACCTGGCCTTCGACCGGGTGAGCAAGGTGTTCGGCCTGGCGGCCCTCAGCCGCGCTGTGGTCTGCGACAAGGACTTTGACACCATCTGCCAGACCGCCGAAGGCTACCTTGGCGCCAGCCTGCACGGCATCCTCACCTTTAAGGTGGAGGCCCGCCGCTCCGACAAGAGCTATCCCATGACAAGCCCGGAGCTGATGCGGGAGCTGGGTGCTTACCTGCTGGGCAAGCACAACTACCTCCGGGTGGACGTGCACAACCCGGATTTCAAGGTTATCGTGGAAATTCGTGATTACGGTGCGTATATTCATGGCCCGAAAGTACCGGGTGAGGGCGGCCTGCCCGTGGGCACCAGCGGCCGTGCGCTGAATATGCTGTCCGGCGGCATCGACAGCCCGGTGGCCGCTTACCGCATGGCAAAGCGCGGCCTGGCCCTGGATCACATCCATTTTGCATCCCCTCCGTATACTTCGGAACGTGCAAAACTAAAAGTTAAAGCACTGGCCCAGCTCACCAGCATTTACACCGGCAGCTCCAATTTGTTTGTGGTGCCCTACACGAAACCTCAGGAATACATCCGGGATAATGCCCCGGATGTGCTGTTCACGGTGCTGATGCGCCGCAGCATGATGCGCATTGCCAATGTCATTGCCAAAAAGCAGGGCTGCGAGGCCCTGATCACCGGCGAGAGCCTGGCCCAGGTGGCCAGCCAGACCGTCAAGGCTCTGCAGTGCACCGATGCCGCTCAGGACCTGCCCATCCTGCGTCCTCTCATCGGCATGGACAAGACCGAGATCGTGGAGACGGCCCGCCATATCAATACCTTCGAGACCAGCATCCTGCCCTATGAGGACTGCTGCACCATCTTCACGCCCCCGCACCCGAAGATCCGCCCCGAGCTGGCCGAGATCCTGGAAGCCGAAGCTGCCATGCCGGGCCTTGCCGCACTGGAAGCCGAGGCCGCCGAGAACGCCGAGCGCATCCGCATCCGCATCACCGATCAGGTAGAATTTGAGGGTTGATTTATCCATGACTGCAGAAATCATCAGTGTAGGCACCGAGCTGCTGCTCGGCAATATTTTGAACACCAATGCCCAGTACCTCAGCCGGGAACTGGCCGCATTGGGCATTACCGTCCAGCGGGAAAGCACCATTGGCGACAACCACAGCCGACTGGCCGATTTTGTCAACGAAGCGAAGCAGCGGTGTGATCTGCTGGTGTTCACCGGCGGCCTTGGCCCCACAGCGGACGACCTGACCAAGGAGACGGTGGCCGCCTGCTTTGGCGACACCCTGATGTTTGACGAAGAAGAGTGGGACAAGATCGTTTCTTACTTTGCCCGCACGGGCCGCGAGACCACCCCCAACAACCGCAAGCAGGCCATGGTGCCGGTGCACGGCCACAAGGTGATCAACAACCACGGCACGGCCCCCGGGGCCTGGTTTGAGCAGGACGGCCATTGTGCCGTGCTGATGCCCGGCGTGCCCCACGAGATGAAGGCCATGTGGAAAGAGCAGGTGTGCCCGCTGCTTCTGGCACGGCAGAACTGCGCCCTGCACAGCCTGACCCTGCGGGTGCTGGGGGGCGAGAGCAACCTGGAATATCAGGTGCGGGATCTGCTGGAACATGCAAACCCCACGGCTGCCATTTACTGCAAGACCGGTGAATGTGAGATCCGCATCACGGCCCGGGCCGAAAACGACACAGAAGCCGAAAAAATGTGCCGCGCCTACGCCACAAAGTTCTATGATCTGCTGGGCGATGCGGTGTATGATGAGGATGTGGCCGGCCTGGAAGAAACGCTGGTGCACACCCTGCAGGCCAAAGGGCTGACCGTTGCCACGGCCGAAAGCTGCACGGGCGGCATGATCGCCCAGCGCATTACAAATGTGTCCGGGGCCAGCGAGGTGTTCGGCTACGGCTTTGTTACCTACTGGGAGCAGGCCAAGGCCAGGCTGGTGGGCGTGGAGCCGGAAGTCATTGCCCGGTACAATGTGGTGTCCGCCCCGGTGGCGGCGCAGATGGCGCTGGGGGCTGCACAGGCAGCCGGTGCCGACATTGGTATCAGCGTTACCGGCGTGGCCGGGCCTGCCGGCGGCGATGCCGTGCGGCCGGTGGGCACCGTGTATCTGGGCGCTGCCCGGGGCGGGACTGTCTATGTCAAAAAGCTGTTCGTCTCCCGCCCGGACCGTGCGCTGGTCCGTGCCCGTGCGGCGCAGACGGCGCTGGAACTGGCACTGCGTCTGGCGCAGGGCAAGACCCCGGCCGGTACGGTGCCGCTGGCCGCAGAGGCTCGGCAGGACGATGCCGCACTGGCAGCGCTGAATGCTGCATTCCTCGGCACCACGACAGAATAAAAGCGGCCCGCGCAGGCCGCGGGGGTGAGATGCTTTGACAAACGAACAAAACGGGCAGACAAGCTGTGTGCTGCGGCTGTTTGGCACCTCGGTGCTCAGCGTGCAGCAGGCGGCGGCTGCGCTGCCGCCGCAATGGCAGCTGCGGGCACAGTGCCGCAGCCGGGGAGCCGAGACCCTGCTGGCCCTGCAGGCACAGACCGCCGAGGGCCTGCGCAAGGCACGGCAGAGCCTGGCCGCCTGCTTTGCGGCGGACCTGTACGGTGAAGGGGAGAGCGGCCTGGCGTCTGCCGCAGTGCAGGCGCTGGAACGCCACCACAAGCTGCTGGTCTGCAGCGATGCAGCGGCCGGGCAGCTGCTGGAAACCCGGCTGGAAACCGTGCCCGGGGCCGAAAAAGTGTTCGATTTTGGTGCCATGAGCTATGCCGATGCAAAAGTGGGAGCGCAGATCGCCCGGCAGGCACAGCGCCATGGGGCCGCCGATGCCGCCGCGCAGGTGCTGGCCCGGGTGCAGGCTGCGCAGCACCTGGTGGGAACAGAATTGGCCGCCGGCTGCCTGGAACAGCCGGAGCAGTGTCTGCTGGTGCTGGGTACCAAAAAGGGCTGCTGGCTGCGCACCGTGTACCAGGAGGACGGCCCGGCGCTGTGGCTGCTGGATATGATCCGCCGGGCCGCCTGCGGCCTGCCCCAGGCCCAGGGGACAAGCTGGCAGCGTTACCGCGACCCGGTGCCGGAAACAGCCCGGATACCGTCTGCCCCGCAGGCACCGGCGGCTCCGGCTGCAAAGTCCTGCAAAAAGCATAGGCTGCGCAGGGTTTTGCAGGTGCTTGTGCTGCTGGTCCTGGCCGCTCTGGCGGCGGGCTGGTGGTATACCGGCGGTGATCTGACCGCCCTGCCGCAGATGCTGCAGCGCTTTGGTGCAGAAAGCGCACCGCACGCCGGGGCAAAACTGTTATAACGGCAGAATACCGTTCTGTGTTCCGAAAACCGGAAAACACAGAACGGTATTTTTTTATCAAAAGGTCTTACAAAATACGGGAGAGCTTGCTATAATTTATCCCGTTATGGTACATCGTACTAAAAATAAACAAAACAGATTCCAGAAAGCAAGGAGAAAAAGAAGTATGAAACGTGCAGCATCCCTGATCCTGGCAGGCAGCCTGGCTCTGAGCCTTGCAGCCTGCGGCGGCTCTGCGTCCAGCACAGCCGCATCTTCCGCAGCGGGCACTACCCTCACCGGCAAAGGCGATGGCTTTGGCGGCGTGATCACTGCCACCGTTACCATGGAAGGCGACACCATTACCGCTGTCAGCTTTGACGGCCCCAATGAGACCGAATCTGTGGGCGGTGCAGCCCTGAGCACCATCGCAGAGCAGATCGTGGCCGCCAACGGCACCGAGATCGATGGTGTTTCCGGTGCCACCATTTCCGAGGGCTGCACCTATCTGGACATGCTCAAGACGCTGTATAACCGTATCCAGAACGGCGAATACGAAAAGGCTGTCTGAGTGCTTCCCTTTCTGCCAGACTGTGGTATACTGGTAAAAAGGGGAGAGGTGTGAATGGAAGATACCAAAGCAAAGATCCTGACGGTGGCGTCCCGCCTGTTTGCGCAGCAGGGGTGCCGCAGCGTGTCCATGCGGGCCATTGCAGCCCAGCTGGGCATCAGTGTGGGCAACCTGACCTATCATTTTCCGCACAAGCAGGATATCGTCACGGCGCTTGTGGAGCAGGAACTGGAAACCATCATCCTGCCGGAAGAAGCTTCCCTGACGGCATTGGATGGCTACCTGCGCCGGATGCTGCTCTCGCTGGTGGATCATGCGCAGATGTTTGATGATCCGCTGCTGTTTGAGGATCTGCCCGGTCGGCAGCAGGAAAATGTGGGCCGCATTTTCCGCCTGCAGCAAAATCTGGAGCGGTTCTTTGCACAGCTGCGGCAGCAGGGCGTATTTCGGCCGGAGCTGTGCGGGCAGACGATGCAAGATGTGATCGACCTGATTATGTTCAGCCATGTGGGCTGGCAGCAGCGGGTCTCGGTCAGCCGTCAGCCCGCCGATGCAGCCGTGAATGATATGATGCGGATGCAGTGGCTGCTGCTGCGGCCCTACCTGACCGAAGAAGGGTACAAGCAGCTGGATCGGATCACCATAAAATAAAACAAGACCCCGGAAGGTGGCTGAGCCTTCCGGGGTCTTGCTGTATCCATTTATTTGTGGTCGCTCAGCCAGCGCAGGGCCATATAGGCATAGGCGGCAGAGCCTTTGTACAGCACGCTGTCGTCAAAGCGCACCTTGGGGTGGTGCTGGCCGTAGAGATAGCCTTCTTTGGCGTTGCCGGCGGAGAGGAACATGCTCACCGTGGGCACCTCGTGGCTGACGAAGGCAAAATCCTCGCTGCCGCCGCCGGGTCTGCCGCCGGTGATGGCGGTCATATCCAGGGCGCTCTGGCCCAGCAGCTCGGTCATATAGGTCAGAGAATCCTTTGCCAGCGGCGTGTCCACCACCATGCAGGGGCAGAAATCGAAAAATTCCACCTCAGCGGTGCAGCGGAACGCAGCGGCCACCCCCTGGGTGATCTCGGTCATGCGCTGGTGCAGCTGTGCGCTGACCTTCTGTTCCGGGTCGATGGTGCGGATGGTGCCCCACATCTCGGCACTGTCCGGGATGACATTGGAGGCCTTGCCGGCCTCGAACCGGCCCGTGGTGAACACCCCGAACCCGGCGGGGTCCAGCTCGCGGCTGTTGATCTCCTGCAGGGCAATGTGGATGTGGGCTGCCGCTGTGATGGGGTCGATGCAGGCGTTGGGCATGGAGCCGTGGCCGCCTTTGCCGTGCACCGTGATGTGGTACTGCTCACAGCTTGCCATGGTAATGCCGCCGCCCGGCACCAGCACGGTGCCCGCCGGCAGAGGCATTCCGGCCAGCACATGGAACATGGCCGCAGCGTCCACCTTTGGATTTTCCAGCAAACCGTGGACGATCATATCCGGGGAACCCTGAAAGATCTCTTCGGCGGGCTGGAACTCCAGCTTGACGGTGCCTTCGATCTCGTCCTCGTGCTCCTTGAGCAGTTTGGCGGCACCCAGCATCATGGCGGTGTGCATATCGTGGCCGCAGCCATGCATTTTGCCCGGCACTTCCGAGGCAAATTCCTCGCCGGATTCTTCCTGAAGGGGCAAAGCGTCCATGTCGCCGCGCAGCAGGATCACCCTGCCGGGCTTTTTGCCGCCTGCCAGTGCAAGGACGCCGCATTTGCCGCAGTCCTGGGGAGCATAGCCCATTTCGGTCAGGGCCTGTTTGACCAGGGCCTTGGTCTGGGGCAGGTCAAAGCCCACCTCCGGGTGGCGGTGCAGGGTGCGCCGCCAGGTGCGCAGTTGAGGTTCCAGCTCGTTGGCTGCTTCCAGCAGCTTTTCCGGTGTGATCATTCCAAAATCAACTCCCTCTTTGGCTTCCCCTCGGGGGGAAGGCTTTTGCTTCTTTAGTTCTCGTCCCGGGGCACGCCTTCCGGGTGGTACTGGGCGCAGGTGCACTTTTTCCATTTCAGGCCGCTGCCGCAGGGGCAGGGGTCGTTGCGGCCGATCTTGATCACCCGCAACGGCTGGCCCTTGGGGGTGCCCTTTACGCCGGGGGCACCGTTGCCGGGCACAAAGCCCTCGCCGGTGGGCTTTGCCACCTGTTCACGCTTGGGGGCGGCACCGGCCTGGCGCAGCTCAATGGTCAGCAGCATCTTCACGCTGGATTCCCGGATGGAATCCACCATCTGATCGAACATGTCAAAGCCCTCGATGCGGTATTCCACCACGGGGTCCTTCTGGCCGTAGCCGCGCAGGGCAATGCCCTGGCGCAGCTGGTCCATGTTGTCGATGTGGTCCATCCACATGCGGTCCACGCATTTGAGCAGGCAGATGCGTTCCAGCTCGCGCATGACCTGGGCACCGTAGCGCACCTCCTTGGCCTGCAGGATCTGCATTCCGCGGTTGTACAGCGTATCGGCAATGCCCTCGCGGGAGATGTTGTCAAAATCCTGCACAGTGTAGTGGAAGTCGGCATCGGTGGTCAGCCAGCCCTGATAGTGGCGGCGCAGGGCACCAAAGTCCCAGTCGTCTTTCACGTCACCGGCCAGGAACTGGGCACAGCTGGAATCAATGTTTTCCCGCAGCATCTTGTGCATCTCAGTGCTGATGTCCTCGCCATCCAGCACCTTGCGGCGCTGGCCGTAGATGATCTCGCGCTGCTGGTTCATCACGTCATCGTACTTCAGCACGTTTTTACGGATCTCAAAGTTGCGGCCTTCCAGCTTTTTCTGTGCGCTTTCCAGGGTGTTGGTGATCATGCGGTTTTCAATGGGGGTGTCCTCGTCCAGCTTGAGGGTATCCATCAGGCTCTGCACCCGGTCGCCGCCGAACAGGCGCATCAGGTCGTCCTCCAGGCTCAGATAGAAGCGGGAAGCGCCGGGGTCGCCCTGACGGCCGGCACGGCCGCGCAGCTGGTTGTCGATACGGCGGCTCTCGTGGCGCTCGGTGCCAATGATGAACAGGCCGCCGGCGGCACGCACCTGCTCGGCTTCGGCTTCCACGGCGGGCTTGTACTGGGCGTACAGCTCGTCAAAGCGCTTGCGGGCGGCCAAAATGTTGGTGTCCTCGGTCTCGCCGTGGCCGTTGGCTTCGGTCAGCAGCATTTCCACATCGGCGGGCAGGGCGTCCTCAGGCTTTTCGGGATTCAGCAGGTTCTCGCAGAAGTGCTCCTTGCGCATCTGGGCCTTGGCCATATACTCCACGTTGCCGCCCAGCATGATATCGGTACCACGGCCTGCCATGTTGGTGGCAATGGTAATGGCACCCTTTTTGCCGGCCTGGGCCACGATCTCGGCTTCGCGCTCGTGGTTCTTGGCGTTCAGCACGTTGAAGTCGCGGGTGTGCTTCTGCAGCATTTTGGCCAGGATCTCGCTCTTTTCCACGCTCACGGTGCCCACCAGCACGGGCTGGCCGTTCTGGTGGCACTCCAGTACCTGTTCAATGACAGCTTTGTACTTGCCGTTTACGGTTTTGTAAATGGCATCCGGGTAGTCGATGCGCTGCTTGGGGCGGTTGGTGGGCACGGTAACGATGTTCAGGCCGTAGATCTCGGTGAACTCGGTGGCTTCGGTTTTGGCCGTACCGGTCATGCCGGACAGCTTTTTGTACATGCGGAAGTAGTTCTGGAAGGTGATAGTAGCCAGCGTCTTGCTCTCGGCGGCAATCTTCACACCTTCCTTGGCCTCAATGGCCTGGTGCAGGCCCTCGTTGTAGCGGCGGCCGATCATCAGGCGGCCGGTGAACTCGTCCACAATGATGACCTCGCCGTTCTT
>CAKTGS010000071.1 GCA_934561485.1 uncultured Faecalibacterium sp.
GCATTATCTCCATGTTCAGGAATCCATTCGGCAGAACGCGATTCAGCTTTTCGATGAGGCTTTTTCGGCCTGAAAATCGGACGGAACAGCACTAATTATCGCGAGCCAGCTTTTCAAAGCGTTGGCATCAACGCTGGCTCGCATATCGCAGCAGATGCTGTTGCGTCAAAAAAAGTCCAATTACCCCTGCGATTGACCAGATAAAATCTTTGGCATTGTGGTCAAAATTGTGGTCAAAACCAAATGAGGTCAGCCCACAAACAAAAAAATCCAACGATTTCTAACGTGAAATCGTTGGATTTATGGTCCGAGTGGCGAGAATCGAACTCACGGCCTCTTGAACCCCATTCAAGCGCGCTACCAAAACTGCGCTACACCCGGATATCGACCGCCGCTTCCCTACCGAAGCGTGGCGACAAGAGATATTATACGCAGATCAAGTCCGTTTGTCAACCATTTTTTCGCACTTTTTTGAATTTTTTCGAGAAAAGTCTGATTTTTACGCACAGACGCCGTTTTATTTTGCAGCTTCCGCTGCACGCAGCTGCTTATCCTTTTCCAGCAGCGGCTTCAGATACTGGCCGGTAAAGCTTTCAGGCACAGCCGCCACCTGTTCCGGGGTGCCTTCGGCCACGATCAGGCCACCGGCGCTGCCACCCTCAGGGCCAAGGTCAATGACGTAGTCGGCGCACTTGATCAGATCCAAATTGTGTTCGATCACGATCACCGTATTGCCGGCATCCACCAGCTTCTGCAACACCTCGATCAGGCGGTGCACATCTGCAATGTGCAGGCCGGTGGTAGGCTCATCCAGAATATACACCGTTTTGCCGGTGCCGCGGCGGGCCAGCTCGTTGGCCAGCTTCACACGCTGCGCCTCACCGCCGGACAGGGTGGTGGCGCTCTGGCCCAGAGTCACATAGCCAAGGCCAACGTCCAGCAGGGTCTGCAGCTTGCGGGCGATCTTGGGCTGGTTGGCAAAGAACACCACCGCTTCTTCCACAGTCATATTCAGCACGTCCGAAATGGTCTTTTCCTTGTACTTCACTTCCAGGGTCTCGCGGTTGTAGCGGGCACCCTTGCACACCTCGCAGGGCACGTATACGTCCGGCAGAAAGTGCATCTCGATCTGCAGAATGCCGTTGCCCTCACAGGCTTCGCAGCGGCCTCCCTTGACATTGAAGCTGAACCGCCCCGGGCCGTAGCCGCGCATCTTGGCGTCCTGTGTCTGGGAGAATACGGTGCGGATATCGTTGAACACACCGGTGTAGGTGGCGGGGTTGGAGCGGGGCGTGCGGCCAATGGGCTGCTGGTCGATGCCAATGACCTTATCCACAAATTCCAACCCTTCCACCCCATTGCACTTGCCTGCGCGGGAGCGTGCCCCGTTCAGCTCGCTGGCCAGCGTCTTGTACAGGATCTCATTGATCAGGCTGGACTTGCCCGAGCCGGAAATGCCGGTGACGCAGATGAACTCCCCCAGAGGGAAGTTGACGTCGATGTTGCGCAGGTTGTTTTCCCGTGCGCCCTTTACGGTCAGGCAGTGGCCGTTGCCGGTGCGGCGGGTCTGGGGCACTGCAATGCGCTTGCGGCCGGAGAGGTAGTCGCCGGTGATGCTGCGCTTGGCCTTGCAGATATCCTTTACGCTGCCTGCGGCTACGATCTCGCCGCCGTGGACACCGGCCCCCGGGCCGACATCCACGATATAATCCGCGCTGCGCATGGTGTCCTCATCGTGTTCCACCACAATGACCGTGTTGCCCAGGTCGCGGAGGTTCTTCAGCGTTGCAATCAGCTTGTCGTTATCGCGCTGGTGCAGGCCGATGGACGGCTCGTCCAGCACATAGAGCACGCCGGACAGGGCGCTGCCGATCTGGGTGGTCAGGCGGATGCGCTGGCTCTCGCCGCCGGACAGGGTGCCCGCCGCCCGGGCAAGTGTGAGGTAATCCAAACCCACACTCTGCAAGAATTGCAGGCGGTTCTTGATTTCCTTCATGATCTGCCCACCGATCTGCTGCTGCTTTTCGGTCATGTTTGGCTCGTTTTCGGCAATAAACTTCAATTCGTCCCGGATGGACATCTCACAGAAGTCACTGATGTTCTTATCCCCCACCGTTACAGCCAGCACCACTGGCTTCAGGCGCTTGCCGTGGCAGTTCGGGCATTCCACACCGGACATGAAGCTGCCGATTTCTTCCTTCATCCACTCGCTGTTGGTCTCTCGGAAGCGGCGCTCCAGGTTCTCCACAATGCCCTCGAAGGTATTATAGTACACCCCGCTGCCGAACTCGTTGGTGCGGTGCATCTCGATCTTTTCGCCGTTGGTACCGTAGAGCAGGGCGTTCACCGCCTCGGTGCTCATCTCCTTGATGGGCGTATCCAGCGTAAAGCCGTATTTTTTGCCAAGACCAAGGTAGTACATCTCGCTTACCGAGCCCTCGGCGTAGTACCAGCCGCTGGCCTTGATGGCACCCTCGCGGATGGAAAGGCTGCGGTTGGGCAGGATGCGGTCCTCGTCCACCCGCATGAAGGTGCCAAGGCCGGTACACTTTTCGCAGGCGCCCAGGGGGTTATTGAAGGAGAAGAGCCGGGGCGACAGGTCGCTGATGGAGATGCCGTGTTCCGGGCAGGCAAAGTTCTGGCTGAAGGTCATCACCTCGCCACCAACCACTTCCACCTCGGCCACACCGCCGGTAAGTGCCAGCGCCGTTTCCAGCGAATCCGCCAGGCGGCCCCGGATGCCCTTGCGCAGGGTCAGACGGTCCACCACCACCTCCACGGTGTGCTTGATGTTCTTTTCCAGCTTAATCTCTTCGTCCAGATCGTACAGGCTTCCGTCAATTTTCACACGGGCATAGCCGGCACGGCGGGCGGCATCCAGTTCCTTCTGCTGGGTGCCCTTGCGCTGACGCACCACGGGGGCCAGAACCATGAATTTGGTGCCTTCTTCCTGCTTGAGCACCGCATCCACCATCTCGTCCACGGTCTGCTGGCTGATCACCCGCCCGCAAACCGGGCAGTGCGGCACGCCGATGCGGGCGTACAGCAGGCGCAGATAATCGTAAATTTCAGTCACAGTGCCCACGGTAGAGCGGGGGTTGTGGCTGGTGGTTTTCTGATCAATGGAAATGGCCGGCGAAAGGCCGGTGATCTCGTCCACGTCCGGCTTATCCATCCGGCCCAGAAACATCCGGGCATAGCTGGACAGGCTTTCCACGTAGCGGCGCTGACCGTCTGCATAGATGGTATCGAAGGCCAGGCTGGACTTGCCTGAACCGGAAAGGCCGGTCATAACGATCAGCTTTTCCCGCGGGAGGGTCAGGCTTACATTTTTCAGGTTGTGCTCGCGGGCGCCTTTGATGACGATTTTATCGTTTGCCAAGGTATTTTCTCCCTTTTCGTTGTGTCTGTGAATGGTTCTGTCTGCGCTCTGTCTCCGCCGAAGAATCCACGGTGGGGTTCTCGCCCCGGCGCAGGCGGTCGATCTGATCGCGCAGGAAGGCTGCATGTTCAAATTCCAGCAGCTTTGCCGCTTCCTTCATCTCGCGGGTCAGGCGCTCAATGGCGGCTTCCCGCTCCATCTTGCCCATGCGGCGGGTGTTGCGCTTGGCGTTTTCCGCCTTATCGCTGATTTCAATGCTGTCTGCAATGGCCTTGACGATGGTCTTGGGCACGATGCCGTGTTCCTCATTATAGGCCATCTGGATGGCGCGGCGGCGCTCGGTTTCCGTAATGGCGCGGTCCATGCTGTCGGTGACCACATCTGCGTACATGATAACCAGGCCCTCGGCGTTGCGGGCGGCACGGCCAATGGTCTGGATCAGGCTGGTCTCGCTGCGCAGGAAGCCTTCCTTGTCGGCGTCCAGAATGGCTACAAGGCTCACCTCCGGCAGATCCAGACCTTCGCGCAGCAGGTTGATGCCCACCACCACGTCAATGCTGCCCAAGCGCAGATCCTTGATGATCTCCATGCGCTCAAAGGTATCCACCTCGTGGTGCATATACTTGACCTTGACGCCCTGCTCGGTGAGGTAGTCGGTGAGGTCCTCGGCCATCTTCTTGGTCAGGGTGGTCACCAGCACCCGTTCATGCCGTTCGATGCGGGTGTTGATCTCGCCCAGCAGGTCCACCACCTGCCCTTCCACCGGGCGCACCGAAATGACCGGGTCCAGCAGACCCGTAGGCCGGATGACCTGCTGGGCTACCTGGGTGCTGTTCTGGCGCTCGTACTCGCCGGGGGTGGCCGAAACAAAGATCATCTGATTCAGCTTGGACTCCACTTCCTCGAACTTGAGGGGGCGGTTGTCGAAGGCGGACGGCAGACGGAAACCGTACTCCACCAGCGTTTTTTTGCGGGCATAGTCGCCGCCGTACATGGCGCGCACCTGCGGCAGGGTAACGTGGCTCTCGTCCACGAACAGCAGAAAATCCTCCGGGAAATAATCCAGCAGCGTGGTGGGCATACTGCCCGGCGCACGGCCGGACAGCACCGCCGAATAGTTTTCGATGCCCTTGCAGATGCCCACCTCGTTGAGCATCTCAATGTCATAATTGGTGCGCTGGGCAATGCGCTGGGCCTCGATGAGTTTGCCCTCCGCCGTGAACTGCTTGACCTGGGCATCGCACTCGGCGCGGATCTTTTCCAGTGCCGCCGCCTTTTTGTCTGCGCTGACGATGTAGTGGCTGGCCGGGAAGATAGCCACATGCTTGACCACATTCTGCTTGGCACCGGTAAGGGGGTTGAACTCGGTGATGCGGTCAATCTCGTCCCCAAAAAATTCCACCCGGATGGCCAGCTCGCTCATATACGCCAGGTAAATGTCCACGGTGTCGCCGTGCACGCGGAACTTGTTGCGCACAAAATTCACGTCATTGCGCTCATACTGCAGTGTGACCAGTTTTTTGCACAGGTCATCCCGCTCCATCTGCATCCCGGGCCGCAGACTGATGACCATGCTGCGGTAGTCGATGGGGTCGCCCAGGGAGTAAATGCAGGACACGGACGCTACAATGATGACGTCCCGCCGCTCCGAAAGCGCCGCCGTGGCCGAGTGGCGCAGGCGGTCGATCTCATCGTTGATGGCGCTGTCCTTTTCAATGTAGGTGTCCGTGCTGGGAATATAGGCTTCCGGCTGGTAGTAGTCGTAGTAGCTGACAAAGTATTCCACTGCATTGTGCGGAAAAAACGAGCGGAATTCGGTGCACAGCTGGGCCGCCAGCGTTTTGTTGTGAGCCAGCACCAGCGTGGGCCGGTTGCATTTTGCAATGACATTTGCCATGGTAAAGGTTTTGCCGCTGCCAGTCACGCCCAGCAGGGTCTGACAGCGGTCGCCCCGCTGCACCCCTTCCACCAACTGTTCAATGGCCTGCGGCTGGTCGCCGGTGGGCTGATATGCCGACACCAGTTCAAATTTCTCGTCTGCCACAAAGGCCTCCCTTCCGGTTCTCTTTCGGGCAGAGAACCACAATCGGTTGTATTTTCTGTGTCAATTATAGCACATCGGTTTTATAATGTAAACAGTCTTTTGGTTCAGGGCCAGAACAACGTGCCGGTTTTAAAGTCGTAAATGGGCAGGCGGCCTGCATCCCGCATGGAGAAATACTCGCTGTCCGTCAGGATAAAATGATCCAGCAGATGGATGTTGACCAGCCCCAGCGCCCGGGCAATGCTGCCCGTGGCGTCCATATCTTCCATGGAGGGCAGGGCCACGCCATTGGGGTGGTTGTGGCAGAGCACCACTGCATCTGTGCCACCCTTGATGGCCGCCGCCACCACGCCTTTGATGTCCAGGCTCACCCGGTCGCTGGTGCCTTCCCGCAGCCAGACGGCCGCCCGCACCCGCTTGCGGCTGTCCAGGCTCACCAGCATGGCCCGCTCATAATCCGACCAGGCAAACTTTGCCATCAGATAACTGCCCATCTGCTCGGTGGTTTTAATGCAGCGGGCGGCACTGGTACGGCTGCGGCTGTAATATCCGCAGATCTGGGGCAGCAGGTGCAGCATCCGGGCCGTGGCGGGGCCAACGCCCTCCACGGTGCACAATTCTTCCTCGCTGGCTTCCAGCACCCCGGCAAAGTCGCCGAACCGCTCAATCAGGTCGTGGGCAATGCCGTTGGTATCTTTCTGGGCGTTGGTCAGATACAGGATATACTCCAGTGCCTCATGGGGTGCCAGGCTGTCCAGCCCGTAGTTCTGCACCCGCTCCCGCATCCGCTGGCGGTGCCCCTGATGCCGTTTGTGTTCTGCCATGGCGGTACTCCTTTTCCGTTCCGTTTCTTTGCTATAATAGTACCCATTTTGCACCGCAAACTCAAGCGTTCTGCAAAAAATATCTTCCGCTGTGTGCGTTGACTTCCCACCAGGCATGTATTACTATAAAGGTGATCTTTCTGACACCTGCAACCAAAGGAGCATTATGAAACAATACACCGCAACCGCCAACGATGACGGCGTGCGTCTGTCGCGCTTTGTGCAGAGCGTGACGCGCGATTTTCCCACCAGCCTTTTGTACAAGAGTTTCCGCAACAAGCGGGTGAAGGTAAACGGCAAAAAAGCTGCGCCGGAATACCGCCTGCAGGCCGGGGACCTGATCGAACTGTACATCAACGATGAGTTTTTCCCGCCGGAAGGTGCCAGGCCTGCGCCCAAAGCGGCCCCCAAAAAGCAGCCGAAGCAGCCCAACATAACCGTGATCTACGAGGATGACAACATTGCCGTGCTGTACAAGCCTACGCACCTGCTGTGCCACAGTGACCGCACCGGCGATGCCAACCTGGTGGATGCCTTTACCCAGTATCTGGCAGAGAAGGGCGAATACGATCCTCACGGCGAAAACCGCTTCAAACCCGGCATCTGCAACCGGCTGGACCGCGGCACCGAAGGCCTGGTGATCGCCGCCAAAAGCTACGCTGCGCTGCGGGACATGAACGAGATCATCCGCACCGATCTGCTCAAAAAGGAATACTACACCATCACGGTGGGCATTCCGCAGTCCGGGCGGTTCACCGCCTGGTGGGAGCATGATGAAAAGAACAACAAGGTGAGCATCCATGCCCATCAGGCGCAGGACGAGCACCGCAAGCAGATTATCACAGATGTGGATGTACTGCGCACCGCCGGGCCGTTTGCGCTGTGCAGGATCGGGCTGGTCACGGGCCGCACCCATCAGATCCGCGCCCATCTGGCCTATCTGGGCCGGCCGGTGCTGGGCGATATCAAATACGGCAACCGTAAAATGAATGAGCGCACCGGCACCAAAACGCAGGCCCTGTGTGCGGTGCGGGTGAGTTTTTTGGACATTCCGGAAGAGAACACTCTGCATTACCTGTCCGGCAAGGTCATCAAACTGAAGGACCCGCAGATCGTGCAGCAGTTTGAAGCATTGGACAAAGGCAAGCCGGACTCTGCCAAAGGAGAATAGCACATGGAACTGAGCACCTATTTCAAAAGCATCATCGACCAGGACCGCGAGCATGTGGTAATCTGCGATCTGAACCACACGATCCTCTATATGAATCCCTCTGCCATCCATGACTACGCCAAACACGGCGGCGCTTCCCTGCTGGGCCGGAACCTGATGCTGTGCCACAGCCCGCAGTCTGTGGCCGCTATCCAGGACGTGGTGGACTGGTTTGCCGCCGACAAGAGCCACAACCTCATATTCACCTATCACGATGAAAAGCATGACCGGGACGTCTACATGGCAGCCCTGCGGGATGCAGAGGGCACCCTCATCGGCTACTACGAGAAGCACGAATCCCGCAAGCCGGAAACCATGAAGCGGTACGATATGGAGTAAGCTTTTCATGCGCAAAACCGGCCTTTCCACCTGACCACGGGCGGAGCTGTTTCGGTTCATTGACGGGTACCATCTGGGGCAGTTCTACCCATACCGGCAACGTGTCATTGATGCGCTGCCGGTATGAAGCGGCTTTCCTACACCCGAACGGAAAGCTTTGCTTTTCGCGGGAAACGACCCTAGATCTGCCTACTTACACAAAAAGACTGCTGCACAACTCGGTGCAGCAGTCTTTCCTTTTTACGGCTTATTTTTCGTTCTTGTTGTTTGCTTCCTGCTCTTTCCGCAGTTCCTTGATGCGTTTTTTCTCGCTCTTGACGTGGGGCCACGGCCAGCTGAACCCTTCATTGGCCTTGCACCAGCGCGACAGCGGGTAGAACGCAAACGCAAACCCGAACACATACAGCAGCAGGTACAGCAGCGAATCCAGCGAGATCAGGGCATCCAGTACACCGATCAGGGCCATCACGCAGCCCGCTTTCAGGAAGAACAGCCCATTCTGGCGGCAGTATTCTTCAAAATGTTCGGGCTTGACGGCGCGGCGGCCCTGGTCGCCCCACACGCGGGGGTTTTTCATGACCGAGTAGCCGTAAAAAACCATCATCAGGCCGCAGGTGAGCTGAAATCCAAAAAACATGGCTTGTACCTCGTTTGGTCGTAGTCGTTTCGGGCAGGGAACAATTTAGAATTGCCTCCGCTTTGCTCTGGCAATCGCAGAGGTAATTTTATTTTAATTTGCAACTCCGGAAAATCTGCGGATTTTCCGGAGTTGCCTCTTCACGGAAGGGGTCGCAGCGGCAAGCAGCAGCAAATGCAATCAACCGGAACGGCCCTTCCTGTGAAAATGCAGTTCAGAAACGCCCGCAGGCGTTTCTGAACTGCCAATATAAAATTTAATTTCCGCTGAATATAGCCAGAGCGAAGCGGCGGCTATTTCAAATCGTACCCTCAGTCCTCAAACAGAGGCTTCATCAGGGGCAGGAAGTCCAGCGTTGCAAAATAGTCGCGGGGGGTCTCGGCGCGGCGGATCAGGCGATGGGTGCCGTCCTCGCACAGCAGCACCTCGGCGCTGCGCAGCTTGCCGTTGTAGTTGTAGCCCATGGCTGAGCCGTGGGCACCGGTATCGTGAATATACACGATGTCGCCGATGTCGATCTTCGGCAGCATCCGGTCAATGGCAAACTTGTCGTTGTTCTCGCACAGGCCGCCCACCACATCGTACATGTGGTCGCAGGGAGCATCCTCTTTGCCCAGCACGGTAATGTGATGGTAGGCACCGTACATAGCTGGACGCATCAGGTTGGCTGCGCAGGCATCCAGACCAATGTATTCTTTATAGATGTGCTTTTCGTGGATGGCAGTTGCCACCAAAGCGCCATAGGGTCCGGTGGTAAAGCGGCCCATCTCGGTAAAGATGGCCACATCGCCCATGCCTGCAGGCACCAGGATCTCTTCAAATTTCTTGCGCACACCTTCGCCAATGGCCATGATGTCGTTTTCGGTCTGCTCCGGGCGGTACGGGATGCCCACGCCGCCGGACAGGTTGATGTAACCGATGTGTACCCCGGTGGCCTTCTGCACGCGGACAGCCAGCTGGAACAGGATACCGGCCAGCTCCGGGTAATATTCATCGGAAATGGTGTTAGAGGCCAGGAACGCATGGATGCCGAAGTTCTTGGCACCCTTGGCCGCCAGCTTTTTAAAGCTGGCGATCATCTGCTCTTCGGTCATGCCGTACTTGGCATCGCCAGGCTTGTCCATCACCTGGAAGCCTTCTTCGCTCTCCCCCAGGCTGAAGGTTCCGCCCGGGTTGTAGCGGCAGAAAATGTTTTCGGGCACGCCTGCCACACGGTCCAGGAAGTCCACCATGGTGGCATCGTCCAGGTTGATGTAGGCACCCAGCTCATAGGCCTTCTTCATATCCTCCACCGGGGTTTGGTTGGAGGAGAACATGATATCGCTGCCGGTAAAGCCGCACACCTCGCTGAGCATCAGCTCGGTCAGGGAGGAGCAGTCCACACCGCAGCCCTCTTCCTTGAGGATCTGCAGGATCACAGGGTTGGGCAGGGCCTTGACAGCAAAATATTCCTTGAAGCCCTTATTCCAGCCGAATGCTTTGTTGATACGGCGGGCATTTTCCCGGATGCCCTTTTCATCGTAAACATGGAACGGCGTGGGCACATCCTGAATGATCTCCTGTGCCATCGCCTCGGTCAGAAACGGTTTTTTTTCCATAGTAACATCCCTCTCGTTTTATATGCACGCGGCCCATTGCCGCATAGCAGCCCTCTCACAGTTTCAGATTCTCCCGGGTGGGGGTAAAGGTAGGGATCATGGCCGCCAGCTGCTGCACCACGCCCTCATCATTGTGCTCTGCCGCCGCAGCCAGCTGCTGCAGCTGCTCGTAAAACACGCTCAGGTCGA
Organism: uncultured Faecalibacterium sp.; assembly: GCA_934561485.1. Classification (GTDB taxonomy): domain Bacteria; phylum Bacillota; class Clostridia; order Oscillospirales; family Ruminococcaceae; genus Faecalibacterium. The sequence continues at coordinate 10,224 of CAKTGS010000071.1, forward strand.
TCTCCCGGGGGCTTGCCACAAAGATCTTATTGTGCTGGGTGCGGCGCATCTTGCCCTGCTCCTCGTCCATCATCAGCTCTTCGTAAAGCTTCTCGCCGGGGCGCAGGCCCACGATCTTGATCTCCATGTTCACGCCCGGCTCATAGCCGTAAAAACGGATGAGCTGCTTGGC
>CAKTGS010000072.1 GCA_934561485.1 uncultured Faecalibacterium sp.
ATGGTATCGGCGGTGGAGTAGGTAGCGCCGCCCAGCAGGCAGTCGGCCTTGCCCATCTTGACCAGCATGGTGCCGAAGTAGTTGGACTTCTTCAGCAGAGCGGTGCACTCCTCAGCGGTCTGCTTGCCCTTGCGCAGCTCCACCATGGTGTTGACCATCTCGTCAAAACCGGCGTAGTTCTCGGGGTCAATGATCTCAGCAGCGGAAATATCAAAGTTACCGGCGGCGGCAGCAGCCTTGCACTCTGCCTCGTTGCCCACCATGACGACCTTCAGCACGCCCTCGGCCAGCAGCTTGCTTGCTGCCTCCAGGATGCGGGGGTCATTGCCCTCGGTGAAAACGATCGTCTTGGGATTTGCCTTCAGCTGTGCTACCAGCGGTGCAAACATATCAGCCATTGTGATTACCTCCGAATTTACTTTCCAAAATTCGCACCCCGCATCTGTTGGACACAAGGATGCCTTTCTCTTTTATTCTAGCACACCCGGCAAAAAGTTCAAGACAAAATTGTGTTTTTGTGCTACTATTTAAAAGAAAACAACTCTCGAATTTGTGAATAAAATATCATACCGATCAAAGGAGACGAACGAGATGGATTGGGAGACTTTACAGGCCGAATGCACGGCCTGCACCCGGTGCGAACTGTGCAGCACCCGTACCCATGTGGTATTCGGGCAGGGCGTCCGGAATGCCGAAGTATTGTTTGTGGGCGAAGGCCCCGGCCAAAGCGAGGATGAGCAGGGCCTGCCCTTTGTAGGCCGCAGCGGCCAGCTGCTGGACAAGTACCTGTTTGCCATCGACCTGGACCGGGAAAAGAACTGCTACATTGCCAACATCGTCAAGTGCCGCCCGCCGCAGAACCGCGACCCCCTGCCTGCCGAAAGCGAAGCCTGTATGCCCTGGCTGCGGGAACAGTTCCGGCTTTTGCAGCCCAAGATTGTGGTGTGCCTGGGCCGCATTGCCGCCCAGCGGATGATCCGCAGTGATTTTTCGGTAACCAAGGAGCACGGGCAGTTCATCGAAAAGAACGGCATCCTGTTCATGGGCACCTACCACCCCGCCGCTCTGCTGCGCGGGCCGCAGAACAAGCCCAACGCCTTTGCAGACTTTGTGGCCCTGCGGGAAAAGATCCACGAGGTGTGCGAGCACACTTACGCAGAATAACTCCCCGCCCCCCTGTGCACCATCTCCCCCGCTTTTGCATAGTTTAAAGCAAAAGCGAGGTGTTTGGAATGCATACGGTTTCTTCTCATTCGGTCGATTTTTTCCTGGGTGCCACCACGCCCGCCGGGTTCAAAGGGTATTTTGAGCCGCTGCGCCGTGAACCGGGGATGCAGATGGTGCTGATCAAAAGCGGGCCGGGCTGCGGCAAATCCACCCTGATGAAGCGGCTGGCACGGCAGGCAGACCAGTGCGGCGAACCCATCGAGCGCATCCACTGCGCCAGCGACCCCGACAGCCTGGACGGCGTGATCTTTCTGCGGCAGAAACGCGCCATTGTAGATGCCACTGCGCCCCACATTCTGGAGCCGGACGCTCCCGGTGCCTGTGAGCAGGTGCTGAGCCTGTACCACACCCTGAACGCTGCCGTGCTGCAGACCCACGCCGAAGAGGTCAAGGCCCTGTTTGCCCGCAACGCCATGCTGCGCGGCCGGGCGGCGCGGTATATCGCCTCAGCCGGAAGCCTGCTGCTGGACAGCCGCCGGGCCGAAGCCTGCAGCGCCAACTTTGAAAAAGTGCGCCGCTACGTCAAGCGGCTGTGCACCCGGCTGCTGCCCCGCGCCGAGGGCACCGGCACCGAAGAGCTGCGCCTGCTGAGCGCCGTCACCCCAAAGGGTGAGGTGTTCTACCAGGGCACAGCCCAGGCGATGGCGGAAAAGTTCATCGTATTCCGGGACGAATACGGTGCGGTGTCCCGCCTGCTGCTGGAACTGATCCGCGCCGAAGCACTGACCCGGGGCTACCACATCATCACCTGCCCCTGCGCCATGCACCCGGAGGATAAAATCGACCACATTCTGATCCCTGAGCTGAAGCTGGCGTTCCTCACCGACAACCGGTGGCACCGGGTGCAGCTGTCCGGAGTGCAGGCCGTGCGCTGCACCCGCTTCCTGGACCGGGAAAATCTGGCGGGCTACCGTGCCCGGCTGCGCTTCAACGAGCGGGCTGCCGCCGAACTGCTGGACCAGGCCAGTGCCCTGATGGCGCAGGCCAAGAGCTGTCACGATGAACTGGAGACCTACTACCGTGCAGCGGTGGACTTTGCCAAGGTGGATGAAGCCGCAGCCCGGTGTGCGGAATTGTTCGAGTTGGAATAATATCAAAAAAGGAGGTAAAATTATGGCAGCTGTGCGTCTGCCCATCCGGCAGCTGGTGGAGTTTTTGCTGCGCACCGGCAGCATCGACAGCCGTTTTACCGGCTTTGACCGCGCCAACGAAGGTGCACGCATCCACCGCAAGCTGCAGAAAGCTGCCGGAGAAGGTTACCAGGCAGAAGTTGCCCTGCGCGCGGACTATGCAGCAGGCGGCGTGGACTTTGTGCTGGAAGGCCGGGCAGACGGCATCTTTACGGACGAAACCGGCACCACTGTCATCGATGAGATCAAGACCACAGCAGTGCCTTTTGAGGAGATCACGGAGGACATGAACCCCTGCCACTGGGCCCAGGGCATGGTATACGGGGCCATTTACAGCGCCCAGCAAGCCCTGCCGGAACTGTGCGTGCAGCTGACATATTATCAGATCGACACGGATCAGATCCTGCGCTTTGTGCGCCGCTTTTCCCGGCAGGAGCTGGAGCAGTTTGTGCAGAAACTGCTGGCACAATACGCCCCCTGGGCGCAGCGGCAGCTGAGCTGGACCGCCCGGCGCACCCAAGGCCTTGCTGCACTGCGGTTTCCCTTTGCGGAATACCGGCCCGGGCAGAGGGCATTGGCGGGCGAGATCTACCGGGCCTGCCGCACCGGAAAAACAGCCGGACACAAGGGCGGCACGCGGCTGTTTTGCCAAGCTCCCACCGGCATTGGAAAAACCATGAGCGCGGTTTTTCCGGCCCTGAAAGCCATGGGCGAGGGCTGCGGAGAAAAACTGTTCTACCTCACCGCCCGCAACACCACCCAGGCCGCCGCCGAGGATGCCGTTGCCCGCCTGCGGGCTGCAGACCCCGGCCTTGCCCTGCGCAGTGTGACCCTGGCCGCCAAAGAAAAGGTCTGTCTTCACCCGGATGCCGAAGGCCGCCCCGCCTGCCTGCCGGAAAACTGCCCCTATGCCAACGGCTATTACGACCGCGTGAAGAATGCCCTGACCGCTCTGCTGGACGATGAGGGTCTGTTGTTTGACCGTGCTGCTCTGGCGGCGGCCGCGCAGCAGTTTACCGTATGTCCCTTTGAGCTGGGGCTGGACTTGAGCGAATGGTGCGATGTAGTGATCGGTGATTACAATTACCTGTTTGACCCCGTGGTGCACCTGCGGCGCTTTTTTGACGGAGCGGGCGACTGGCTGTTTTTGGTGGACGAAGCCCACAACCTGCCGGACCGCGCCCGGGCCATGTACTCGGCACGGTTCTGCAAAAGCAGCCTGACGGACGCCAGGCGCGCCCTGGGCAAAGGCAAAAGCGCCCTGAAAACCGCACTGACCAAGGCCGATAAAACCCTGCGGGAAGCGCGGCGCACCTGTGAGCAGCTGGCTCCCCGGCGCGGCAGCTCTGCAGCGGCAGATCCGGTCCCTGCGCAGACCAGCCTTCTGGCGGAGGATGCCGCCCCGGCCCTTGCCCTGCCCCAGCCGCTGTATGCCCAGAATGGGACCGTGTTTTTGCAGGAACTGCCCGCCGCACTGCTGGCCCCCCTGCGGGCTGTGCAGGCACCTTTGCAGGACTGGCTGGAACAGAACCCGGACGCCGATGCCCACGCCCAAATGCTGGAGCTGTATTTTGCAGTGCAGGATATCGCTCGGGCCGCCGAGCGGTACGACAGCCATTTTGTCACCCAGCTGACGGCCTGGGACAGCGAGCTGGAACTTCAGCTGCTCTGCCTGGACCCGGCCCCCTTTGTAGACGCCAGCCTGGCCGCCGGGCGCAGTGCGACCCTGTTCAGCGCCACGCTTACGCCGCCTGCCTACTACCGCAATGTACTGGGCTGCCCGGAGGCCCGGGCTGTGGCGCTGGAAAGCCCTTTCCCGCCCGAGCACCTGGGTCTGTTCTGCCTGCCGGGCATTTCCACCCGCTACCGGGACCGGGAGGCCAGCGTGCCCGCCGTGTCCGATGCACTGGCCGCACTGACCCGGGGCAGGGTGGGCAATTATCTGGCCTTTTTCCCCAGCTATGCCTACCTGCGGCAGGTACACGAGGATTTTGCAGCGCGTTACCCGGAGATCTGCACCCTGGTGCAGGAAAGCGGCCTGGACGATGCGGCCCGGGCCGCCTTTCTGGCACAGTTCTCCCCCGCCCCTGCCTCCACCCTGCTGGGCTTTGGCGTGATGGGCGGCATCTTTGGCGAAGGCGTAGACCTTGTGGGGGACCGGCTGATCGGCTGTGCCATTGTGGGGGTGGGCCTGCCGCAGGTGAACCCGCAGCAGGAAATGCTGCGCCGCTACTACGAAGAGCAGCGCGGCACCGGCTTTGATTACGCCTACCGCTGCCCCGGCATGAACAAGGTGCTGCAGGCCGCCGGGCGGGTGATCCGCACCCCGGAGGACAAGGGTGTGGTGCTGCTGCTGGACGACCGCTTTGCCCAGCCGGACTACACCCGGCTGTTTCCGCCCCACTGGAAACATCTCCGGTATCTTTCCGGCACCGGAGAGCTGGCACAGGCGCTGGAATGGTTCTGGAACGCATAAAAATACCCCCAATACTGGGTGTCCAGTATTAGGGGTACATATCAAAGCTGCCTGCGCCGTTTTTTGCATTATTTTGCCGCCTGCAGGCTGTCCCAGGACGGCATCTCCCTGCGCAGCATTTCCCACATGGGCATAGCAGTACCCGCCTGTTTCCGAAGTGCCTCAAAGGCTTCGTCCAGGTAGCGCATCTCCCCTACTGCGTGCATGGCATGGTCGGACGCACACAGGCGCCCCAGCGGCGTTTTGGCCATAACAAACAGCATGGCGTCCATTTTGCGGCGGGCCGAGGTGCCGGGCTTGAAGTTATCGGTGTTATCCGCATCGTTTACCGGAATGCCAAGGGTCTTGAGCATCTCGCAAGCCTCGTAGGCGGCGTCCAGAATGGCCCCGCGCTGCTGCTTGGTGGCCCGGGTCAGATCACCGTTGCAGGCGTAGCATACATAGCAAATGGGCAGAATAAATGCTGCGTGGCACTTGAGCCACTCATCCATATCGCCGTAGAAGCTCAGCTTGTACTTCACGCCGTCAAAAGCGGTTTTAAGCCGGGTGCGGAAGGTGCCGGAAAGCGGTGCCGTGGCACCGCCCACCGTCATGCCTGCACTGGCGTATACGCTGATCACCCGGTCGTGCTCCCGGCGGCCTGCCGTGTTCTGGAAACCAAACGCCACCTTATCTGCCGGGCGCTGCATAGCTTCCAGCACCTGCTTTGCCTGCGGGTCGTTGCCCACAAACACCACATACGGGCTGTTGTTTGCCTTGAGTGCAGGCAGCACCGCCGACAGCTGCCCCGCCTGCATCACCACAAACACAAGGTCGTAGCTGTCCTCCGGCGCCAGGGTGTCGATGGTGCGCACCCGGTCCACCGTTGTTTTGCGCTGTACCCAGTGGCGGATGACCAGCCCCTTTTGGTCGATCATGTCCTTCCACTCGCCGCGCGCCAGCAGGGTGACGTCATTCTTCTTGTTCTGCAGCAGAACATGGGCCAGCTCGCAGCCCAGAACGCCTGCGCCATACACTAGGATTCTCATACCAATGTACCTCCCATCTGCCTTGGAAAGGGGTTGTTACTTTTTCAAAAAGGAGAAAAAGCCTTTTTTCTCATACGGTGCGCTGGAAATGCCCTTGACCTCATAGCCGGTGGCGTTGATGGCATCCCGCAGCTTTGCCTCGTCCAGCGGCTGCTCGGTGTGGATCACCGTCTGGCCTTTGGTGTGGGAAGAAGCCACCTTTTTTACCTCCGGAAATGCCTTGCGCACTGCCTCGTTGACATGGCTCTCGCACATGCTGCACATCATACCATCCACTTTTACGATCGTTTCGATCATGGTTATCCCCTCCATTTTCTGCCCACTCGGCCCGGATGCTGTTCCGTTCCGTTAGCAATTGCTAACCGTCTGTCCAAACAAAACGCTGTCAGGGGCCTGCCCCGGCAGCGGTGCGGAGCATTGCCCGGAATCCGAAGGGTCTGCTCATAAATCAGCACACGGGATCTATGGTTTCATCATACCACACCGGAGTATAAATTGCAAGCCGTCAATACTCCACTCCGGCCCGGGCGGCGATGCCTTTTTGGTAGGGGTGGCGGTGGCACTTCATTTCGGTCACATAGTCCGCCGCATCCAGCATCCACTGTGGGGCCGCATGGGCCGTAAGCACACACTCCTGCCCGGCAGGGCGCTGCAGCACGGCCTTTTGCAGCAGGGCTTTGTCCACCATGCCCAGCTCCCAGGCGCTGCCGGCCTCGTCCAGAAGAAGCAGGTCCGCCTGCCGGGCCATGGCTGCTGCAAGGTTTTCGTTCTGCAGCTGGCAGGTGGCGGCCTTTTCGGCCTCGTTCATCTGAAAGACGAATTTCTGCCCGGCCTTGCCGCGGTACACCACCGCGCCCAGCTGTTCCAGCAGCGGGATCTCGCCGCTTTTGCCGCCCTTTAAAAATTGCACGATCACCACCCGTTTGCCGTTGCCCAGTGCACGCAGCGTAAGGCCCATGGCAGCGGTGGTTTTGCCCTTGCCATCTCCGTAATACAGATGCAGCAGTCCGGTTTGTGTTTCCATCTTCTGCGCCCCCTTTGTTTGGCTTTATGATAGCACGCCACCGGGCAAAAGGCAATCCGCCAGGGGGGATTTTTCTGCTTGACAAACCCCTGCTGTGCATGATACACTTTTTTCAGCAGTTTGGTTTTGCAAACCCACCGTTCCTTTCGGGACGGCGTTTCTTTTCGCGCAAGAGTTAGTCTCTTCTAACATTCTCGGACTGATTTATTCAACCCGGAACAAGAAAGGAAATCCCCTATGAACCGCATCAAAAAAGGTTTCTTCATTGCCCTGGGCTGTATCAGCCTGGCACTGGGCACCATCGGCATCGTGCTGCCCATTCTGCCCACCGTGCCCTTCTACCTGCTGACAGCATTCTGCTTTGCCAACAGCTCCAAGCGCCTGAACGACTGGTTTGTGCATACCACCGTGTATAAAAAGTACATCGGCAGCTATTTCCGCCGCCGCGGCATGACCAAAAAGGCCAAGTGCCTGCTCATTGGCACGGTAACGGCCATCATGGTGCCGGGCTTCATCCTGATGGACAAGGTTCCCGTAGGCCGGGCTATCATGCTGATTGTGTGGGTAGGCCACATCTTCTATTTTGGCTTCAAGGTGCGCACCATCACCCAGCAGGAAACCGATGAAGCTATGGCCGAGGCCCTGGCGGACACCGAATAACACAAATGCAGCAACCCCCGGCAAAGCACCTTTTCGCAGTGCTTTGCCGGGGGCTGTTCTGTTTTACCACCAGACATGGGCCAGCCGCCGGTATACTTTGATGGCGTCCCGGATGTGAAACGGCTCAGTGGCATGGCTGCCGGGCGCATGCAGTGTGATCAGAATGTACTGCCTTCCATCCACCTGCGCCAGGCTGGCCAGACACAGCCCTGCCGCACTGGTATAGCCCGTTTTACCGCCCAGGATCGTTCCGTTGGGGATCTCATCCCCGTCCAGGCGGCTCAGCAGCGTGCTGACAAGCTGCAGGCCGTCCGGATGCTGCGGGGTGGGGCTGCAGGTGTATTTCGCTGTGGTAAACACCTTGTAAAAAGTCTGATTCTGCAGCGCTGCACACAAAAGCACCGCCAGGTCCTCTACCGTGCTTTTGTGATTGGTGCCGGTCAGGCCGGTGGGGTTCTCGAACCAGGTATGAGACATGCCAAGCTCCCGGGCCTTTTGGTTCATCAGGGCCACAAACGCTTCTTCGCTGCCGCTGACCTGCCGGGCCAGCGCTTCGCAGCACTCGGCACCGGAGGGCAGCATGGCACCGTACAACAGATCCCGCAGGGGGACGGTCTCCCCGGGAGCAAAGCCTGCCATGGATGCCCCCTGCGCTTCCAATTCCGGAAAAATCTCCTCCGGCAGGGTAACCGGCACATCCAGGTCCGGGCAGGCTTCCGCAGCCAGAAGCACTGTCATCATTTTTGTCAGGGATGCCGGAGCACAGGGTTCTCTAGCGTTTTTCTGCGCCAGAACCGTCTCGGTCTGCCGGTCCAGCAGAATGGCACTTCGGCTGGAAATGCCCAGCAGCAGGTTTTTGTGCAAGAACACCAACAGCAACAGCGCCGCTGCCAGCAGGCAGAGCGCCCGCCGCCTGCGCCGTGCCCGGCGGCGCGTGGAATATTTCATAACAAGCCACATCCTTTCCTTCCAAACAAAAAAGCGCTTTTATCTCTTACAACGAGACAAAAGCACTTTTTACTGCAGAAAATGCGGTTCTGGGGCTTATTTCAGCCATCAGGGGCAGCGGGACGAACAGCGGGGCATTCACGGCGGTGCTCTTTACCGCAGGCAGGCGACACCGTCCAATGCACCACTTCCAGCCTGGAACGGCGGGCATCCTCCAGCTGATCCAGGCGGTTAGTGATTTTCCGCGATCTGAAACAGTTCGCTCTCAGACATGCAAGGTCTCCTTCTGCTGCCGTTTCAGCCACAGATAGGCAAAAACACATACCACGCTGGAAAACAGCGAGCCGCCTGCCGATGCCAGCCCCATGGGCAGCAGCGTCTGCTGGAAAAACCTGGACGCAAAGTAAGCGCCCGGCACACGCACCAGCAGGATGGACAGTGTGTTGTGCAGGAACGACAGCCCCGATTTGCCATAGGCGCAGAAATAACCGCTGAAGCTAAACTGAATGCCCGCAAACAGGCAATCAAAAATATAGCCCTTGATATAGGAAGCGCCCGCCAGCACCACCGCTTCATCGGAGGTGAACGGCCGCACAACCGCCGGTGCCGCAATCTGCATCAACACTGCCATTACCGTGCCAAATGCCACGCCAATGCCAATGGCATACCGTAGAATGGCGTCCACACGTTCCGGCTTGTTGGCACCGATGTTCTGGGCCCCCAGTGCCGACACAGTGGACAGCATGGAGCTGGGCACCAGGAACAGGAAGCTGATGATTTTTTCCACAATGCCCACAGCGGCGGCATCGGTCAGGCCGCGCTGGTTGGCAATGATGGTGATGATCATAAATGACACTTGAATAAAACCGTCCTGCAGCATGACCGGTACGCCAATGGCAAGGATCTCGCCCAGGATGGTTTTGTGCGGTTTGAAGTCCGCAGCCGACAGGCGAACCCCGCTGCGGCGTTTGAGAATCACACACAGCGACAACACCACACTGACCAGCTGCGACAAGGTCGTACCCAATGCCGCGCCGGCCGGGCCAAGATGCATTGCCCCTATAAACAGGTAGTCCAGCGCAATGTTGCTGGCGCAGGCCGCTGCAATGAAATACATGGGGCTTTTGGAGTCCCCCAGGCCCCGGAAAATGGACGCCATAATATTATACGCCGTGATACACGGGATGCCGATGAAACAGATAACCAGATAGTTTTTCGTTCCCGCTGCCGCCTGTTCCGGAACCGACACCAAGTGAACGATCGGCTCAGCCAAGCCTACCAACACGGCAGCCAGCACGACAGAACCCGCCAGAAACAACGTAACCGTATTGCCAATGAGCCGCGCTGCCTTGGCGTGATCCTTTGCACCAACGGCCCTGCCAATGGTAACGGTCGTACCCATGGCCAGGCCCACGATCATCACAGTGATCATGTGCATCACCTGACTACCAATGGACACGGCTGTAGTGCTGGCCACTCCGTCAAACTGCCCGATGATGAACAGGTCGGCCATGCCGTACAGCGTTTGCAGAAAATACGAAAACAGATATGGCAGCGAAAAATAAAAAATACTTTTGAGCACGCTGCCGCTGGTCAAATCTTTTTCCATAATTTGTTTGTCCGCTCTCTCCTCTTTGCCGTCACTTCATTTCTGGCTGGTACACCAAACGAGCGCTCCTTTCCGTCATAGATAGTAAAGCCTATAACGTTTGTAGTGTCAAGACTTTATTTTAATAAAGAACGGTCCGTATTGAAATTTCGGTCGTTTTTACATTACAAAAAGCCCTGAGACTTTCATCTCAGGGCTTTCCGTTAAGTCGGCGACTACCTATTTTCACAAGCCGTTTCCAGCTAACTATCTTCGGCACAAGTAAGCTTAACTTCTGTG
>CAKTGS010000073.1 GCA_934561485.1 uncultured Faecalibacterium sp.
GGTTCCTTCAAGACCGGTGCCGCCATCAACTCCACCACCCCGGTCTGGTGGCCGGATCAGTGGGTGCTGACCAACTATCAGAAGCTGTTTGCCGGCAAGAGTGCTCCGCTGTGGCAGCTGGCCGTGCCCTTTGGCAGCCACTTCAGCGCCGATGGTGAGCCGATCTACTTCTCGGTGGGTCCCACCGTGCCCGCCGCCATCCGCTGGATGATCAACACCGTGTTCATGGCAGTCATGTCCATGATCCTCACCTGCATCACCGCCGCCATGGCCGGTTATGCGCTGGCCAAAAAGCGCTTTGTGGGCCGCAAGCTGTTGTTCACCCTCATCGTGTGCGCCATGGCCCTGCCCAAGCAGGTCATCCTGATCCCCCTGCTGCGCGAGATGAGCAGTCTGAACCTGTACAACACCATCTGGGCCGTGATCTTCCCCATCGTGGGTTGGCCCTTCGGCGTGTTCCTGATGAAGCAGTTCAGTGAGGGCATCCCCACCGAAATGCTGGAAGCCGCCCGCATTGACGGTGCCAGCGAGGCCAAGACCTTCATCGACATCGTGCTGCCCATGGTCAAGCCGGGCATTGGTGCACTGGCCATCTTTACCTTCATCAACAGCTGGAACGACTACTTCATGCAGTTGATCATGCTGTCCAGCACCAGCAACCTGACCATCTCCTTGGGCATTGCAAAGCTGCAGGCAGAAAACAGCACTGACTTCGGCCTGATCATGGCCGGTGCCGCATTGGCCGCCGTGCCCATCATCATCATCTTCCTCATTTTCCAGAAGTACTTCACCAAGGGCATCGCAATGGGTGCCGTCAAGGGCTAAAATCCCGACCGCCGCCTGCGAGCAAAGACTTCCCCCGCTCCGGGGGAAGATGTCACGCAAGTGACAAAAAGGGGAGTACAGGGAGCAATTTTTGGCGCAGCGGCCTGCAAGACGCGAGTGCCGCGCCAAGGCACGAAGCGGATGCAGAGAGCCGCAAGAGGGCGCTGCTCCAGTTGCTCGAATGAAAAGCGTACAGAGCTTGATGCTTCGGGAGCAATTTTTGGCGCAGCGGTCTGCAAGACGCGAGACCCGCCCAAGGGTCGAAGCGGATGCAGGGCACCGCAAGAGGGCGCTGATGCCGTTGCCCGAACTGGAAAGCGTACGAGCTTGATACAACTTACAATTATAATTAAAGAAGGGCTTGAAACATGAAAGATATCAAAAAATATCAGGGTGTCATCCCTGCCTTTTACGCCTGCTATGACGCAGAGGGCAATATTTCCACCGAGGGCGTCAAGGCGCTGACCCGCCACCTGATCGCCAAGGGCGTCAAGGGCGTGTATGTGGGCGGCTCCTCCGGCGAGTGCATCTACCAGCATGTGGATGAACGCAAGGCTGTGCTGGAAGCCGTGATGAGCGAAGCCAAGGGCAAGATCACCGTGATCGCACACGTTGGCTGCAACAACACCGCCGATAGTGCCGAACTGGCCCGCCATGCCGAAAGTGTGGGCGTGGACGCCATCGCATCCATCCCCCCCATCTACTTCCACCTGCCGGAGTACGCCATTGCCAAGTACTGGAACGACATGTCCGCCGCTGCCCCCAACACCGAGTTCGTGATTTACAACATCCCCCAGCTGGCAGGCACCGGCCTGACCATGAGCCTGCTCAAGGAAATGCTGAAGAACCCCAATGTGGTGGCCGTGAAGAACAGCTCCATGCCCACCCAGGACATCCAGATGTTCAAGGATGCCGGTATCGCCGCCCGCGGCGAGGGCAACTTTGTGGTGTTCAACGGCCCGGATGAGCAGTTCGTTTCCGGCCGTGTCATCGGCGCAGACGGCGGCATCGGCGGCACCTACGCCGTGATGCCGGAGCTGTACCTGGCCATGAACGATCACATCAACAAGGGTGAGATCAAGGAAGCACAGGCCATCCAGTACGATGCCGACCGCATCATCTACAAGATGTGCGAGGCCCACGGCAACCTGTATGCTGTGCAGAAGGAGATCCTGCGCCGCATGTACGGCCTGGAGCTGGGCGGCGTGCGCGAGCCGATGCCCGGTCTGATCCCCAGCGATGAGCCCATCATTGCTGAAGCACAGGCCATGATCGAAGCCGCCATCGCAAAACTGTAAAACCGAACAGCGCCCCCTCTCCGTCTCTTTTCAGAGGGGAGGCGGGCGCTTCTTTTATTGGAGGAAACGCAAATGATCTGCGATACCCTGCAGCATCTTGGTCGGTACAGGGGACTGCACCCCAACTTGGATACCGCCATCGACTATCTGCTTACCCACGACCTTGCCGCCCTGCCGCTGGGGCGCACCGAGGTGGATGGCGAAAAGGTATTCATCAACGTGATGGATGCCGACCTGCAGCCGCAGGAAGGCTCTCACCTGGAATACCACAAAAAATATGCCGACCTGCAGGTGGACCTGACCGGCGGCGAGCGCTGGGGCTTTGCCTCGGCTCCCGGCACCGAAGTCAAGCCTTTTGCCGGAGACATCGGCTTTGTGGACACCGCCGATGCCGTGACCGGCACTTTGGGAGAAGAGCGTTTTGCACTGTTCTTCCCGCTGGAACTGCACCGGCCCAGCATTGCCCGGCCGGATTGTGCCCGGCTGCGCAAAGCCGTGGTCAAAATTGAGATGGAGGGAATCTGAAATGGATAAAGAAAAGCTGTTTGCACAGATCAAGGGCGGACTCATCGTGTCCTGTCAGGCACTGGAGCACGAGCCCCTGTACACCAAGGAGGGCGGCGTGATGCCCCTGATGGCGAAAGCCGCCGCCATGAGCGGCGCGGTGGGCATCCGCGCCAACACCGTGCGGGACATTACCCAGATCAAACAGGTGGTGGACCTGCCGGTCATCGGCATCATCAAAAAGGACTACCCCGGCACGCCCATGTATATCACCGTCACCATGAAGGAAGTGGACGAACTGGTGGCCTGCGGGGTGGATATCCTTGCCGTGCAGGGCACCGGTGCCCTGCGCCCGGACGGCTCCACCTCGGCGCAGTTCATCCGCGCCGTCAAGGCAAAGTACCCCGAACAGCTGGTGATGGCCGACTGCGATAACTTCGAGAACGCCATGCTCTGCGCCGAAGCCGGTGCCGACTTTGTGGGCACCACCATGCGCGGCTACACCCCCGAGACCCAGGGCATTAACGACATCGACTTTGATTTTGTACACAAGCTGGCCGCTGAGTGCCCGGCAAAGATCATTGCCGAGGGGCACATCCACTACCCGGAGCAGGCGGTCAAGGCGCTGGAAGCCGGTGCCTTTGCGCTGGTGGTGGGCGGTGCCATTACCCGCCCGGCAGAGATCACCGCACGCTTTACCGGTGCCATCAACGCCGCAAAGAAATAACACAGGGGAGTGCCTGCTATGAAACACTATCTTGGTATCGACATCGGCGGCACCGCCGTCAAGCTGGGCATTGTGGACGAAGCCGGCGCGGTGCTGGCCAAAGCCGAGGAGAGCGTAAGCTTTGACGGCTACCGCACCCCCATCCTGACCACCGTGCTCAAAGCTGCACAGGCCTTCCTTGCCGCGCAGAGCATCCCGGCGGAAAGCCTTGCGGGCATCGGCGTTTCTGCCACCGGGCAGATCGACAGCCGCAAGGGCATTGTGGCGGGCACCTGCGGCAACCTGCCCAACTACATCGGCGCACCCATTAAAGCCGAACTGGAAAAGACCTTCGGTCTGCCTGTCACTGTGGCCAATGACGCCAACTGCATGACCCTGGGTGAAGTGTGGGTCGGCGGGGCGCAGGGCTGTACGGACGTCATCGGCGTGACACTGGGCACCGGCGTGGGCGGCGGCATCCTGACCGGCGGCCGCCTGCTGGAAGGCGCGCGGGGTCTGGGCGGCGAGCTGGGCCACTACCGCACCCACGCGCTGGACGGTGTGGACTGCACCTGCGGCGCAAAGGGCTGCTGGGAGCGCTACGCCGCCACCACCGCTCTGGTACGCGCCGCGCAGGAGAAAGACCCGGCATGGAAGGATGGCCGAGCCATTTTTGCAGCGGCCGAAGCCGGAAACGAAATGGTGCTGGCCCTGCTGGATGCCTGGACAGACGAAATCGCCCAGGGCCTGGCCGGTATGGTGCACATCTTCAACCCGCAGCTGATCCTGATCGGCGGCGGCGTGTCTGCCCAGCAGAAGCTGCTCATCGAACCCATTGCCGCCAAGGTGAAAGCCTCCGTGATGCCTGCCTTTGCCGAAGGGCTGGAGATCCGTGCCGCACAGCTGCACAACGATGCCGGTATGGTGGGCGCTGTGTATTACTTCAAACAGACGATGGAAAAGGAGTAAGGACTTATGAAAACACATATTCTCTGCCTGGGCGACTCCAACACCCACGGCTACTGTGCCGACCCCAGCGACTGCGCCGACCACGGCATCCGCTTCAATGAGGACGAGCGCTGGACCTGCCGCCTGCAGAAGGCGCTGGGCGATGAATACCTGGTAACGGAAGAGGGGCTTTCCGGCCGCACCACCGTGTTCGTGGACCCGCTGCACGAGTCCATGGACGCGCTGAGCGTGGCCTACGCCCTGCTCAAAAGCCACGAAGTCATCGACCTGCTCATCATCATGCTGGGCACCAATGATGTCAAGGAACGCTTTGGCGCAAACGCCGCCTGCATCGGCGCGGGCATGGAGCGGCTGCTGCTCAAGGTCAAGAGCGTGGACTGCTGGGGCGGCAAGACACCCAACATTCTGGTGGTGGCACCTCCTCCCATCGGTGCCGGTTTCCACGACCCGGTCATGGGCGATGGCTGTGTGGAGAAATCCGCCGGGGTAGCCGAGCAGTTCCGCATCATCTGCGAGCGGCAGGGCGTGCACTTCCTGGACGCCAAGGACTGCGCGTTCAACCAGGTAGACTTCATGCACCTGACCCGCAAGGGCCACGCACAGCTGGCCGAGCTGCTGGCCAAAGAAGTGCCGGGCCTGATTTAAGCTTCCGTTCGGTCCCCTCGAAAGAGGGGACTTTTTTGTTGGATCTGCTTTGGTTTTTTCCGGCTTGTAAACGGCAGCAAAATCGGCTATACTTTCCGCAGGAATACACTTGAGAAAGGAACTGCCATGAACCATCTCTTCACCGCCCCGAAAACCGCTGCCCAGCAGCTGCGGGACACCCTGCTGGGGGTGCTCATCGGGCTGGCCCGCGCCACCACCAGCGAGCCGAAAACCGTCAATACGGACGAGGTGCTCAACGCCGGACTGCGGCTGGCCGCACAGCCGGATGCCCCGGCGGAAAAACTGCAGCGGATGCTGGACATTGCCCGCACCGAAAAACAGGCCGTAGCCCCCAACTGCGCCACCTGCGCCATGCCCTGCGGCAATACGAACGATTACGACCTGGCCCGCCTGTGGAATGCCCCGCCTGCCGTGCGTGCGCTCAAGGTGCGGCTGCTTTCTGCCGTGTGCACCCTGGCTGCACAGCGCCCGGACGCCGATGCACAGTACGCCATCTACCAGGGGCTTTTCACCCTGGCCGAGGACTGGGACGAAGAGCTTCTTCTGCCCGTTGTGCAGCACGCTGAAGAGCTTTGCCGCCGGTAAATCCGCCTGCCGTACAAGCCGGATTTACCGGTTGCGTTTCCCTCTTACGGCGGTTCCGGTTCTTGTGCAGAAAGCCTGCACTTTTGCATCAGATTGTGACATTCATGTTGCAAACGGCCGGCCTGATTCCGGTCCCTGCAGTTTCTGCTTTTATTTCCTGCTGATTTTCCGATGTTTTTTCCAAAAAAGACTTTACAAACCAATCACAAAAATCTATTATATAAGTAATTCGTTTATGTTGGAGCCAGCACGGTTTCCGTGTAAAATACAGAAGGAAGGTTTGTACTATGCCTGAGAAAAAGACCGCCGCAGCAGTCACCCCCGAAGCTCCTGCTGCCGAACCCAAAACCCGCAAGTCCACCAAGGCTCCCGCCCGCCGCGGCCGTCCGCCGCTGGCCCCTGAGCTGTATGTGGAGCTGAGCGGCAAACAGTATAACATTACCGACATCATCGACCGCGCCAAGGCTGATTACCGCACCACACACAAGGTTGGCGTGCAGTCCTGCAAGGTCTACGTCAAGCCGGAAGAGGACGCTGCCTACTACGTGATCAACAAGGTTTCCGGCAAACTGGATCTGTAATTTTCTGCCATGTGCTGTGCGGCCCGCACCCTGCACTGCACGTAGCTTACTCCGTTCCCATCCACCGGCTCCATTCATGCAATGAGAAAACGCCTGCCGCAGCAAGCCGCTGCAGCAGGCGTTTTTCCTTTTATTTTGTTTTCCACAAGAATTTGCGCACAGCCTTCGGGTTCGGATCCGGGATCTCGAACACATAACGCTCGGTGGCGTTGATCACTGTGGTGCTGCCCCGGGTGCACACGCGGGGCAGCTTGGCATCATAATTCAGGTGCACATGCCCGTGCACGAACCACTGCGGCTGGTACTCGTCCAGCACATCGTTAAAGCATTCAAAGCCTTTATGGGCACGGTCGGTGCCATCGTTCAGCCCGCCGGCCGGCGAGTGCGTGAGCAGCAGATCAATGCCGCCCGCCCTGTGAGCCTGGAACCACAGTTTGCGCACCCGGCGGCGCATGGCCCCCTCGGTGTACTGGAAGGTGTCCTCGCGGTTGTAGCGGATGCTGCCGCCCAGCCCCATGATGCGCAGCCCTTTCCAGACAAACACCTTATCGTCCACGCAGATGCAGCCGCCCGGTTCGTTGTCCTTATAGCTGCCATCGTGGTTGCCATGTACATACAGGATGGGCACTGTGGTAAAGTTGGTCAGATATTCCAGATATTTCTGGGGCAGGTCCCCGCAGGAAAGGATCAGGTCGATCCCTTCCAGATGTTCACGGGTGCCATAATCCCACAGCGCTTTGGATGGGACATCGGAAATTGCAAGAATTTTCACGTCTGATTCGCTCCGTTCTCCGTCTGCCGTTCAGTAGGATCACTTTTCCAGGCCTTTCAGGTTGTCCAGGCCGTTGATCGCCATCAGGGTGCGGGTCTTGACATCCAGTTCATCGTAGTGGGGCAGTGCACCCTCCACGCATTCATCCAGCCAGTCCATTTCCATCAATTCCTTGGGGGTGTAGGCAGCCGCCTGCGGCGAGTGCAGCACGTGCCCCCGGGCGTACAGTTCCTCCGGGAAGATGCGCAGGTCGTCCTCGCTCAGCAGCTTTTCCATCAGATCCAGCAGCTGCAGGGTCCCTGCCGGCAGGCCCTCCTCATAGGTGATCTCCTCGGCACCGCTGCGCATTCCCCACCAGTAATTCACGGCTCTGGCCCCGTTGACGCTGCTGTCCCAGGTGCCGTCAAAGATGGAACGGATGATCTCCACATAAAAGGTCTCCCATTTCCACACCGGCAAGCCCAGCGGCTCCAGGCTGCCGTCCGGACGGCGGCGGCACAAACCATAGTCGCGGTGGGTGCCCTCCGGCTCTTTTTCGCTGCGGGCATAGAAGATGTCCACATCCGGCCGGTCCGAGAAATCCAGCGGATGGGCAGCATCCGGCAGGCAGGCCCAGCGCAGCACCATCCGGGCATCCGGGCGCACGGTTTTCAGGCCCTGGGCAAAGGCGTTTACCGCAGCCGGAATGCCGTACACCGGGTTGGCCGCCACATAGCCCACCCGCTCGGTCTTGGTCAGCACACCGGCCAGGATGCCCAGCAGATAGGTGACCTCATAGGTGCGGGGATAGTAGGTGCGCACCATCGGATGCGGTGCGTTCAGCGAGCAGTTCAGGATGCGGGTCTTGGGGTGCTGCGCCGCCACCTTCAGGCAGGCGGTGTGCATCCGTGCGCTGGTGGTAAACACCACATCGGCATTGTTGTGGGCCACCTCTTCCAGCATCTGTTCCGCATCCACTTCCGGGTTTACGTTTTCGCAGCAGCTGATGATCAGCCGGTCCGGGAATTCCTCGGCCAGGGCTGCGCGCGCTCTGTCGTGGCCCCGCACCCAGGCACTGTTCTGGGCATTGTGCTCGTGCAGAAAGGCCACCCGCAGCACACTGGGCTTGGGGCTGAAGATATTCAGCTTGGAAAGCAGCGGTTCCGCGCTCTGGGTCGGCTCCAGCGAAAGTTCCACCGCCTGCGGCTCTGTGAGCACCTTGACCTCGTTCCACAGTTTTTCCATGTTCTGCTTCATCTGGGCAGGGGTGGTCTGGCAGGCGTCCGCATAGCGGTACACCGACAGATACACCAGCAGTGCATCGCCGGTGGTCAGCTTCAGCCGGTCACCGCCCAGGGCATGGAACTGCTGTTCAAACATGGTGTACACCGAAGAAAAGTTCAGCCGGTCATCGTCTGACCAGCTCTCGTCCGAAGCCTTGCACACCAGCGTCTGCAGTTTGGCATAGCCGCCCAGTTTGGAAAAATGCACGTAGTTGATCCGGGACAGACGGTAGAAATCCAGAAATTCGTAGTAGATCCGGTTTTCCAGCGTGTCATTGCGCTCCGGCACCAGCCGGGTCACGGTGCCCGCAATTTTGACAGCCCCGTAATATTTGAGCACAGAGACCCGCTTGTTGCCCTCCTGCACATAGAACTTGTTCAGGTATTCGTAGGCAACGATGGGGTTCTGGATGCCCTCTTCCAGGTGGGCATCGCACAAATGCGACCACTTGGATGCAAACTCGGTGTCTGCCTCCAGCAGCGGCATAAAATTGGGGGCAAAAGCGGTGTGCCGCCCACTGGTTTTGGTACCCGCAATGCTCTCTGCCGGGATCTCAACCAGGCCCAGCGGCTCCTGCGACACAATGTTGACCTTGGCAAGGATATCGTCCAGCACCGCAAGATAGGGCGACTGGCCGCGTGCCACGCAGGCACGGTATGCACGTTGACCGGCTTTCAGTGCGCTTTTGTAATCTTCCAGCATAAGCTGCTCCTTCCGTTTTGTGGGGGACGCTGTGCAGCGATGCTGCACCGTTCAGCCCAGTATACCATGAAATTTGTTTTTGTGGGAGAGTTTGCCGCACAAAAGTGTTGATTTATCCGCACATTTCGGGTACGATAGAAGAAATTGATCGAACGATAGGAGTATCCCCCCATGCAAACCGAAACCCTTCCTCTGCTGAAAGCCGATGAATACCCCGGCGGCCTGTGGTATTACGAGCCGCATACATACCAGCCCTACCGCTTTGTTCTGGGGCGTGTGGGCCGCCGCCCGCTGGTATGCATCGGCATCAACCCCAGCACCGCACAGCCGGGCGCGCTGGACCCCACCCTGAAAAGCGTGGAGCGGCTGGCCGCTGCCAACGGCTTTGACAGCTGGATCATGTTCAATGTTTATCCTCAGCGCGCCACCGACCCCAACGACATGGACCGTGTACCGGACCGTGCCCTGTGCGAAGAGAACCTGCGGTGGCTCCGAGCCGTGCTGGCCGAAACCGAGCCGACCATGTGGGCCGCCTGGGGCACCCTGATCGAAAAGCGGGACTACCTGCCCGGCCTGATGCGGGAGATGGTAGCCCTGACCCGGGAGCGGAACATTCCGTGGGTCACCTTTGGCAGGCGCAGCAAAAAGGGCCACCCGCATCACCCGCTGTATCTGCGCAAGGATTCCACACCGGAACCGTTCGATGTGGAGAACTATCTGGACACCTGCTTCTGAACCGGGAGGTGAATCTGCCATGCGTGCAGAACAATACGAGCCGCTGTACCGCTGGTTCAGTGCACACCCCGCCCTCCGCCGCTGCGTGATCCTGCTGGATCACTGGCTGCCGCTGGTGCCCTTTGTGTGCTACCCGGTGCTGCTGTGCCTGCTTAATGTGCACCTGGTGCAGTTGTTTTTGGCGCAGAAACAGGCCGCCCTTGATTTTATGCTGCTGATCGCCCGTTCCATTCTGGTGCCGGGCTTTACCTTCTGGGGCGGCACCGTGCTGCGGGCCAGGCTCAACGTTCCGCGCCCCTACGAGCAGCCCGGGTTTGTTCCGCTGGTGCAAAAGAGCACAAAGGGGCATTCCTTTCCGTCCCGCCATGCGCTGAGCGCCGCCGTGCTGGCCATGGTATGGCTGTATTTCTACCCGGTCGTGGGCTGGGTGATGGCGGGCATTGCGGTGCTGATCTGCATTTTGCGGGTGCTCACCGGCGTGCACGATGTGCGGGACGTGGTGTGCGGCGCAGCCCTTGGCTTTGCGCTGGGGTATGCCGGCATGTGGCTGCTGTAAGGCCGGCTGCAAAAAGAAAAAACTTTTTTCGCATTTTTTCTTGACAGAATGGGTCCGGTATGGTATTATACTTCTCGCAGCGTGTGCCGACACACGACTGCCGCCATAAAGGAACCCAATGGGATAACAACGTGCGCCCGTAGCTCAGGTGGATAGAGCAACTGCCTTCTAAGCAGTGGGCCGGG
>CAKTGS010000074.1 GCA_934561485.1 uncultured Faecalibacterium sp.
TAGATGTGCGGGTTGAAGCCCAGGGTGTGCCACACCGGCAGGCCGCTGCGCTTGAGCACCCGCTGCATCACCCGCTGTAGATCCAGCAGAGAGATGTAGGAGGCTTCATTCTTTTTCTCAAACGAGATTCTTACTGTAATCAAAGCACGGACCTCCTAACAAGTGGTTGGCACCGCAGCCATGGCAGGCGCGGTTGCAGGGTGCAGTGGTCTGGGCGGCAAGGGCCTTGTTGTACTCCCGCACCAGATATTCGTGGGTGACGCCGTAGTCCATGTGGGACCAGGGCGTCACCTCGTCCAGGCCGATGGGGCGCTGGCAATAGAAGGTGGGGTCAATGCCCATATCCGCAAAGGTCTGCAGCCAGGTGTCGTACTGGAAGCACTCTTCCCATCCGTCAAAGAAGCAGCCGCGCTTGTAGGCTTCCACGATGACCGGGGCCAGGCGGCGGTCGCCTTTGGCAAACACCCCCTCCAGGAAGCTGGTGGTGCTGTCGTGGTAATTCACCTTGATCTTGCGGCTGCGCACGCTTTCCAGCAAATGCTTCTGCTTGGCGCGCAGCATTTCCTCGGTGTCCATGGGCACGAACTCAAAGGGCGTGTGAGGCTTGGGCACAAAGCAGGCACAGCTGATGGTCACCTGCACACCTTTGCCCTTGCCGCGCTTGGGCAGGGAGTAATACAAATCCACCACCTTCTGGGCGGTTTCGGCAATGCCCTCAATGTCCTCCATAGTCTCGGTAGGCAGGCCCATCATGAAATAGAGCTTGACCGAGCTATAGCCCGCATTGAAGGCAATGGTGCAGGTTTTTTCGATCTCGTCCCAGGTGACGTTCTTGTTGATGACGTTACGCAGGCGCTGGGTGCCGGCTTCGGCCGCAAAGGTCAGGCCGCTTTTGCGCACCTTGGTGGTTTTTTCAATCAGGCTCTGGGAGAAGTTGTCCACACGCAGAGAAGGCAGCGACAGGCTGACATGCTCCTGGGGTGCCCACTCGTTCAGGTCGTCCAACAGCTCTTCCAGCTGGCCGTGGTCCGAGGTGGACAGGCTGGACAGGCTCAGTTCCTCGTAGCCGGTGTTGGCGCACAGGTCCTGGGCCGCCTTGTTCAGCAGGCTGGCATCGCGCTGGCGCATGGGCCGGTACAAAAAGCCTGCCTGGCAGAAGCGGCAGCCGCGCACACAGCCGCGCAGCACCTCAATGCTGGCACGGTCCTGGATGGCACCCACCATGGGCACCACAAAGTTGGTGGGCGGAGCAAACTCGTTCAGGTCCTTGATGATGGCCTTGGTGATGCGGGCCGGGATGCCCGGCTCGGTGGGGGTGATGGATTTGACCTTGCCGTCCTCATAATAGGCCACATCGTAGAAGGCCGGGATATACACGCCCGGGATCTTTGCAATGCGCAGCAGCAGTTCCTTTTTGGAGACTCCGCCTTCTTTTTTGGCCTTTTCGATCTCTGCGCAGATGCCGGGCAGCTGGTTTTCGCCTTCTCCCAGCTGGACCACATCAAAAAAGTCTGCAATGGGTTCCGCATTGCAGGCACAAGGGCCGCCCGCCACGATCAGCGGCCAGCTTTCATCACGGTCTTTGGAATAGAACGGGATGCCCGCCAGATCCAGCATGGCCAGAATGTTGGTGTAGGAAAGCTCATACTGCAGGGTAAAACCCACCGCGTCAAAGGCGGTGAGCGGGTCTTTGCTTTCCATGGTATACAGCGGCAGCTGCAGGCGCTCCATCTCGGCCTTCATATCCAGCCAAGGCATAAAGGCGCGCTCGCACCACCAGTTTTCGTGCTGGTTCAGCAGCTCGTACAGGATCTTTTCCCCCAGAAAGGACATCCCCACTTCGTAGGTGTCCGGGAAGCAGAACGCAAAGCGCACGTCTACCTTTTCTTTGTCTTTATAAACGCTGCCGGGTTCACCGCCGGTGTAGCGGCCGGGCTTCTGCACCCGCCCCAGCGCTTCTTTCAGTTTCGGATCAAACATCCAGTTCCTCCATAAACAATCCTTTTTTACATTTTATTATTGTACCCCAAAACTGCAGTTTTTTCAATCGTTTCTGCGCAGTTTGTGCTGCTGCCCTGCAAAGCGCAGGCATTGGGTCAGCTGTGCCCCGTCCAGCGGCGGCACCGGCAGCAGGTTGAACAAACCCGTGCAGAGGTTGGCCGCCCAGAAGGCGCTGCCCCGGATCGTCATGTTCCGGGCAAGAAACACGGCCCACACTGCGGCCAGCACAAAATTGACCGCCGGGCCTGCTGCGGCCAGCGCGGCCAGCTGTGCCGGACGCCAGCACTCGCCCCGCGTGCTCATGCAAAAGCCGGTCATCGTTACTTCGATCGTTGGCCAGCGGTGGCGCAGCACTCCATAAACCGCAATGTGTCCGCACTCGTGCAGAACTGCAGCCAGAAGCCCCAGACGCAGAAACCCGCTGGCATCCCAGTACAGCAGAGCATACAGCACTCCGCACAGCAGCAGCGGGTCCCGGAACACCAGCGGACCCACACGCAGCCGCCTATGGGGCCAGCCCCAGAAGCGGCGCAGGGTCGCAGGCGGCTCCCTGCCGGTGCAGTTCCAGGTGAAGATGCGCTCCGGTGGCGCGGCCGGTCTGCCCGGCGGTGCCAAGCGTCTGTCCGGCCCGGACAACTTCGCCCGGGCGGACGTAGAGATATTGCAGATGCGCATACCACGTCTCGCTTCCATCCCGATGCAGCAGGTGCAGATAGTTGCCGTAGCCGGTGCTGCGGGCCGCCGCTGCCACGACCCCGGCTTGTACTGCCCGCACCGGTGTGCCCTCCGCGCAGGCAAGATCCATCCCCTGATGAAACCGCAGTTCCCCGGTAAAGGGGTCCGGCCGTTCGCCGTATTCATCCGAAACGCGCCAGGCTGTTGTTGCCAGCGGGAAGCAGACTGTCTCATCCGCTGCCGCACACCGGATGCAAAGCCCGCCCGCCAGCAGGCAGAGTGCACACAGCAGCCCCGCCAGACCTGCTTTTTTCAGAACCCTGCGCCGCTTTTTCGGATACCGCATTTCGTTTCATCCCCCGTTTTCTACCACTCTATGCGGCAGACTGCCCCAAGAGAACCCAAAAAGGCCCGGCAGCGGAACCCCACTGCCGGGCCGGATCACTACCTGTTTGTGTTATTTGCGGAAGAAGTGGAAGATCTGCCCCAGCAGGCCTTTGCGGGGCTTCGGTTCTGCTGCCGCAGGCTTTGCGGCCGGGCGGGCCGGAGTGGGTGCCGCCTGCCCGGAAGCGGGCTGTGCCGGACGCGGCTTGTTGTTGAGCATCTGCTCCAGTGCATCATAGTGATCCGCTTCCTTTGCGTCCGGGGCTGCGGGGGCTGCCTGCACCGGTGCCGGTGCAGACGGTTTTTCCGGCGCAGGCACGGCTGCTTCCTGCCGGGCAGGGGCACTTTGTGCTGCCTTCTGCTTGTCCACGCCTTCCTCTTTGGCTGCTGCCGTGTCCTCTGCCTTTTGTGCAGGAACCGGTTCCGCCTGGGGAGTGGTAGCCTTCCAGGGTTCTGCCCGGGTCCAGTCGTTGCGCAGCAGCTCATACATGCCCATCTGCCCATTGACCAGCGGTTCGCCTTCGGCGGGCTTTACCTTTTGGTAGCTGCCATCCGGGCGCATGATGCGGGCGTTCACGTTGTCCCGCAGCTGCAGCTGCAGGATATCGGTCAGTTTCTGGATCAGCACCGGGTCCTCCACCCGGACACCAACTTCCACGCGGCACTCGGTGTTGCGGGTGAGGAAGTCGCCGGAGGCGATGTAGATGCGGGTGTGCACCCCATCAAAGAAGCTGTAGATGCGGCCGTGCTCCAGGTAACGGCCCACCAGGCTGCGGATGTGCAGGTTCTCGGTCTTGCCGGGCACCTCGGCGCGCACGCAGCAGATGCCGCGCACGATCATATCAATGCGCACCCCGGCGCAGCTGGCTTCCTGCAGCTTGAGGATGATATCCCGGTCGCTGATGGAGTTGTTCTTCAGGATCATGGCCGCCGGGCGGCCCATGCGGGCAGCGGCGATCACGTGGTCCATCTCATCCAGCAGCACGCTCTTGAAGCGCAGCGGGGCCACCAGCATTTTGCTGCTTTCCTCGGTGAGCTGCTGCACGGCCAGGTTGCGGAACACCTTGGAAGCTTCCTCGCCGATCTCCTCGTCCGCTGTGATGAAAGAGTAATCGGTGTAAAGCTCGCTGGTTTTTTCGTTGTAGTTGCCGGTGCCGATCTGAGTGATGTAGGCATAGCCCTCTTTGCTCTTGCGGGTGATGAGGGTGAGCTTGGAGTGCACCTTATAATCGTCAAAGCCGTAGATCACCGTGCAGCCCGCGCTTTCCAGCTGCTTGGACCAATCGATGTTGTTCTGCTCGTCAAAACGGGCGCGCAGCTCCACCAGGGCCACCACTTCCTTGCCGTTTTCGGCGGCCTCCATCAGGGCCTGCACGATCTGAGACTCCCGCGCCATACGGTACAGCGTCATTTTGATGGAGATCACGTCCGGATCATGGGCGGCCTTTTTGAGCATAGCAATGAAGGGCCGGATGGACTGGTACGGGTAGCTGAGCAGCACATCGTGCTTTTGCACCTCTTCGGCCAGGTCGTAGCCCTGCGGCGGCAGCATGGGCCGGGCGGCCGGATAGAACAGGCCCGGGTGATCCTCTGCTTCCATGCGGCCGGTCAGTTTGTAGAAAAAGCTCAGGTCCAGCGGGCATTTCTGCACGAACACCCGCTTGTGGGTCAGCTCCAGGCGGCTGCAGAGCAGGCACTGCACTTCCGGTGCGGCTGCAGGTGTAATCTGCAGCCGCACCGCCGCCAGCTTGCGGCGGCGCTTGAGCAGTTCGGCCATGATCTCGCGGTAATCAATATCATGGTCCATCATACCTTCTTTGACGTCAATATCCGCATTGCGGGTGACGCGGAACAGGCATTTTTCCAGAATGGTCTCCTTGCCAAAAATGGCAGACGCATAGTGCAGCACCAGCTCCTCCACCAGTGCAAACTGCGTCACGCCGTCCTTTTTGGCAAAGTGCAGGCGTTCCATCTGGCTGGAGATCGGGATGATGCCCAGGCTCTGAGCATTGGGGTGCTTTTCTTTGAGCAGCACCCCGAGGTAAATCTCCTTATTGCGCAGGAATGGGAACGGATGGCGGTTGTCCACGATCTGCGGGCTGAGAATGGGGAACAGTTCCGTCTGGAAATATTTCTTCCAGAAGTGTTCCTCTTCCTTGCTCAGGTGGTCAAAATCCACCTTGCGGTAGCCGCACTCGGCCAATGCTTCCAGTGCCTTGGCATAATATTTATCGCACTCTTCCTGCAGCTGGGCCGTTTTGGGCATAATAGCGGCCAGCTGTTCGGCAGCCGTCATGTTGGTTTTGTTCTCGCGCTTTTCTTTTTTGCCCTTGTCCTGTTCCAGGTTGGCGCGCTCCTGCAGCGAGCCGACACGCACCATAAAAAATTCGTCCAGATTGGAGCCGTAGATGGCAAGGAACTT
The DNA here is from genome assembly GCA_934561485.1 of uncultured Faecalibacterium sp. GTDB lineage: Bacteria > Bacillota > Clostridia > Oscillospirales > Ruminococcaceae > Faecalibacterium. The sequence continues at coordinate 5,483 of CAKTGS010000074.1, forward strand.
GACCCGCTCGGCCAGCGGCACATTTTTGTCTTTGCCCAGTGCAAGGACCCGGCGGTTGAAGTCCAACCAGCTCAGCTCGCGGTTGATGAAGATGGTTTCATCGCTCATAATCATTCCCCTTTTCCAGATCTGCGGCCCGGGTCTCCCCTGCCGCGGTCAGCTCACGGTTGCCTGCTCTCCCCAGGAAGCCACCAGTTCCGGCGTGATTCCGGGAATTGCAAGAACATCCTCCACCTGTGCAAACGCCCCGTACCGGGCGCGGTAATCCAGAATGGCCTGCGCACGGCTTTGCCCCACACCGGGCAGCGTGCACAGTGCAGCGGCATCGGCGGTGTTCAGGTCCACAACATAATACGCAGAAAGCCCGGTGGTATCCGGCAGCGGCTCCGGCCCGTCCTGCAGCGGTACGGCAAACCAAAAGGCCGCACCAGCACAGCCAACCGCTGCCAGCAGCGCAAACAGTACAAACAGCCGTTCCCGCCGGTGCTGCCCGGATAAAGATGTTTTTCTCATTCTACCTGAAATCTCCCCAAAAAGAAAGCCCCCTGCCGGAAAAACACAGGGAGCTTTACACAAATTTTACGCCAATTTTTCGGCATCCCGCACCATGCGGTACAAAACCTCCACCGCAGCGCCGCTTGCGCAGTCGGTCAGGGTGACGTTCTGTGCGGCAAGGCGCAGCTCCGCCGGGGCATCGGCTGCTGCAGCACTGTGCCCGGCGCTGCGCACCAGGTCCAGCATGGGCATACTGCCCGCCAGCACCAGCACGTTTTCCGGGGCAATGCCCACCGGCATACACACGGCGTCCAGCATTTCAGCGCCGGAAACGGTGCGGGGCGTCAGCACCAGCAGGTCTGCTGCAGCGCGTTCGCCCAGCAGAGCTGCCGTGCCGCTGCCCAGTGCCTTTTCCAGCATGGATACCAGCGGCACAGCCTTGCTATCCTGGTAAACCAGGGCGCGCAGCACGTTTTCCCGTTTGATATCCGCCGCGTTGGCCAACAGATACGGGGTCCACTCCCGCTGCAGGTGGCGCTCCAGCGCGTTGCTCATGCGCAGCACACGGGTGGAACCGTCCTGCATCTGCAGGGCAATGCCCACTCCGGCAGACACAGGCAGACGCGCAAACAGGTCCGCATCCTGCCCGGCAAAGCTGCACAGCTGCTGATGGGTGCCATCGGCAAAATGATAAGCCATGGTGCCGCCGCACACCAATGCCGGGGCCGACAGGCGCACACTGCCCAGAATGGCCCGCACGGCCCGGGGCGTGCGCTGCGAAAACACCGTCAGCCTGCCGCCGCGGCTGGAAAACAGCTGCAGCACATCCCGCACCACCTGGGTCAGGTTTCCGTCCTCCCCCAGCAGCAGGTTGTCCAGGTCACAAAGCACCAATGTGGATGCAAGCGAATCGTTCATGTGGTTTTCCTCCTGAGCGCGGCAAGAAACTGCGTGAAGTAGTCCGGCAGCTCTGAGTCAAAGCGCAGATGCTCACCGGTGATGGGGTGCACAAAACCCAGCGTTTTGGCGTGCAGGCACTGCCCATGCAGGCTGGCGATGCAGTTGTGGGGTCCATACACCGGGTCACCTGCCACCGGGTGGTGGATGGACGCCATATGCACACGGATCTGATGGGTGCGGCCGGTTTTGAGCCGGCATTCCAGCATGGTGAACTCGCCCAGGCGTTCCAGCACCCGGTAGCCGGTATAGGCATACTTGGTATGCGGCTCCCCGGCCGGATACACCGCCATCTTTTTGCGGTCGGTTTTGCTGCGGCCCAGGTTGCTCTCCACAAAGCCCTCGTCCTGCGCAAAGCCGCCGTAAACCACGGTGTTGTAGGCCCGCTCCACACTGTGTACCGCCATCTGCTGGCTCAGGCCGATGTGGGTGGCATCGTCCTTGGCCACTACCAAAAGGCCGCTGGTGTCTTTATCAATGCGATGTACGATGCCGGGGCGGATCTCGCCGCCAATGCCGGAAAGGCTGCCCTTGCAGTGCCACAGCAGGGCGTTGACCAGGGTGCCGTCCGGGTTGCCGGGGGCTGGGTGCACCACCATGCCCTTGGGTTTGTTCACCACCAGCAGGTGTGCGTCCTCATACACAATATCCAGCGGGATATCCTGGGGCACGGCTTCAATGGGCTTGGCGTCCGGAATTTCCAGCAGGATGGTGTCCCCTGCCTTGAGCTTGAGGCTTTTGGCCACCAGGGCACCGTTGCAGCGCACATGGCCGTCCGCCACCAGCGCCTGCAGGGCCGAGCGAGACAACCCGGTGTCCTCGCCGCTGAGAAAGCGGTCGATGCGCACACCGGCCGTTTCCGGCTCTACGATAAATTCATGCTGTTCCATGGGTCACGGCTCCTTTGTGGCGCGGGTCTCTTCCAGAAAAATTTCCAGCACCCACAGGGCCACGCCCACACACACGCAGATATCCGCAAAATTGAACACGGCAAACCGCATGAACAGCAGGTTGATGTAGTCCACCACCTGGCCGTTGAGTACACGGTCGATCAGGTTGCCAATACCGCCGCCCAGCACCAGGATGAGCGCCGCCTGCTGCAGATATTTGCCCCGGCTGCGGAAAAACAGCCAGTAGGCCACCAGCAGCAATGCCGCGCTGGTGGCAATGATAAGGAACAGCTGCTTACCGCTGAGCAGGCTGAATGCCATGCCCTGGTTGAGCACAAAGCGCAGCTCCACCACATGGGGAATGAACGGCAGAACCCCCACCGGCTGCAGCACATTGGACGCCCACAGCTTGATGGCCTGGTCAATGCCCACCAGCGCCGCCACAGCGGCCAGATTGAAAAGAACAAACGCCATAGGAATTCTCCCAAATTTGTAGGATGATACAGATATAGGAAACGGCGCTCCCCGTTGCAAGGGAGCGCCGCCCTTAAACCTTTGTTTTATGCGGAACGCTTTATGCTTCCACTACGCTGGCGCAGCGTGCGCACAGGGTGGGATGAGCTGCATGGGTGCCGATATCGGCAGAGTACTTCCAGCAGCGCTCGCACTTTTCGCCGGTGGCATGAGCCGCAGCAACGCCCAGACCTTCCACGGCGCTGGCAGCGCCGCCCTCGCCCTTGACCAGCTCCACGTGGGAAACGATCATCAGGTCGGCCAGCTCGTCCATGGGAATGCTGTTCAGCAGCTCGTAGACGGCGTCATTGCAGTACAGGGTGACGGAGGCTTCCAGAGAGGCACCGATGGTCTTTTCGGCACGGGCCTGCTCCAGCACCTTCTTCACCTCATCGCGCACGGCAATGAGCTGTGCCCACTTTGCCTTAAAGGCATCGTCAGCAGTATACTGGCCTGCCCTGGGCATATCCTCGAACACAACATACTTGTTCATGCCCTCGGTCTTGGGCATAAAGTCCCAGATCTCCTGGCTGGTGAAGCACAGAATGGGGGCAATGATCTTATCCAGCGCCACCAGGATCTTGTACATGGTGGTCTGAGCTGCCTTGCGGCCTGCGCCGTTGGTGCAGTACAGGCGGTCCTTGGTCACATCCAGGTAGAAGTTGGACATAGCCACCACGCAGAAGTTGTACACGGCATGGTAAACCTTGTTGAAGTCGTACACCGCATAGCCTGCGTTGGTATTGGCGATCAGATCGTCCAGAGCGGCCAGTGCCCAGCGGTCGATCTCCTGCAGCTGGTCGTCAGCCACACAATCGGTGTTGGGGTCAAAGCCGTCCAGATTGCCCAGGATAAAGCGGGCGGTGTTGCGGATCTTGCGGTAAGCTTCGCTCAGCTGCTTGAAGATGTTCTTGCCGGCACGCACATCCACGGTGTAGTCGGAAGAAGCAACCCACAGGCGGATGATATCTGCGCCGTAGTCCTTGATGATCTCGCTGGGCTCCACGCCGTTGCCGGCGCTCTTGTGCATCTGCTTGCCCTGCTCGTCCACGACCCAGCCGTGGCACAGAACGGACTTGTAAGGTGCGCAGCCCTTGGAGGCAACACTGGTCAGCAGGCTGGACTGGAACCAGCCGCGGAACTGGTCGCCGCCTTCCATATACATATCGGCCGGGAAGCGCAGCTCGGGGCGCTCTTCCAGCACAGCGGCATGGGTGGAACCGGAGTCGAACCACACGTCCATGATGTCGGTGTCCTTGGTCCACTCAGAAGCGCCGCACTTCTCGCAGACTTCGCCTGCGGGAATGATCTGCTCCGCTTCGTACTTGTACCAGGCATCGGAGCCTTCCTTGCGGAACAGGTCGCTGACAGCTTTGATGGTGGCATCGGTGATGTGGTAGGTGCCGCACTTCTTGCAGTAGAAGGCGGGGATGGGCACGCCCCAGGTGCGCTGGCGGCTGATGCACCAGTCGTTGCGGTCGCGCACCATGCCGGTCATGCGGTCGTGGCCCCAATCCGGCATCCAGGTGACGGTATCAATGGCCTTGTACACGTCCTCGCGGAACTTGGCAATGGAGCAGAACCACTGCTCGGTAGCGCGGAAGATGATGGGATTGTGGCAGCGCCAGCAGTGGGGGTACTGGTGCTTGATGTGCACCTGACCCATCACAGCGCCGGAGGCAGTCAGGTCGGCCAGAATGGTCTTGTTGGCCGCCCACACGCGCTGACCAGCGTACTTACCGGCCAGCTCGGTCAGGCAGCCGCCGTCATCCACAGGCACGGTGATGGGCACCTGGGGGTACTTCTGGCAGACGTTGAAGTCGTCCACGCCGTGGCCGCCTGCGGTATGAACGCAGCCGGAACCGCTTTCCAGCGTGACGTGGTCGCCCAGGATGACCCAGCCTTCCTTGGGCAGATAGACGTGGTTGTAACGCATGAGCTCGAACTCAGCGCCGCTGACCGGCTCGCCCACGACCTCGTAGTTCTCGATGTGGCAGGC
>CAKTGS010000075.1 GCA_934561485.1 uncultured Faecalibacterium sp.
TAAAAAGATCCCGCCCGGTCGTCTGCGGTCAATCAAACCTACCCTTACGGACAGGTGGGTGCCCTGTCGCCGGATTCGCGCTTCCTCATCGAGCCTCCATGGTCGACCCATGGCGGGGAGGTCTGCAATCCACCGGAGAACTCCGGACTCCCGTTGAATGATTAGTAGGATCATATAAACCGCAACAAATCGAGCCGGGCAGGAAGTTTTGCCGGTTCAATCGTTCACAGGATCACTCAATGTCGTAATCTTCGCTCAGACGCTTCTCGAACAGCTTGCTGACTTCCAGCAGAGTCTCGTCATCGTCCACAACGTCCAGATACTCGCCGTCCTCGTCCTCGCCAACGCTCAGGATCACCAGCTGGGCATCCTCTGCGTCCTCTTCGTTTTCGGCGTATTCCACAACGGCCAGGTAATGGACCCCCTTGTGATCCAGTGCATCGATCACTTCAAACGTGACCTCATTGCCATCCTCATCCTGAAGGGTCATCAGGTCGGGCTGATACTCTTCTTCGGCATTCGGGTTCTTGATTTCGTCAGACATAAGATCCGTTCTCCTGTATCTCTTGCATCATTCTTGCTGCCCGAAAGCAGCTGCGGTGTTTGTGCACCGCCTTGTTCTGCATATAGTGTAGCGTTTTTTTGCCTGCTCGTCAAGATGCTTTTTCGCACAGAAAATGTCCTGCAAATTTTCACGTATTTTCTCTCGCACTGCGGGCCGGAATATGGTATACTATCCTCTGAATCTCTGTGCACGGCAGGCTGTGCACTTGCTATAGCGTATGGAGCGGGGGCGGAAACTATGCATAAAAAACGGATCATTGCACTGGTGCTGGCGGTATTACTGCTGGCGGGCTGTGCAGGCGGCGGGGGCGGCGGCGCATCGGCGCAGAAGATCACCCGCCCGGCGGTGGAGTCGGCAGAAGAGCAGTTCACCCACCCGGCAGCGGGGGATACGGTGGCCGTGTTCGATACCTCGGCGGGCGTGTTCAAGGTGGTGCTCTTCCCGGCGGAAGCGCCTCAGGCCTGCGATAATTTCATCGGCCTGGTGCAGGCGGGCTACTACAATGGGCTGACGGTCTCCCGGGTGGAGAGCGGCTTTGTGGTGGAAGCCGGGCAGGGTGCCGATGGCAAAGGCACCACCATCTGGAAGAACGGCGCACGCTACCCGGTGGAAGCCACCGACCATCTGCACCACTATTCCGGGGCGCTGTGCATGGGCGTGGATGCTTCCGGCGAGTGCGCCAGCGTGTTCTACGTGATGCAGACGCTGCCGGGCAGCGACTCGGTGACCCAGGAGCTGGTGGACCAAATGAACAGTGCGGGCTACCGCGCCGAGGTGGTGGCCGCCTATCAGACCGCCGGCGGCGCACCCTTCCTGGACTACACCGACACGGTGTTCGGCCAGGTGTATGAGGGCATGGACGTCATCGACACCATCGGCCAGACCAACGTGGACGAAAACCAGAAGCCCACCGAGGACATCACCATCAACAGTGTGACGATTGAGCAGTATGAATGAGAAATGGGACGCCGTCAGGCGTCCCATTTCTCATTCAAATCTCCCCCGGGTGCTCCTTCCGCCAGGCCAGGTAATCGTCCAGAATGACGGTGGCGCTTACCGAGTCCAGGATCTCCTTGCGCTTTTCCCCAAAGGTGCCGCTTTCGTCCAGAAGATCTGCGGCGGCGCAGGTGGTCTGGCGCTCGTCCCACATGCGCACCGGCAGGCCGCTCCAGATCTCCACCGTCTTGGCCAGCTTGCGGCTTTTGGCGGCGCGCTCGCCCTCGGTGCCGTCCATATTCAGCGGCAGGCCGATGACGATCAGCTCGGCCCCGATCTCCTTGGCTACCTCGCACACCCGGGCCGCCACCTTGTTGCGGGCTTTGAGGGTGATCTGCGGGGTGATGGGGGTGGTCAGAAATTCGGTGCCATCGCAGGTGGCAAGGCCGGTGCGACTGTCGCCGTAATCCACAGCTAAAATTTTCATGAAGGGTTCCTTTCTCTGCATATTGTTCTGCCCCAGTGTACCACACGGGCGGGGGCAATGCAAAGAAAACAAGTGGTTTTGCGCCGGGTTTCGTGATACAATAGACCAAAAACATCAAAAAGGAGACGGATACCATGCTCAAACTGGTTTTGGGCGGCTCCGGCAGCGGCAAGACCACCCTGCTGTATGCCCGCATTAAGGCCCGCGCCGAGGCCGGGCAGCGCAGCATCCTGCTTGTGCCGGAGCAGTTCACCTCCAGCACCGAGGGCCGCATCTACCGGGAACTGGGGGATGCTCTGTCCGGCATGGTGGAGAGCTTTTCCTTCACCAGCCTGGCCGAGCGCATTCTTTCCGCCGAGGGCGGCGCGGCGGTGCAGACCCTTTCGGATGCAGGGCGCGCCGTGCTGGTGCGCCGCGCGCTGGAAGAACTGCAGGACCATGTGCAGTATTATTACCGCCACCGGCGCAGTGCAGCCTTCTGCCAGATGGCCGCCGAGACCATTGACGAGCTGAAAAGCGCCGGGCTTTCCGGCACGCAGCTGGCCGAACTGGCGCAGGACTGCGGCCCCGAGAGCGGCAAGCTGGCGGAGCTGGCTCTGATCTTTCAGGGCTACGAGACCCTGCTGGCGGGCACCGGCATGGACCCGGCCGACCGGCTGGAGTTGGCGGCTGACCGGCTGGAAGCTGCCCTGGCCCGGGGAGAACTGCCGGACTTCCTGCAGGACCGGACCGTGTTCATTGACGAATTCGATACCTTCAACGCCCCCAAAAAGCGGCTGATGGGAGTGCTGCTGGCGGCCCTGCCCACCGTGACCGTGGCCCTGTGCGATGACGGCACCCCCCTGGTGCAGGGAGACACAGGCCTGTTTTCCGGTGCCAAGCTGGTGGCCCAGCAGCTGCGGCAGCTGGCCCGCAGAAACGGAGCCGAGACCGCCGTGCCGGAACTGCTGCGCCGGGACCTGCGCCACAACGGGGCACCGGGGCTGGCGGCCGTTACGGAACTGCTGGAGACCGGCTGCTGCGAGGCGCCCCCTGCCGCCCCGGAACTGCGGCTGTTTGCGGCGGCCAGCCGGGAAGAGGAAGCCCGCTGCGCTGCCGGTGCCATCCGCCGCCTGATGCGGCAGGGCGTGCGCTGTGGAAAGATCGCGGTGGTCTGCCGCGACATCGGCCAGTACCGTGCGGCGGTGCGGTATGAGTTCCGCATGGCGGATATCCCGCTGTACTGCGATGAACCCACCACCCCGGAGTTCAGTGCTCCGGCCACGGCGGTGCGGGCACTGCTGGCCCTGCTGCGCGGGGCCGACATGACCGAGCAGCTCACCGTTCTGGCCAAGACCGGCCTGTGCGCCTTGAGCGAAGAGCAGGTGTGTGCGCTGGAAAACTACGCCTACACCTGGTCGCCCACGGCGGCGGACTGGCGGACGAAATTCACCAAAAGCCCCAAAGGCTTCGGCGAAGAAGAGCTGACCGAAGAGGATCAGAAAAATCTGGACATGGCAGAAGAAGCCCGCGCCATGCTGGCGGAGGCAGTGGACGAGCTGCGCAGTAAGGTACGCGGGGCCAATGCCGAGCAGATCAGCCGGGCGGTGTATTTCTGCCTGAAAAAGCTGGGGGCCGAAGAGCAGCAGGCGGCCCAGGTGGAAGCGGTGCGCACGGCCCGGGGCATTCCGGCAGCGGAAGAAGCGGCCCGGGAGTGGAACGTGGTGATGCAGCTGCTGGACGAAATGGCCCATCTGCTGGGGCAGCAGAGCGTGACCACGGCAGAATACGAGGACCTGTTCGGCCTGCTGCTGCGCTCGTCCGACCTGGGGCACATCCCCCAGACGCTGGACGCCGTGGTGCTGGCCAGTGCGGGCAAAATGCGTCTGGACGCACCGGACTATGTATTCGTGCTGGGCCTTGCGGAAGGCGAGTTCCCTGCCGCTCCGGCGGAGAGCGGCCTGCTGACCCACGCAGACCGGGACGCCCTGATGGCAAAGCAGATCGAACTGCCGGACTGCTTTGAAAACCGCGTGGTGCGCGAGCAGGTGTGCTTTTACAAGGCCCTTACCGCCCCGGCCAGGGGTCTGTGGCTCAGCTGGCCCAAGGGCCAGGGGCAGACCCTGTGCGCGGCGCTGGAACCCATTGTGGAAGCGCTGCACCCGGCGGCCCCGGTGCTGGAACTGCCGGACCTGGCAGCCACCCCGGCGGATGCCCTGGACACCCTGGGCGGCGGCTGGCCCCTGACCGGCACCGAGCGCGCCAGCCTGACCCAGGCCCTGCGCACCCCGGAAGAGCAGGAGCCGCAGGGGCTGGCGCTGCTGCACCGCATGGAAGAAAACCCGCCTCGGCAGGTGCAGGACCTGCCTGCTCTGGAAACGCTGCTGGGGCGGCGGCTGCACATTTCGCCCAGCCAGCTGGAAAAATACTATACCTGCCGCTACGGCTATTTTCTGCAGTACGTGCTGGGGCTGTACCCGCGCAGGCGGGCAGAGCTTTCGGCAGACCAAAGCGGCAGCCTGATGCACTGGGTGCTGCAGATGGCGCTGGACCCCCGCCCCGGGCCGGACAACCCCTGCGCGGGACTGCAGAGTTTTCTGGAACGGGACGATGACGCCATGGCAGAGCTGGCGGCTCTGCTGGTGGACGAGTACGCCAGGCGCCGCCTGCCGGAAAACACTGCCCGCTTTGCCTACCTGCTCTCCCGCCTGAAAAAGAGCATGACCAGCCTGCTGTGCTACCTGCGGGACGAACAGAAGCAGTCGCAGTTCAAGCCGGTGGCCTGCGAGTTGAAGATCGGCACCGGCCCGGACGCCGTGCAGCCGCAGCTGTACCGCCTGTCGGACGGGCGCACCGTGCAGCTCATCGGCTCGGTGGACCGTGCAGACGAGTGGGTGGAAGAGGACGGCACCCGCTGGGTGCGGGTGGTGGACTACAAGACCGGCACCAAAAAACTGGACCTGAAAGAGGTATACTGCGGGCTGGACTGCCAGATGCTGCTGTATCTGTTCAGCCTGACCCGGGACGCCGGCGGGCGCTTTACCGGCGCAGAACCGGCGGGTGTGCTGTATCTGCTGGCCGACCCCGCCCCGGAGACCACCACCCGCGAAAAGGCAGCCCACACGGTGGAATATCAGCTGGACGGCCTGGTGCGGGACGAGCAGAAGGTGTTTGATGCCATGGATGCGGACGAGACCGGACGGTATCTGCCCTTCAGCTTCCGCAACGGCGCGCCCAGCCCCTACCAAAAGGACAAGCGCGCGGACATTGCCAAGCTCAACCGCATCCAGCTGCATCTGGACGACCTGGTCACCCAGATGGGCGAGCAGCTGTACGGCGGGCAGATCGCAGCCCAGCCGCTGGTGGTGAGCAGCAGCAAAAGCCCCTGCACCTGGTGCGATTACAGCTTTATCTGCTGCCACGAGACCGGCATCGGGGAACGGGGGCTGGACGCCCCGGCCAAACCCTTTGAGCCGGAAGGACCCCAGGACGATGCAAAGGAGGAACAGCCGTGAGTGAGCCGAAATGGACCCCGGCCCAGCGTGCCGCCATCTATGACCGGGGCGGGGCACTGCTGGTAAGTGCTGCTGCAGGCAGCGGCAAAACGGCTGTGCTGACCGAGCGCGCCGTGCAGCTCATCACCGACCCGGAGCACCCGGTGGACGCGGACGAGCTGCTGATCGTTACCTTTACCAATGCGGCTGCCGCCGAGCTGCGGGCACGCATCGGGCAGGCGCTGCTGCGCCGCAGCCAGCAGGAGCCGGGCAATACCGCCCTGCGCCGCCAGCGGATGCTGCTGCAGCGTGCTCCCATCTGCACCATTGATGCCTTCTGCCTGGACCTGCTGCACAAGCACTTCCAGGCATTGGACATTCCGCCGGATTTTACTCCGGCAGACCCCGGCAGCGTGCAGATGCTGCGGGCAGAAGCGCTGGCCGAGACGCTGGAGCACGCCTATGCTGACCCGGATTTTTGCGCTTTTGCAGACCTGTACGGCAAGGGCCGCACCGACAAACCGGCAGGGGATACCATCCTGCATGTGTACGATTTTCTGCGCGCGCTGCCGGACTACGACCGCAAACTGGACGAATTTCTGGCTCCCTGGCAGCAGGAAAACGGCTTTGATGCCACCTGCTGGCACGACCTGCTGCTGGCCGAGGCCGCCCGCTGTGCCAAAGCGGCCCGGGAGCTGCTGTGCGCCGCCCAGCTGGACTGCCGGGAGGACTACGCCCAGGAAATGGCGGACGCCGAAAGCAAAAAGACGCCTGCCGCCGTCCGCAAGGCTGCGGAAGCGGTGGCGGATAAATATGCCGAAGCCCAGGGGCGGCTGGAACGCTCGGCTGCCCTGCTGGGCGAGGTGGAGCGGCTGGCCGCTGCCGGGGAGTGGACGCCCCTGTACGACCGGCTTACCCCCTTTGTACTGGGCATGGAGGAAGCGCCGGGCCTGAAGGGCATGAAAAAGCACCTGAAAGGCGACCGCAGGGCCGCCATCAAGACCCGCGCGGAGGAAGCAGCCGGGCTGTTTGCGCAGATCACGGCCCTGATCTGCTGCAGCGAGGAAGAAGCCGAAGCAGACCGGAAAGCGGCCCTGCCCCGGCTGCGTGCCCTGTTTGCGGCGGTGCGGGAGTTTGACGCCCGCTTTACCGCCCGCAAAAAGGAGCGCAAACTGCTGGAATTCAGCGATTTTGAGCATCTGGCCCTGCGGCTGCTGCGGGGGCCGGACGGCACCCCCACCCCGCTGTGCGGGAGCATCCGGCAGAATTATGCTGCCGTGATGGTGGACGAATACCAGGACACCAACGCCCTGCAGGATGCACTGTACCGGTGCCTGGCTTCCCCGGCGGGGGACAACCTGTTCCTGGTGGGCGATCTGAAACAGAGCATCTACCGCTTCCGCCAGGCAGACCCCAGCATCTTCCGTGCCAAGCTGGACCATTGGCCGCTGCTGCCGGGCGGCGCGGCGCGCCCCTGCCCACCGGAAGGCACCCCGGGCGAAAACGTTCTGCTGGCGCTGGATGCCAACTTCCGGTCGGCCCCGCAGGTGGTGGCGGGCATCAATTTTATTTTTGAGCAGCTCATGACCCCGCAGCTGGGCGATACCGCCTACGGGGACGGTCAGCGCCTGGTGTGCGGTGCGCCGGGAGCCTACGAGGGCAGCGTGGAAGCGCAGTTTCTGCCGGACGACACCGCAGAGACGGATGCGGCCTGGATCGCGCAGAAGATCGAGGCGCTGGTGGCTGCCGGAGAGCCGGTACGGGACGGCGCGGCCACCCGCCCGGTGCAGTACGAGGACTGCTGCATCCTGCTCTCGGCCCGCGGCAATTTCCCGGCCTATGCGGAGGCCCTGACGGCCCGGGGCATTCCGGTGTATGCCGATGCCCGGGAAAACCTGATGACGGCACCCCACATCCGGCCCCTGATCGCCCTGCTGAAGGTCATTGACAACCCGGCGCAGGACATTTACCTGGCCGCTGCCATGCTGGGGCCGCTGTTCGGCTTTACGGACGATGACCTGGTGCGCCTGCGTGCCCGCAGCGTGACGCCGGACCATAAAAAAACGCGCATGAGCCTGTACGGCGCGGTGCTGCAGGCAGCGCAGAGCGAAGAGACCGACTGCTTTATCCAAAAGGTAAAAGCCTTCTACGAGCGGCTGACCGCCCTGCGGCGGATGGCCCGCAGCGCCCCGGCTGAGCAGCTGATGGAAGAGATCTTTGCTTCCACCGGCTACCTGGCCGCCCTGGGCGTGCTGGAAAACGGCACCCGCCGCCGGGAGGATGCCCGGCGCTTTGCCGCGTTCTGTGCGGTGTCCGGCGCAAACGGCATCTCGGCCCTGGTGCGCGCCATTGATGCGGCATCCCTGGCCGGTTCCACCGGCGAGACCACGCCCGGCGGTGCACGCCCGGGCTGTGTGTCCATCATGACCATCCACCGCTCCAAGGGGCTGCAGTTCCCGGTGGTGTTCGTGGCAGATACCGCCCGCAAATTCAACGCGGCGGACACCCGCCAGCCGGTGCTGCTGCATCGGGAATACGGGGCCGGTCTGCGCCTGCGCCCCGAACAGGGCGAGGGCGCCTACAAAACGGCGGCCTACACGGCCCTGGCCAGCGTGCACGCCCAGGAACTGCGCAGCGAACAGATGCGCCTGCTGTACGTGGCCCTTACCCGCGCGCAGGACAAGCTGATCCTCACCGTGCCGCTGGGCATCGGCAAATCCGCAAACCCTTATGCCAGAGCGGCAGCCTTTCTGGCGGCCGGGGCGGGGAAAACGCTCCACGCACAGGCAAATAGCTTTGCCGACTGGCTGCGGGCGGCCCTGCTGGTGCATCCCTGCGGCGGGCCGCTGCGGCGGCAGGCCGAAAACCTGGAACTGCCCTTTGCGGACACCCGGAGCACCATTGCCATCACGCTGCCGGAACCCCCGGCGGATGCGGAACTGCCGGACGGTGAGCCGGAACCGCCCGCCCCGGCAGAAGCAGACCCGGCCCTGGTGGAACAGCTGCGGGCGGGCTTTGCCTGGCAGTACCCGGCAGCGGCCCTGGCGGCAGTGCCTGCCAAGGTGAGCGTGACCAGCATCGTGCACAAAACCGAGCAGACCACGCTGGAGCGCCCGGCGTTTTTGAGCAAAGACGGCCTGACCGCCGCCGAAATGGGCACGGCCCTGCATGCATTTCTGGAGCACGCCGACTTTGCGGCCCTGGCAGCCGCGAAGGCACAGGGCACGCTGGACGAAGCCATCCGGACAGAGCGCGGACGACAGACGGCAGCGCAGCTCACCGCGCCGGAGATCGCGGAAAAGCTGGATGCCGGCCGCATCCGCACCTTTGTGGAAGGCGAGGCCTTTGCAAAGATCTGCGCCGCACAGCAGGTGCTGCGGGAGCTGCCGTTCATCACAGCCCTGCCGGCGGAGCGGGTGCTGGCCGCCCAGGGCGGCGCACCGCAGCCTGCAGCGGCAGCCGAACAGGTGCTGGTGCAGGGCATTGCCGACCTGGTGCTGGTGTACCCGGACCACCTGGAACTACTGGATTACAAAACCGACCGCAGCAAAACGGAAGCGGATTTTGTGCGGGCCTATAAGCCGCAGCTGGACCTGTACGCCCTTGCCATCGGCAAGCGGTTTGCGCCCAGGGCAGTGACCTATAAGGGCATCTACTCGTTTGCGCTGGGAAAGCTGATCGAAGTGTGATGCCCCGTTCCGCACGGCCCAAAAGTCATATTTTTCTTGCAGAACGCATAAAAAGTGCTTGACAGCCCGTTTGGCATGTGGTAGAATACCGGAGTAAAGAAAGCAGCTACGGCCTGTGCCGCGCTCGCCTTGTGGGGTTCGAATCCCCGGGCTATACCCAAACGCGATTCGTTCTGCTGGAACGGGTGCGGTTGTTGTGTGAATTTTTGCGCGGCTGTCCAGGATCTGGACGGCCGCGTTTTCTATGCCAAATATTGCAACAAAATGGATTTTGTTTGGAGGTGCATTCATTATCGCTACCGCTGGAAAGTCGAAGGAACTGGAGATCAACGGTCAGATCCGTGACCGTGAAGTTCGCCTGATCGGAGCTGACGGCGAGCAGAAGGGCGTTGTGTCCATTCAGGTGGCCATGCGCGCTGCTGAGGAAGCCGGGCTGGATCTGGTCAAGATCGCGCCGCAGGCTGTTCCGCCTGTGTGCAAGGTGCTGGATTACGGCAAGTACCGTTTTGAACAGCAGAAGAAGGAGAAGGAAGCCAAGAAGAACCAAAAGGTGGTCGAAGTCAAGGAGACCCGCCTTTCGCTCAACATTGACACCAACGACTTCAACACCAAGCTGAACCAGACTGCCAAGTTCCTGGCAGCCGGGCACAAGGTGAAGGTTTCGATCCGTTTCCGCGGCCGTGAGATGGCGCACAGTGCTCTGGGTGCCGATGTGCTCAAGCGCTTTGCCGAGGCTCTGCCGCAGGCAAGCATGGATAAGCAGCCGGTGCTCGAGGGACGTACGATGTCCATTCTGCTGATCCCGAAACCCAATAAGGACTAATTTTAGGAGGATACTAAAATGGCTAAGATGAAACTGAAAACGCACTCCGGCGCTAAGAAGCGCTTTAAGCTGACCAAGAATGGCAAGATCAAGCGCGGCCACGCATTCCGCAGCCA
>CAKTGS010000076.1 GCA_934561485.1 uncultured Faecalibacterium sp.
TTGGGCTGGTCGGTCATGGCCGAAAACTCGGTGACCAGCTTCTGATGCACCCAGTGGAAGATCTGCTTTGCCCGGAAAGCCGGCTGCCCCAGAGCTTTCAGCTCCGCGGAAAGCTCCGCCAGCGTCAGGGAAGAAATACAGCGTTTTTGTTCCATTGTGTTCTCCTATTGTCTTTTACGAACGAGCTGCCCGTTTCATTGCAGCGTTTCCCCGTTTTTCTGCATGGCACACAGGAAAAAGCCGTCCATGCCGGTGCGGGTGGGCACCGAAAGCATTCCATACCCGGTATCGGTCATGCCCTCCGGCATGGCAACGGCAGGCACCGTCACCGAAAATTCCGGATGACGCGCCAGAAAGGCTGCAATCTGCTGCTGGTTCTCAGCCGGTTCCATGGTGCAGGTGGAATACAACAGCCTGCCGCCGGGCTTGAGCTGCTGTGCCGCCGTATCCAGAATGGCCGATTGAGCAGCCAATAATTCAGCCTGCCGGGCCGGGTCCAGCGTTTTATAGCGCAGGTCCGGCTTTTTTGCCAGAATGCCCAGGCCGCTGCAGGGCACATCCGTCAGGATGCGGTCTGCCATGGGCAGGGCCGGGTTTGGCCGGGTGGCATCATTGCACAGCGTTTTTACACAGGCAAAGCCCATGCGCTCCACAGCCGTGCGGATGAGCTGCACCCGGTTTTCGGCGGCATCGCAGCTGTAAAGTGTGCCGGTATCCTGCATTTCCTCCGCCAGCAGCAGGGTCTTTCCGCCGGGTGCCGCGCACAGGTCCAGTACGGTTTCGCCGGGTTTGGCTTCCACGCAGAGAGCCGCCAGCTGGCTGGCCTGGCCTTCCACATGGTAACAGCCCTGCCGGAACAGCTCCTTGTCTGCCGGGCTGCCCTCAAACCGGGCCAGCACGCTGCCGGGGACACTTCCCTGCCGCACTTCGCGCACACTAAGAGCGGTAAGCTTTTCACACAGCTCTGCGGCGCTGGTCTTGAGGGGGTTCGCCCGCAGGCTGGTCAGGCCGCCGTCTGCGGTATGGGTCAGGATGTCCAGTGCCTCGTCCGGATAGTTCCGGTGCAGAAACGCCGCCACATCCCGTCCTGCAGAACCAAGCACCATCAGGCGCTCGGTCTCGTCTGCAAACACGGCAGTGTTCAGATCATAAACACAAGCACGGCGCAGCACCGCGTTGACAAGGCCGGATGCACTGGATTTTTTGAAGCTGCGGGTCAGCTTGACGGCTTCGTTCACCGCTGCCGACACCGGCACCTGCATGTAGCGGGCCTGCGCCAGAGCCGAACGCAGAATCTCCCGCACGGGAGCGTCCAGCTTTGCCAGACCTTTGGGCAGAAATTGTTCCAGGATGTAGTCCAGCGTGCCCCGGTGTTCCAGCACCGTATAAAAAATGGCGCTGGCAAACGCTTTGTCACGGCCTTCCAGTTTCTGGCGCTTAAGCTCGGCATCCAGGATCAGGTTGGAAAAGCCATCCTGTTCCTGCCGCATCAGCGCAGAAACGGCTGCCGCCCGCGGATTGGCCGCCATCAGAGAAGATCCCCCGTTTTCAGGCGCTGACCGGCTGCAAAAGCCGTGCCGTCCATGGGCTTTTTGCCTTCCGGCACCACCTGCAGCAGCTGAATGCCGCCGTCCGCACAGGCCACCGTCAGGGGCTTGGTGGCCAGCACGGTGCCGGGTGCTTCCCCGTGGGAAGCCACAACGCGGCACTCGCTCACCTTCAGCTTTTTGCCCGCCGCCGTCACAAACCAGGCACCGGGCCAGGGATTCATGCCGCGCACCCAGTTGTGGATGTGCTCAGCCGTTTCCGTCAGTTTGAATTCAGCCATTTCCTTGTTCAGCATGGGAGCCAGGCAGGCATTTTCATGATCCTGGGTCCGGGGCTTCAGGGTACCGGCAGCAATGGCAGGCACCACTTCGCACAGCACGCGGGCACCCACAGCCGTCACCCGGTCAAACAACTCGCCGCTGGTTTCTTCCGGGTCAATGGCAATCTTCTCGCAGCGCAGCACATCGCCGGTGTCCAGCCCCTCGTCCATCTGCATGATGGACACACCGGTCTCGGCATCGCCGTTCAGCACCGCCCACTGCACCGGGGCGCTGCCGCGGTACTTGGGCAGCAGCGAAACGTGCAGGTTGATACAGCCGTACTTCGGTGCTTCCAGCACAGACTTGGGCAGGATGCAGCCGTAGGCCACCACCACGATCAGCTCCGGGGCCAAGGCGCGGATGTTGGCGTCCTCGCCGCCGTCCCGCAGGGTGCGGGGCTGGAACACCGGGGTTCCGTGGGCCAGCGCCACTTCCTTGACCGGGGGTGCGGTGAGCACCTGCTTGCGGCCCACAGGTTTATCCCGCCGGGTGTACACCGCGCAGATCTCGTGCCCGGCGGCATACAGGGCTTTCAGGCACTCGGCGGCAATGTCCGGGGTGCCCATGAACAAAATGCGCATCTCAGTTGTTTCCTTTCGCTTCGCGGGCAGCCTTTTTGCCTTCCTCGGTGTCCTCGTAGAAGTATTCGCTGGACTGCATAATGGTAATACCGTCCAGATGGTCACTCTCGTGCTGGATGCAGCGGGCCAGCAGGTCCTCCGCTTCCAGCTCAAACCAGTTGCCATGGCGGTCCTGTGCGCGCACCTTAACGGCCACCGGGCGAGTCACTGCACCGTTGTGCCCCGGGAAAGACAGGCAGCCTTCGTAGGCAGTCTCTTCTTCCTCCGACACGGCCAGGATCTCAGGGTTAATGAAGTCGATGAACTTATACTCGTAGTCGGCCGGGATCTCTTCCGGTGCATCGGTGGTGTCCCATACCACGAACAGACGGCGCAGCATCCCCACCTGCGGGCCGGCCAGGCCCACGCCATCGGCAGCGATCATGGTTTCGTGCATGTCGTCCAGCAGGGTGGCCAGACGGTCGTCAAAGTTGGTTACGGGGCGGCAGACCTTGTTCAGAATGGGGTCGCCTTCTTTTACAATATTGCGGATTGCCATTATGGTACCTCCCAATCAGTCATTCAGTTTTTGTTGTATCCGAACTCTCTTGTCCGAAGTGTTTCTTTCCACCAGGACTCGCGTTTCAAAATATATTCGTCATCCATTCTTGCATTGTAGTTTTCAAGAATAGAATACTGAAAATTTTCTTTTACATAATCGAAGCCCTGCTGTTTTACTAGTTCCCTCAGCTCAACATTCCCGCCGTGACCATCTGCAACATAATTCGACCATCGCTGGAGAAGCATTCCGGTCTGCGATGTGGCAGACCCCACATAGAGCTTTCCGGTTTTGTTGTCTGTGATCAGATAGACCGCCTTTTGGTTCTGCAATGCCGCGATCCACCCCGGAAGATGCCGGTCGATCACGTTTTTCAGCTGCCGATAACTCAGCCGCACATTTTCATAGCCCGGGAAATCCTCTCCGGTAAACTGGTCATTCAAAATTTCAAGAACCTCCAGCTCATCCATTACCGATGCATAGGTGCGGCCCATTGTACGGCAGGGGTTATGATACCGCAGCACAAGCCGCCCGAAATATTTCTGATAACGGGCAAGCTCCTGCGCCTCGTAGCCCACGCCGCCTTTTGTTTCGTCCACCGCTTTTTCCCCGGTGATCTTCTTGATGGTCGTCATGAGCCACGCATCGTTTCCGATTTTCAAAAAGCAGATCGCCGTCTGTCCTGTGCTGAAATAGCGGCGGCGGTCACGCCACAAAAACCAGTCGATATTTACTTCATCCGGATCGGATTTGTAAAGATCCAGGGGATCATCGCAGCCATTGTAAATATTGAACTTTACGCGTACCGCCGGTATTTCTTCCGGACTGAAATTCAAAATATCATTGATGCGTATTTTATCCATTTTACGGTCCATTGTTCAGATCTCCCCATCCGAATGCAGATCCACCACAACGGTAGCTTTGGAGGGGAGCTTTTCTTTTTCGTACAATTCCAGGGTGCTGCGCACCAGGTCGCGGAAGCGGCGGTTGTTGCGGCACTTGACGGTAAGTTTATAGCGGTAGCTGTCGTTGATCTTCTCAATGCTGCCGGGGGTCGGCCCCAGTACGCGCAGAGGCAGGTCCGGCTGCTTGGCCGCCAGCTGGCCCAAAAGGGCCGAGAAACGGGCTGCTGCCCGGGCCACTTCGATTTCCTTCGGCCCTGCAAAGCCGATGACACACAGCCCGCAGAAGGGCGGGTACAGTCCCAGTTTGCGGTAGGCGATCTCCTGCTCGAAAAAGGCATCGTAGTCCTGCGCGGCGGCAAGGTTGAGCACCGGGTTATCCGGGTCGGTGGTCTGGATGATGGCAAAGCCGGGGTCTTTTGCCCGGCCGCTGCGGCCCACCACCTGGGTGATCAGGCTGAACACGTTTTCGTAAGCGCGGAAGCCCTGGGCAAACAGCAGGGAGTCGATGCCCAGCACCCCCACCAGGGTCACATCCTCAAAATCCAGTCCCTTGGCCACCATCTGGGTGCCCACCATGATATCGTACTCGTGGCGGGCAAACTTTGCCAGCAGCTTTTCGTGGGCGTCCTTGGCAGCGGTGGAGTCCTGATCCATCCGCAGCACTCGGGCGTCCGGAAACAGTTTTGCCAGTTCTTCTTCCGCCTTCTGGGTGCCGAAGCCCCGGTACTGCAGCTTGCCGCCGCAGGCGGGGCACACCGTGGGGGGCGGGTCCAGCTGGCTGCCGCAGTAGTGGCACAGCAGCTTATGGGCTGATTTGTGGTAGACCATGGGCACGCTGCACTTTGCGCACTTGAGCACTTCGCGGCAGTCCTCGCACTGGGCCATGGTCTGGTAGCCCCGGCGGTTCAGCAGCAGAATAGTCTGTTTTTGAGCATCCAGATTGCGGCGGATGGCATCTTCCAGCGCAAGGCTGATCTCCCGGGGGTTTCCGGCGGCCAGTTCCGCCCGCATATCCACGATCTGCACGGCAGGCAGCGGATTGCCGCCGTAGCGCTTTGTCAGGCGCACCAGCCGGGTGCGGCCATGCTGAGCGGCATAAAAACTTTCGGTGCTGGGGGTTGCACTGGCCAGCAGCAACAGCGCCCCATTTTCCGCCGCGCGCTGTCGGGCCACTTCGTGGGCCGAATAGCGCGGCGCAGACTCGGAGCGGTAGGTGTGCTCCTGCTCTTCGTCAATGATCACAAGGCCGATGTTTTCCAGCGGCGAGAAGATGGCGCTGCGGGTGCCCACCACAATGTCCGCGCCGCCATCCTGGATCATCTGCCACTGCAGCAGACGCTCCGTGTGGTTGAGGGCAGAGTGCTGCACCGCCACCCGGCGGCCGAACTGGCTTTTGAGCCGCAGGATCATCTGCGGGGTCAGGCTGATCTCCGGCACCAGCACCAGCGCCTTGCGCCCCAATGCCAGACAGCGGTGGATGAGCTTTAAAAACACCAGCGTTTTGCCGCTGCCGGTCACGCCGTACAGCAAAGCCGCATGGGGAGCAGTGTCCTCCAGATCCGGCAGCAGGGCGTCATAGGCAGCCTGCTGCTCTTCCGTCAGGGTGATCGGCTCGTTCTTGAGCGGAATAGACGAATACAGGTCGATGGATTTATTCACTTTGCTGCATTCCAGCACACCTTTGGCGCAGAGGTTGTCCAGCACAGCCCGGCTGATGCCCTTTTCTTCCAGTTCAGTCTGGGTGCGCGGCCCGCCGCCCAGCAGAGCCACAGCCGCCAGCTGTTTGGCGGTCGGTTTCGGCTTCTGCGGCAGGCTGCTCACCAGCCGGTATGCATTTTCGGTGTGGCGGGTAAGCTGCTTTTGCAGGATGGGCGTCACACCGTCCGCTGCCACAGTAGGCTTGTACTGCGCGCCGTACGGGATGACCGCCTTGACGGCCTCGTAGTAGGTGCAGAAGGTGCGCTCTTTCAAAAAGTGCACCAGCCGCAGCAGCTCCGGGGTCAGGCAGGCAGATGCCGGAGCCACATCGAACAAAAACTTCAGCTTGGAGTTTTCCGGCTCGGCATCGCAGGCCAGCACCACGCCCATACGGGCACGGCTGCCGCGCCCGAACGGTACCAGCACCATGCTGCCCAACCGCACCGTTTCCTGCTGGTCCGGCATGACCGCGTAGGTATACAGTTTATCAAAGTGGAAGGTTGCGTTGCTGACAGCAACCCCTACCGTTTTGGGCATTCGTCCAGCTCCTTACTGTGTCAGTTTTTCAGGCCGGCACGCTGGCAGATGACCTGATACAGCTCCTCGGCGCAGGCATCCACTTCGTTGTTGACCAGCGTGAGCGTGAACTGGTCCTGCTGAGCCAGCTCCTGCTTGGCCGTGGCAAGCCGCTCCTGAATGCTCTCTTCGGTCTCGGTGCCGCGGCCACGCAGGCGGCGTTCCAACTCCTGCTCCGAAGGCGGCAGCAGGAACACCGTGGTAGCCCCCGGGAACATGCGGCGGATGTTGGCCGCACCATGCACATCAATGACCAGCACAACCACCTTACCGGCAGCCAGGCGCTTGTCCACTTCTTCGCGCAGGGTGCCGTAATAGTTGCCGTTGTAGAAGTTGTGCTCCACCACCTGATCCGTTTCGATCAGCTGCTGGAACTGCTCCTTGGTGCGGTAGTAATAGTCCACGCCCTCCTGCTCACCGGGACGCGGCGCGCGGGTAGTAGCCGAAACGGTTTTTTCGATCTCAGGGTGTGCGGCGCGCAGGGCCTTTACCACACTGTCCTTGCCAGTGCCGGCAGCGCCGGATACCACAAACAGATAGTTATCCTTCTCCATGGGTCTGTTCCTCCTCTGTTGTCGGTCTGCTCTCCTGCCCGGCCGCACGGTTTGCCACCGTTTCCGGCTGAAGGGCCGAGAGCACTACATGATCGGAGTCCATAATAAGCACGGCACGGGTGCTGCGCCCATAGGATGCATCAATCAGCATCCCGCGCTCCCGCGCCTCCTTGACAAGACGCTTGACCGGGGCGGAATCCGGGCTGACCACCGCCACCACACGGCCTGCGCTGACCATATTGCCAAAGCCGATGTTGATCAGTTGCATAAACTCCTCCGAAATGCTCTGTTTTTACTCCAGATTCTGGATCTGCTCGCGGATCTTTTCAATCTCCGCCTTCATATCCACCACAATGCGGGTAATGTCCAGATCCTGGCACTTGGAACCAATGGTGTTGGTTTCACGGTTCAGTTCCTGGGTCAGGAAATCCAGCTTGCGGCCCACCGGCTCATCCAGCTTCAGAATGCTGCGGTACTGTGCAATGTGGCTGCGCAGGCGCACAGTCTCTTCGTCCACGGCAGTCTTATCGCCAAAAATAGCGGCCTCGGTCAGCACGCGGGCATCGTCAATGTCACGGTCTTCCAGGATCACCTTGAGCTTTTCATACAGGCGGTTGGTGTAGGCTTCCACCCGGCCAGCGCTCAGGGTTTCCACCTTGCCAACGCACTCTTCCAGGAAGTTCAGGCGGCTGTCGATGTCTGCCTTCATTTTTGCGCCTTCGGCGGCGCGCATCTCCACAAAGCGGTCCAGTGCCTGTGCGGTAACGGCGGAAACATCCGCCCACAGCTGCTCCTCGTCCACATCTGCGTGGCGGGTGGCCAGCACATCCGGGAAACGGGTCAGCATCCCGGCCGAAATGTCGTTTTTGACGCCAAGCTGCTCCGAAAGCTCCCGCACGGCCTGCTGATAGCTGCGGGCCAGCTCCATATTGACCGTGACCACAGTATCGGCGGTGTCCACGTTCTGGATGGTCATGCTCAGCTCCACCTTGCCGCGGGAAATGCGCTCGTTCAGCTGCTTTTTCAGGCGGCTGTCCAGGTAGCTGCAGGTGCGCGGAATGCGGGAAGAATACTCAAAATAGCGGGAATTCACGCTGCGCAATTCCACCGTGATCTCACGGCCATTGCGCACAGCGGTTCCCCTGCCGAAACCGGTCATGCTTAAAATCATACCCTGCTCCTTTTTCTGTGTACGTGCGAACATTGTTTCCGGTATATGTATCCGCTTTTTGGCATACAGGCCCATGTTACGATACATATAGCATCATTTTACTATTCTTTGCTGAAAAATTCAAGGTGCACTGCGGCCGGAATGCCGCCCAGCAGCTGACATTTTGCGCACCTATGAAACAAAATGCCCCGATATGACTGTTTCATCCATCACATCAGGGCATAATTCATCATTCATCGGTTTTGTAAACGCAGGTCACACTGCTTTCCAGCAGGTTTGCGTTCAGCAGAGTGCGCTCCACCCAGTGGATATTATTCGAGATGGTATCCCAGGAAACTCCGTACTCCTTGGCCATACTATCCATGCTGCGGTAAGAACACCGGTACACCAGGGTGATGATCAGCTTATCCAGCATGGTGATCTTAGTGAAACGAAGCTTGCGCCGGTGTTCCTTCAGGTAGGCCGCATTCAGTGCTTCCAGCATCTGATCAAATTCTTCCTTTGTAACGCCGAGGTACGTGCGGTAGTCGATCGGCCGGAATTCTGCCAGGCGCTGCTCGGTGATGCTTCTCATGGTCGTGTCACTCCCGTCCTGTGTTTCTGGCAGGATGCACGCTGCATCCCCTGCCCTCTGTCTGAATGAACCTATTATAAAAGGTCTGCCGCCGCAAGTCAATGCAAGGACATGGATTTGTTTTCCATTTTCGGCATTTTTCTCCGTAAAAACGGCCAGGAAGGCCTTGCCCGGGATGCAAAAGGGGCCTTCCGTACAAACGGAAGGCCCCTGCAATCAGAATCTTCTCAGTGCTCAGACAGGATGAGACTGGTTGGTGTAATCCACATGGTCGCCATCCACACCCTGCTTCTTGGCATTGCGCTTGTCAAAGAACTTGGGTGCCACCTGCGGGAACATGGCGTAGGTCAGCACGTCCTCTTCCTGGGTTGCCCACTTGGCAGCTTCCGCCTTCAGTTTGTCCATCTCGGGAGCCAACGTATCGGCAAAGCGGCAGGTAATGGGCTGTTCATCGCCCAGGATCTTCTTGGTGAACTCAGGCTTGATGGGAGCAGGAGTCTTGCCGTAGTCGCCGTGGACCAGGCCCTTGAATTCCTTGGTAACCATCTTGTAGCGCTCGCCCAGGATGACGTTGAACACAGCCTGGGTGCCCACGATCTGGCTGGTGGGGGTAACCAGCGGCGGATAGCCTGCATCCTCACGGACGCGGGGGATCTCGGCCAGCACTTCGTCCAGCTTGTCCTCCTTGCCGGCATCCTTCAGCTGCTTGAGCATGTTGGAGAACATGCCGCCCGGCACCTGATACAGAAGGGTGTTGGCGTCCACGCCCAGGCTCTTGGGGCTGATCTGGCCGTTGGCGATGTACTTCTCGCGCAGCTTTGCAAAGTATGCGCGCACAACATTCAGCTGCTTCAGATCCAGGCCGGTGTCGTAGTCGGTGCCCTGCAGGGCAGCAACCAGGCTCTCGGTGGGCATGTGGCTGGTGCCCAGGCTCAGAGGGCTCATGGCGGTGTCAACAATGTCAGCACCGGCCTCAATGCCCTTGAGGATAGACATGGAAGCCAGACCTGCGGTGTAGTGGCTGTGGATGTCAACAGGGATGCTGACGGTCTCCTTCAGCTTCTTGACCAGGTCGTAGCAGGTATAGGGAGTCAGCAGACCGGCCATATCCTTGATGCAGATGGAGTTTGCACCCATCTCCTCCAGGGTCTTGGCGTAGGCTGCAAAGTACTCGTTGTT
>CAKTGS010000077.1 GCA_934561485.1 uncultured Faecalibacterium sp.
GCCGGTGCCCTGTTCTTCCCCGGCCCGTTCAGCGTGGTCAAGACCAGCTGGGTGAACAACCTGCTGGGCATTGTGATGTTCGGCATGGGCCTGACCCTGAAGCCCAACGATTTCAAGGTGGTGTTCAGCCGCCCGAAGGACGTGATCGTGGGCTGCGTGGCGCAGTTCACCCTGATGCCTTTCCTGGCCTGGGTGCTCACCATGGTGTTCCACCTGCCCACGGAGCTGGCCATCGGCGTTATCCTGGTGGGCACCTGCCCCGGCGGCACCTCTTCCAACGTGATGACCTATCTGTCCAAGGGTGACGTGGCCCTGTCCGTTGGCATGACTGCCGTTTCCACCGTGCTGGCTCCCCTGCTCACCCCGCTGCTCACCCTGCTGTACGCCGGCCAGCGCGTGGACGTGAACCCCATGAGCATGTTCATGTCCATCGTCAAGGTGGTGCTGGTGCCCATCGCGCTGGGCTTTGTGGTCAACCACTTCTTCCATAAGTTCACCGAGCAGGCCGTGCGTGTGCTGCCGCTTGTCTCCACCACCGCCATCGTGCTGATCATCTGTGCCGTGGTTTCTGCCAACAGCGCCAAGATCATGACCAGCGGCCTGCTGATCCTGGCCGTGGTCGTCCTGCACAACGTTCTGGGCTACCTGACCGGCTACGCCGTGGGCAAGGTCCTGAAGCTGGACTCCACCAAGTGCCGCGCCATCTCCATCGAGGTTGGTATGCAGAACTCCGGCCTGGCCACCAGCCTGGCTGCTGCCCACTTTGCACAGTATCCGCTGGCTACCATTCCCGGTGCCGTGTTCTCCGTGTGGCACAACATTTCCGGTGCCGTGCTGGCAAACTTCTTTGCACGCACCGCAGAAAAGAAGTAAGCTTTTCCTGCACACAGCAAAAGGCAGGTGCCCTGCGGCACCTGCCTTTTTTGCTGCAATTTTAGGTTTTAACCGTGTTTCCGGCGCGGCGGCTTATGCATCCGAGCGGGAGTAGGCGTTCTTCATCTGGCAGCTCAGCTCAAACAGAACCTTGTCCAGCGTGTCGGCGGCCTTTTCCCGCAGCATGGCAGCCAGGGCGACATTGGCTTCTTCCCGCAGTGCGGCGCGGTCTGCCTCCGGCGCCGCAGCCAGCTTGGCATCGTACTGGTTTACCAGGGCATGGGCCGCACTGAGCACGGCTTCCTCGTAACGCTCAATGTGGAACAGCGACTTTGCATAGGAGGCATCTGCCATGGCGGCGATCATGCGGCTGACCCAGTAGAAGCTGTCGGTGGACACTTCCTTTGTGGTGCAGGCCAGGTATTCCGGGGTGGTCTCCACATTGGCGTAGAAGGGCACCATGGTGTTGAAGGCGTTGGATGCATAAGCGATCCATTCCAGTGCGCAGTGGTCGGCGTCCACATCCGGGCGCAGCTGGATCAGAGCCATAAAGTCGTTGCGGTTGATGCCGATGGACCGGTAAGCGCCTTTCATGCTCTTGTCGCCGTAGCTGCGGTAGGGATCATACGGAGTGCCCTGGTAATGGCTGGACAGCACATACTTGATATCCTCCGGGGTGATCTTCTTTTCCGGCACCATGCACCAGGGCAGGTCGTCATCGGTGGGTGTGTAGTCTGCATCCGGGCCGTCCCACACCCAAGTCTTGGGGTTCAGGGTGCGCAGCATATACCAGGCACGGGGGGTGTTGTACACGTGGTCGGCGTCATCGTGGCTGCCAAAGGCATCCCGGGGGTTCAGCACGCCGTCCTGCGACAGGTCGAGGTGGTATTTTTTCAGGAAGTCGGCCAGGTCGGCAGAGCACATATACTCCTTCTGTTCGCCCAGAGCATCTTCCAGGTCCAGGCTGTCCAGGCCCAGCTGGTTGGGCATGACCACATAACTGTCATCCGGCACGCGGCGGGCCATCCAGTGGTGGCCGCCGATGGTCTCCAGCCACCAGATCTCGTTCACGTCCGCAAAGGCGATGCCGTTCATCTCATAGGTGCCGTAGGTTTCCAGCAGATGGCCCAGGCGCTGCACGCCTTCACGGGCCGAGTGGATGTAGGGCAGCACCAGATACACGATATCCTCTTCGCCGATGCCGCCGGGCACTTCAGGCTGCTCCCCTTTGGCGGGCTGATACTCCACCAGCGGGTCTGCCCCCAGCACGCGAGGGTTGGAGGTAATGGTCTCGGTAGCGGTCATGCCCACGTTGGCGGCATTGACGCCGGAGGCCGCCCAGATGCCCTTGCCCTCCACAGCATTGGGCATGGCGGTAAAGCGCATGGCTCCCTCCGGCAGCGGCACTTCCACATGGGAGAGGACGCTGCGGTAGACCTTGGGCAGGTCCTGCGGGTGCACCACGGTGAATTTTTTTGCGGTAAAATGGCCGGAGCCGGAATCATCGTTGCGGGCGATCATGGTAGAGCCATCGAACGATGCCTGTCTGCCGACCAAAATGGTAGTACAAGCCATAAACAAAAAACCTCCGTTTCAGGTGTATGTTATTCACTGCAGACCTTATTGTAACCTTTTGCCGCCGGAATTGCAAGATGGTGGAAAGCCCTGTCAGATGCAGTTTTACCGGCAGAGCGGCGGGGAGTTTCCTAAGCAAATGATCCGGAGGGTGGGTCCCTGCCGCCGCAGGCGGTAGGGCGGGCAATGGAATGGCCTGCAACAACAGTGACCGCTGCCAGTGGCAGAAACAGGGAACTGTTGTTGGGGCCGCGGCCAGCAAGACGCAAGCGAGAGCGAAGCGGATGCTGGGAGCCGCAACCCGTATCCATTTGCGTGGAAAGCTCCCCGCTGCTCTGCATATACACTCATAAAAAAGAGCCGCCGTGCGTACCAATCGCACAGCGGCTCCGGAGAGATGGGCTGATTTGGGAAATCACTCTGCGGACCAGTAGAAGTCCTCGCCGGGCATTGCGCCGCCCACGGCAGCGGGGTCGGCGTCAAACAGCACCTGCAGGTAAGCCGATGCATTGGTCTTCAGGTCCTCGCCGGTCAGGCAGACGATGTTGCAGTTGGGCAGAGCCTTTTTTGCAATGGCAGCCTTGGCCACCACGCCCTGCTCCTCGCACAGAGCTGCAGTGCCGTCCAGGTCGGTGTTGGCAGCATCCACGCTCTTGGCATAGTCCGCCAGGAAAGCGGCCACCACATCTGGGTGCTCCTCGGCGTACTCCTTGCGCACCACGGTCACACCGGTGATCAGCTGGGTGTCGGACACCTTGTTCCACTCCTCGGTCAGGTTCAGGGCCACACGCAGGGTATCGTCCTGCAGGCCGGCAGCGGTCACATAGGGCTGGGGCAGCACCGCAATGGCATCCTCGGTGTTGGCCATCTGAGCGGTCACTTCGGTGGCCTCGCTGTAATACTCAATGTTCACATCCTTGTCCGGGTCAATGCCGTTCTGGGTCAGCAGGTAGCGCAGCACGTACTCCGGCGTGGTGCCCTTGCCGGTGGACAGAATGGTGCGGCCTGCCAGGTCTGCCATGCTCTGCACGGTGTCGCCTTTTTCCACCACATACAGCACACCCAGGGTGTTGACTGCCACGGCCTGGATGCCGCCGTTGGTTTTCTGATACAGGGTCGCTGCCAGGTTGGCCGGGATGGCGGCCATGTCCAGCTCACCCTTCATCAGCAGGGGCACGATCTCATCGGCAGCACCGTACAGCTGCAGATCGTAATCCATGGAGGCGGTGCCTTCCTGCTCCATGCTGAGCAGGTTGACCAGGCCCATGGTGGTGGGGCCTTTCAGGCCTGCAATGCGCAGGGCCTCGGTGGTGGACAGCTCCTGCGCAGCTTCACTGGAAGCAGCTTCGGAAGATGCAGCCTCGCTGGAAGCTGCAGAGCTGGAAACAGCGGAGCTTGCGCTGCCGCCGCAGGCTGCCAGGCACAGCGCAAGGCTGAATGCCAGCAGCAGAGAGACGATTTTTTTCATAGGGTATTTTCCTCTTTCCGCACAAGGCCTGCCCCCCGTTTGCAGGAGCCGGGGCCTGTTTTTGAAATTTTACAAAGCAAATTTGCAAAAACATTTGCTTTGCGCGTCTAAGTTTACTATAATAGGGGCAAAAATACCGTTGCCTGCGCAACGGAATTGCAGGAGGACTGTGGGAGCCTGGGTCTCTCCCACGCAGTTGCAATGAAAAGTTATCTTCCGCTGTTACAATCCACCTCTCTGTTTGCCGGGCTGAGCACCGAAGAGCTGCACCATCTGCTGGCGCGGCTGGGGGCCGGTGTGCGTAGCTACGGCAAAGGCGAAGCACTGGTACTGGCCGGAGAACCGAACCGCCGGGTGGGCATTGTGCTCACCGGCGAGCTGGAAGCCTACCGCCCCGGCCCGGAGGGTGCCCGTGTGCCCATTACCCGGGTGGAACCGGGCGGCGTGTTCGGCGATGTGCTGGGCGGTTCCAGCCTGGCCAGTCCGGTCACGGTGCTGGCTGCCACCCCCTGCGAGGTGCTGCTGGTGCCCTACGAACGGCTGCTGCTCTCAGACGGCAGCCCCGCCCACCAGCGCGTGCTGCAAAACCTTGTGCGCACCATCAGCGACAAATATTTTCTGCTGTCCCGCCGGGTGGACCTGCTGGTGCTGAAAAGCCTGCGGGCCAAGGTGTGCGCCTACCTGTTGAGCGAGAGCGAACGCGCCGGGAGCCTGACCTTCAGCATCCCGTTTTCCCGGGTGCAGCTGGCCGACTACCTCAACTGCGACCGCAGCGCCCTTTCCCGGGAGCTGAGCCTGATGCAGCGGGACGGCCTGCTGGATACGTTCAAAAGCAGCTTCAAGCTGCTGGATGTGGAAGCCCTGCGGCAGATGGTGCAGTAAAAATATAAAAGGAGTACATTTCAAATGTCCAAACCTATCCTCTGGATCGTGATCCCCTGCTACAACGAGGAAGCGGTGCTGCCCATTACCGCCCCGCTGTTTCTGGAAAAAGTCAACAGCCTGGCCGCGCAGGGCCTGGTGAGTGAAAAGAGCCGGGTGCTGTTCGTCAACGATGGCTCCAGGGATAAGACCTGGGAGCTGATCCAGGGCTTTGCCCGGCAGGATGAACATTTCATCGGCATCTCCCAGAGCCGCAACCGCGGCCATCAGAATGCCGTACTGGCCGGACTGATGGAGGCTTTGCACAGCGGCAGCTGCGACATTACCATTTCCATCGACTGCGATGGCCAGGACGACATCAACGCCATGGACGAAATGGTGCAGAAGTATCTGCATGGTGCCGAGGTGGTGTACGGCGTGCGCAGCCGCCGCGACACCGACACCTTCTTCAAGCGGTTCACCGCCGAGGGCTTCTACCACGTGATGAACGCCCTGGGCGCGGACATCGTGTTCAACCATGCGGACTACCGGCTGATCAGCACCCGGGTGCTGGAAAGCTTTGCCGATTACAAAGAGGTCAACATCTTCCTGCGCGGCATGGTGCCTTTGGTAGGCTTCCCGAGCGATGTGGTCACCTACGAGCGCCACGAGCGCCTGGCCGGGGAAAGCCACTATCCCCTGAGCAAGATGCTGGCGCTGGCCTTCGATGGCATTACCAGCCTGTCCAACAAGCCCATCCGCATCATCACGGGGGCCGGCATCGTGGTCAGCCTGGTGAGCTTTATCGGGGTCATCTGGGCCATTGTGGAAGCAGCGCTGGGCAGCGTGGTGGCCGGCTGGGCCTCCACCATCTGCATCGTGTGCTTTATGGGCGGTGTGCAGCTGGTGTGCCTGGGCGTCATCGGCGAGTACATTGGCAAAATTTATATGGAGACCAAGGCTCGCCCGCGCTATATCATCTCCGAGCGCACCTGGGCACCTTACGAAAGGAAGTATCACGGATGAGCAAGCAGAGTTGGAAGGGCAGCACCCTTCTGAACCCGGAACCCCCGGTGCTGGTGTCCTGCGGGCCGCTGGATGCCCCCAACCTGATCACCATCGGCTGGACGGGCACCATCTGCACCCAGCCCAGCATGGTGAGCATCAGCGTCCGGCCGGAGCGCTACAGCCACCACCTGATCCAGGAAAGCGGGCAGTTTGCCATCAACCTGCCCACCGAAGCGCTGGTGCGCTCCATTGACTGGTGCGGCGTGAAAAGCGGCCGTGATGTGGACAAATTTTCTGCCTGCGGCCTGCACTCTGCCCCCGGCAGTGTGCTGACCGGCTGCCCCATTCTGGAAGAAAGCCCGGTGAACCTGGAATGCAAAGTAACCCAGGTGATTCCGCTGGGCAGCCACGATCTGTTCCTGGCTGAAGTGGCAGCCTGCGATGTGGACGAGAGCCTGCTGGACGAAACCGGCAGGCTTTGCCTGGACAAGGCCAGGCTCATCGTGTACAGCCACGGCGAATACCTGGCCCTGGGCAAAAAGCTGGGCACCTTTGGCTACAGCGTGCGCAAGAAAAAACCGACCAAACGCAGAAAATAACAAAAAAGCGATGCCGCGGCATCGCTTTTTTGTTACCGATCTTCGTGTTTGACGCGCTGGATCTCGCCCAGGTCGTAGGGAGTGTTCTGATAGACGTAGTAGTTCAGCCAGTTCTCATACAGCAGGTGGGCGTGGGCGCGCCAGCGGAACAGCGGGGGCTGCTCCGGGTCATCATCCGGGTAGTAGTTGGCGGGCACGTGAATGGGCAGGCCCTTGGCCACGTCCCGCTTGTACTCGGCGTCCAGGGTGTATTTGTCGTACTCCGGGTGGCCGGTGACAAAAATCTGCCGCCCGTTTTCGGTGCTCATGAGGAACGGCCCGGCAATGTCGCTTTCGGCCAGGATGCGCAGGGCACTGCAGCTGTCCACATCCGCACGGGAGATGCCGGTGTGGCGGCTGTGGGGCGCATAGAACACCTCATCAAAACCGCGCACCAGCGGGTTTGCCGGGCGGGTGACCCGGTGCTCAAACACACCGAACATCTTTTCCGGCAGCAGCTCCTTGTGCACGCCGTAGTGGTAGTACAGGCCTGCCTGAGCGCCCCAGCACACATGCAGGGTGGAGTACACGTTTGTCTCGCTGAAATCCATGATCTCACACAGTTCCGGCCAGTAATCCACCTGCTCAAAGTCCATCGTCTCCACCGGTGCACCCGTGATGATCATGCCATCGTAACGGTGGTTCTTCACCTCGTCAAAGGTCTTGTAGAACGCATCCAGATGGGCCGCCGACACGTGGGTGGCGGCGTGGCTGGCCGTCTGCAGCAGGGTCATGTGCACCTGAATGGGCGTATTGGCCAGCAGGCGGGCGATCTGGGTCTCGGTGGCGATCTTGGTAGGCATCAGGTTCAGAATGAGGATCTCCAGCGGGCGGATGTGCTGGGCCAGGGCACGCTCCCGGTGCATGACAAAGACATTTTCTTCGTACAGAGCATCGTAAGCGGGCAGGGTTTTGGGGATGATCAGCGGCATAGTGTCGTACTCCTTTTGCAATAGGCTCCCCCTCGGGGGAAGGCTTATCCGAAGGGATTTTTAAATTTTATCCAGTGCCTGCGCAATGTCAGCGATCAGGTCCTCGCTGGATTCCAGACCGCAGCTCATGCGCACCAGTTCAGCGGGCACACCGGCGGCGGCCAGCTGCTCATCGTTCATCTGGCGGTGGGTGCTGGAAGCCGGGTTCAGGCAGCAGGTGCGGGCATCGGCCACATGGGTCTCGATGGCGGCCAGCTTCAGTTCCTTCATAAAGGTGCTGGCAGCTTCCCGGCCGCCGGCCAGACCAAAGCTCACCACGCCGCAGCTGCCATTGGGCAGGTACTTTTCAGCCAGAGCATGGTAGGGGCTGCTCTCCAGGCCGCAGTAGTTGACGTACGCCACCTTGGGGTGTGCTTCCAGGAACTTGGCCACGGCCATGCCGTTCTCGCAGTGGCGCTGCATCCGCACGTGCAGGCTTTCCAGCCCAAGGTTCAGCATATAGGCGTTCATGGGGGACTGCATGGAGCCGAAGTCCCGCATCAGCTGCGCGGTGGCCTTGGTGATGAAGGCTCCCTCCTTGCCGAAGCGCTCGGCGTAGGTGATGCCGTGGTAGCTGTCGTCCGGGGTGCACAGGCCGGGGAACTTCTCGGCGTGGGCCATCCAGTCGAACTTGCCACCGTCCACGATGGCACCGCCCAGCACTGCGCCGTGGCCGTCCATATACTTGGTGGTGGAGTGGGTCACGATGTCCGCGCCCCACTCAAAGGGGCGGCAGTTGACCGGGGTCGGGAAGGTGTTGTCCACGATCAGCGGCACACCGTGGGCGTGGGCAGCCTTGGCAAACTTTTCAATGTCCAGCACCGTCAGGGCCGGGTTGGCAATGGTCTCGCCGAACACGGCCTTGGTGTTGGGCTGGAATGCAGCGTTCAGCTCTTCCTCGGTGCACAGCGGGTCC
Source organism: uncultured Faecalibacterium sp. (assembly GCA_934561485.1). Lineage (GTDB taxonomy): Bacteria > Bacillota > Clostridia > Oscillospirales > Ruminococcaceae > Faecalibacterium. The sequence continues at coordinate 8,311 of CAKTGS010000077.1, forward strand.
ACAAAGGTGGCCTCAATGCCCATCTTTTTCATGGTGACCGAGATCAGGTTGAAGGTGCCGCCGTAGATGGTGCTGGACGCCACAATGTGGTCACCGGCTTCGCAGAGATTGAACAGTGCGAAGAAGTTGGCCGCCTGGCCGCTGGAAGTAAGCATAGCAGCGGTGCCGCCCTCCAGTTCACAGATCTTTTTGGCCACCAGGTCACAGGTGGGGTTCTGCAGGCGGGAATAGAAGTAGCCGTTGGCTTCCAGGTCAAACAGCTTGCCCATGTCCTCGCTGGTGGCATACTTGAAGGTGGTGGACTGGATGATGGGGATCTGGCGGGGTTCGCCGTTGCCGGGGGTGTAACCGCCCTGCACGCAGATGGTATCACGCTTCATACTACATACTCCTTTGCTGGGTTTGTCCATATAGCACAATTCCCCGCAGGAGTATACAAGCCTCCGGCGGGGAATTGCAACGTTAAATTTGGGTTCCCGACCGGGGGAAAATGAGGAGAGGACTCCTTCCGTCAAAGCCTTTCGGCTTTGCCAATGCCGGAACGTTCTCCTCTTTGCCAGAGGCTCCCTCGGAGAGGGAGCTGGCGCACGAAGTTCGGCTGAAGGAGTTACTTCCGCAATCTCTTATCGCTCTTGTTGGCCCACCAGGTGCCCAGGCTCTGGAACACCTGCACCATGAGCACCAGCAGGATGACGCACACCACCATGATGTCGGTCTGATAGCGGTAGTAGCCATAAGACAAAGCGATCTTGCCCAGGCCGCCGCCGCCAATGACGCCGGACATGGCCGAGTAGCCCAGAATGGTGGTCAGGGCGGTGGTCATGCTGGAGATCAGGCCGGGCAGGCACTCGGGGATCATCACCTTGGTAATGATCTGAAATGGGGTGGCACCCATGCTCTGGGCTGCTTCCACCACGCCTTCGTCCAGTTCCCGCAGGCTGGTCTCCACGAGGCGTGCCACGAACGGGAAGGCCGCCACCACCAGCGGAACGATGGTGGCTTTGGTACCCACCGTGGTGCCCATGATGGCACGGGTAAGCGGGAATACGCAGATCATCAGGATCAGGAAGGGCACACTGCGCAGAATGTTGATGACGATGTTGAGGATGTGCATCAGCCAGCCGGGCAGCGGCAGAACGCCGTCCTTGTCACCGGCCACCAGCAGCACGCCCAGCGGCAGGCCCAGCACCAGTGCAAAGGCCGTGGAAAGCACCGTCACGTAAAAAGTTTCCCAGATGGCAAAGCCGTAATCTGCAATACTCATTCGCCGGTCACCTCCTCTACCGT
>CAKTGS010000078.1 GCA_934561485.1 uncultured Faecalibacterium sp.
CTCATCACCATTGTGTGCAGCTTCCTCATGGGGCTGTATGTGCCCCTGTGCAAGCAGTTCTTCTCCCCGGCGGTGTATAACGTGCTGATCACGGTGATCAACGGCGGCGTGCAGATGGTGATCTATTTCCCCATTTACAAGATCATTTTCCCGGAGGGTGAAGCCAAATGAAACACGCAGACGTGATCGCAACCCTTTCTCTGCTGGAAAAATGCGCCCTGCTTTCCGGTTCCACCGTGTTCGAGACCCACGCTCTGCCGGGCCGGGGCATCCCGGCCATCTGGCTGTCGGACGGCCCCAACGGCCTGCGCAAGCAGGCAGGCCCGGCAGACCACCTGGGCCTGAACCCCTCGGAACCGGCTACCTGCTTCCCCACAGCGGCCACCGTGGCCAACAGCTGGGACCCCGCCCTGGGCGAGGAGATCGGCAAGGCCCTGGGCGAGGAGACCGCTTCCTACAGCGTCAACGTGATCCTTGGCCCGGGCCTGAACACCAAGCGCAGCCCCCTGTGCGGCCGCGACTTTGAGTATTTCTCCGAAGATCCCTACCTTTCCGGCAAGCTGGCAGCCGGTTATGTGCGCGGCATCCAGTCCGTGGGGGTGTCGGCCTGCCCCAAGCATTTTGCCGCCAACAGCCAGGAGCTGCGCCGCATGGCCAGCAACAGCGTGCTGGACGAGCGCACCCTGCGGGAGCTGTATCTCACTGGGTTTGAAATTGCAGTCAAAGAGGGCCGACCCAAGTGCATCATGACCTCCTACAACCGGGTCAACGGCACCTACGCCAACGAGAACCACCACCTGCTGCAGGACATCCTGCACGGGGAGTGGGGCTACGAGGGTGCAGTGGTCACCGACTGGGGCGGTTCCAACGACCATGTGGAGGGCGTGCGCGAAGGCTCCACACTGGAAATGCCGGCCTCCGGCTTTGGCTCTGCCAAGCGGCTGATGCAGGCCGTGGAGGAAGGCCGCCTGCCGGAGTCCGCCGTGGACGCCCGGGTGGACGAGCTGCTGGAACTGGTGTTCAGCACGGACGCCGCCGTGCAGAAAGCTCCGAAGCACTTTGACGAGGAAGCCCACCATGCACTGGCCCGCCGCGCTGCCGCCGAGAGCGTAGTGCTGCTGAAAAACGAGGACGCCATCCTGCCCCTGAAACCGGAGCAGACCGTGGCCCTCATCGGCGATTTTGCCCAGACGCCCCGCTATCAGGGGGCTGGGTCCAGCTCGGTGAACCCCACCCGGGTGGATACCCTGAAAGAAGCCGCCGAAGCGGATGCCATTTCGCTGGCAGGCTTCTGCACCGGGTACGAGCGCAGCGGCAAGCCCAACCCCGCCTTTGTGGAGGAAGCCGCTGCCCTGGCCCGCAAAGCGGATGTGGCAGTGCTCTGCATCGGTCTGGATGAATCCAGCGAGAGCGAGGGTCTGGACCGCAGCCACATCGGCATCCCGGAAAATCAGAAGCAGCTGCTGGAAGCCGTGGCTCAGGCCAACGAAAACCTTGTGGTGGTGCTGAGCGCGGGCAGCGTGGTAGAGACCGGCTGGGTCAGCCATTGCAAGGCTGTGCTGCACGCCTATCTGGGCGGGCAGGCCGGTGCCGGTGCCATCATGGATGTGCTCACCGGCCGGGTAAACCCCAGCGGTAAGCTGGCCGAGACCCTGCCTCTGACCTACGAGGACAGCCCCGCCGCCCGGTATTTCCCGGGGGAACATCAGAACGTGGAGTACCGCGAGGGCCTGTACGTGGGCTACCGCTATTACGAGACGGCCCATGTGCCGGTGCGGTACCCCTTCGGCTACGGCCTGAGCTATACCACCTTTGCATATTCGGATTTGAAGGCAACTGCGGATAAGGTGACCTTTACCATCACCAACACCGGCTCCCGCGCCGGTGCCGAGATCGCCCAGCTGTATGTGGCCAAGGCCGGTGCCGCCATTTTCCGTCCGGAAAAGGAGCTGAAAGGCTTTGCCAAGGTGTTCCTGCAGGCAGGGGAGAGCACAACGGTTACCATTCCGTTGGACGATAAGGCCTTCCGCTACTGGAACGTAAAAACCAGCCGGTGGGAAGTGGAAGGCGGTGCCTATCAGCTGCTGGTGGGCGCCAGTGTGCAGGACATCCGCCTGACAGCCGAGGTGTCCGTGCAGGGCACCGGTGCGCCGGACCCCTACACCGGAAAAAATGTGCAGTGCTACCGCACCGCTGACATCAAAAACGTGCCGGATGCGGAATTTGAGGCCCTGCTGGGCCATGTCCTCCCGGAAGATAAGCCCCACATTGATCAGACCATGACCCTGGGCGAACTGAACCACAGCCGCAGCCCCCTGTGCTGGCTGGTCTGGGCGGTGCTGCACACCCTGCTCAAGCGCAGCTCCCGCGGGGGCACACCGAACCTGAACCTGCTGTTCCAGTATAACATGCCCATCCGTGCTCTGGCCCAGATGACCGGCGGTGCCGTGGGGCAGGAGACCGTGGACGGCATTGTGATGGAAGCCAGAGGCTTCTGGATCATCGGCCTGGTGCGGGCCATCATCGGCTTTGCCCAGAACGCCGCCTGCAACCGCCGCTACCGCGCCCGGCTGGACGCCCTGCAAACCGGCGGCGCACAAAAATCCTGAGTGTTTCCCGGAATTTTCTCCTTCATTTAAGCAAACAGCCCCCGGTTCTGCGTGAGCCGGGGGCTGTTTGTAGCTGGTTCAGTACGTATAGGGCTGCACCGGGGGCTGGTCGGCTTTGTGCTCGCCGATGATCTTTTCCATCCAGACCATGTCGTACCAACGGCCGAACTTATACCCGCAATTGCGGAAGGTGCCGCACAGCGCAAAGCCCAGGTGCGCGTGGAACTGGGCGCTGTTTTTGGTCAGGTATTCGTCCTCCACCTGGGGGCAGCCGATGCAGGCGTACAGGTTCAGGATGCCCATGGCCTGCAGGCGGCTGGCCAGCGCCTCGTACAGGGTGCGGCCCATGCCGCACTTCTGGGCATTGTGGTCCAGGTAGATGGTCAGTTCGCAGGCCCAGTCGTAGGCGGCGCGGCCCACAAACGGCCCGGCGTAGGCGTAGCCTTCGATGCAGCCGTCCTTTTCGATCACAAGGTAGGGGTACTTCTGCATGGTGCGGCGCATCCGGCCCTCAAATTCTTCCAGTGAGGGCACGTCATATTCAAAGGTGATGACCGTGTGCTCCACGTACCAGGCGTAAATTTCCAGAATGCGGGGTGCATCCGCCAAAGATGCATTCCGCACCGTAATATTCTGCATAAAAACATCTCCCTGTAGGTGCAAAGTGTGGGAAGCTGCCCTGATTATAGCATAGAATGCTTTACTTTGCTACTTTACTGTGGTAAAATAGTGGCATCTTTTTTCGCACTGCGGCGGAAAAAGCCGAATGAGAGGGGGAACCTATATGACGAATGTCTGCATCATTGCCACCATTGTGGTGTACCTGGTGGGGATGCTGCTGGTGGGCTTTGCCTACAGCAAGTCCAACGAGGACAGCACCGATTTTTACCTGGGCGGCCGCAAGATGGGGCCGCTGGTCACTGCCATGAGCGCCGAGGCCAGTGATATGTCCAGCTGGCTGCTGATGGGAATGCCGGGCCTGGCCTACCTTACCGGCATTGCATCTCCGGGCTGGACGGCCATCGGCCTGGCCCTGGGCACCTGGCTGAACTGGCTCATCGTGGCCCGGCGGCTGCGGCGCTACTCGGCCAACCTGGACGCCATTACGGTGCCGCAGTTTTTGTCCCTGCGGTTCCACGACCAGCGCAACCTGCTCAACGCCCTGGGCGCGGTGATCATCATTGTGTTCTTTGTGCCCTATACAGCGTCCGGCTTTGCGGCCTGCGGCAAGCTGTTCCACAGTCTGTTCGGGGTGGACTACATGGCCGCCATGATCGTATCGGCGCTGATCATTGTGGGGTATACCATTCTGGGCGGCTTCCGGGCCGTGACCACCACCGACCTGATCCAGTCCGTGGTTATGAGCGTGGCGCTGATCGCTGTGCTGATGTACGGCATTGGTGTGGCGGGCGGCTGGGGTGCCGTGATGGAAAATGCCCACAGTCTTTCCGGCTACCTGACCATGGCGGCCAGCCACAACGCTTCCACCGGCACGGCTGCCTCTTACAGCCTGCTGGATATCGTATCCACCATGGCATGGGGCCTGGGCTACTTTGGAATGCCGCACATCCTGCTGCGCTTCATGGCCATTGAGGACGAAAAAAAGCTGGTGCTCAGCCGCCGCATTGCCAGCGTGTGGGTGGTGATCGCCATGACGGCGTCCATCATCATCGGCGTGGTGGGCCTGGGTATGACCAAGGCCGGGGTGCTGGAATTCCTCTCCGGCTCTTCCAGCGAGACGCTGATCGTGCGCATTGCCAGCCTCATTGCACAGCACGGTGTGCTGGCGGCGGTGCTGGCGGGCCTGATCCTGGCGGGCATTCTGGCTGCCACCATGTCCACGGCGGACAGCCAGATGCTGGCAGCAGCGTCCAGTGTGTCCCAGAACATCCTGCAGGAGTTCGGCCACATGAAGCTGACCGAGAAGCAGAGCCTGTTTGCGGCCCGGCTCACCATCATCTGCGTCAGCGTGGTGGGCGTGGTGCTGGCCCGGGACCCGGACTCCAGCGTGTTCGGCATTGTCAGCTTTGCGTGGGCCGGTTTTGGCGGCGCGTTCGGTGCCGTGGTGCTGTGCGCACTGTTCTGGAAGCGCTGCAACTGGCAGGGCGCTCTGGCCGGGATGCTCTGCGGCGGCCTGATGGTGTTTGTGTGGAAGTACCTCATCAGCCCTCTGGGCGGCGTGTTCGGCATCTACGAGCTGCTGCCGGCCTTCCTGTTCTCGCTGGCGGCCTGCGTGGTGGTCAGCCTGGCAACCCCGGCCCCCTCGGCGGAGATCGAAGCCGAATTTGAGGCGGCAAAATAAAGAATCGCCCCAACAAAAAGGCTCGCTGCCATTGGCAGCGAGCCTTTTTTGCGGAACAGCCCGGGGCGGTTTGCCTTACAGGCTGCGGTTCTTGATTTCAGTGGTCACCTTGGCAATGAACTCGTCCAGCTCCATCGTGGTGGTCTCGCCCTTGCGATCACGCACGGAGATGTTGCCGGCCTCGGCCTCCTTGGCACCCAGCACCAGCATATAGGGCACACGGTCCACCTGCTGTGCGGCGCGGATCTTGTAGCCGATCTTCTGGTTGTCATCATCCAGCACCACGCGGACACCGGCTTCGGCCAGCTTCTCGGTCACATCCTGGGCGTAGTCCAGGGTCTTTTCGGACACGGGCAGCACCTTGACCTGGGTGGGAGCCAGCCAGGTGGGGAACTTGCCCTTGGTCTCTTCGATCAGGTAGGCCATGAAGCGGTCCAGAGAGCCCAGGATGGCGCGGTGCAGCACCACGGGGGTCTTTTCGGAGCCATCCTTGTCTACATAGGTCAGGTGGAACTTTGCAGGCAGGCAGAAGTCCAGCTGGCAGGTGGACAGGGTGTACTCGGCACCCACGGCGGGCTTCACGTTCACGTCCAGCTTCGGGCCGTAGAAGGCAGCCTCGCCGATCTCCTCGGTGAAGTGGATGCCCAGCTCGGTCAGCACTTCGCGCAGGGCCTGCTCTGCATGGTTCCACATGGCATCGTCATCGTGGTACTTCTTCTTATCGGCAGGATCACGCAGGCTCAGCACGCAGCGGTAATCGGTGATGTTGAAATCCTTGTAGGTCTCAAAGATCAGGTCGCACACGTTTGCGACCTCGCTCTTGATCTGCTCCGGAGTGCAGAACAGGTGAGCATCGTTCTGGCAGAAGTGACGGCCGCGCTCGATGCCCTTCAGGGTGCCGGAGGACTCGTAACGGAAATCGTGGGCGATCTCACCGATGCGCATGGGCAGGTCACGGTAAGAATGGGGACGATTTGCGTAGATCATCATGTGGTGGGGGCAGTTCATGGGGCGCAGAACGTAGCTCTCGCCCTCCATCTCCATGGCGGGGAACATGTTCTCGCGGTAGTGATCCCAGTGACCGGAGGTCTTATACAGGTTCACAGTGCCGATGCAGGGAGTCATAACGTGCAGATAGCCGCGTGCACGCTCCTTCTCCTTGATATAGTTCTCCAGCTCCTGCCAGACGGTGTAGCCTGCGGGCAGGAACATGGGCAGGCCGCGGCCCACCAGATCATCGGTCATGAACAGGCCCATCTCCTTGCCGATCTTGCGGTGATCGCGCTCACGGGCCTCCTGCTGCTCCTTCTCCCAGGCGTCCAGCTCTTCCTGATTGCGGAAGGCCACGCCGTTGATACGGGTCAGCATCTTGTTTTCCTTGTCGTTCTTCCAGTATGCGCCGGACTGCTGGGTGATCTTGAAGGCCTTCAGCGCCTTGGTGTAGGTCAGGTGGGGTCCGATGCACATATCCACATACTCGCCCTGCTGGAAGAAGCTGAACTCGGTCTCATCGGCCAGATCAGCCATGTGCTCGATCTTGTACTTCTCCTGGCGGTCCTCCATCAGCTTCACGGCCTCGGCACGGGGCAGGATGAAGGGCTTGATGGGCAGGTTCTCCTTGACGATCTTGCGCATCTCTTTTTCGATGTTGGCCAGATCTTCATCGCTCAGCTTGGTGTCGCCCAGATCCACGTCATAGTAGAAGCCGTTCTCGGTGGCAGGGCCGAAGGCGAAGTCGGCCTGGGGGTACAGGCGCTTGATGGCCTGAGCCATGATGTGGGCTGCGGTGTGGCGGATCACATGCAGTTCCTGGTCCTGCGGGCACTCGTCCACATGGCCGTCCTTATAAATGATCTTCATGATGCATTCTCCTTTGACAGATAAAAGATACGAAAAAAGCGCTTCATCCCGCACACTCAAACGGGATGAAGCGCCTGAAAAAGTTCAGAAACGTTCCACGGTTCCACCCGAATTGCACGCCAAAGCGTACCACTCGCTGTGCTGTAACGGGCGCACCCGGCAGAGGTTCGCCTCTGCACTCTGCGGTGGTAGAAGTCCGGCACATGGCAGGCTGCTTGCAGCACCCGGCTTGGCGGGGCAGCCCTCTCTGCGGCATGGAGCGCGGGACCTCGGTTTGTCCGCATCATCGCATTCAACAGGATGAAACTACGCTGATTGTAGCACGTCCGGCACAAAAAATCAAGGGACACCGGTGTGAAATTTCTGCCAGCGCGGTCATTCCCCGCCGGGAACTCCGGCACCGTGAACCGGGTGGGCGCAATGCCAAGGTCCATGGAGATGCCGCGTAGGCGATGAGCGCCGCCAGAAAGCCCGGCACAAAGGCCACTGTGAACACCAGACCCACGTCCACCACCATCATGGCAAAAACAAGGCCCCCGCTTCCTTGTGCGCAGAAGCGGGAGTCTTGTCTGCCGTAGATTGGATCAGAAAAAAGGAAAAAGGAGAACAAATTTATATCACGCCGCATGGGCGGGATAGCGGAAAAGGAACCGGAGCATTACTCAACATCCTGCAGGGCGGCAAAGTCCTCTTCGCCGGTGCGGATCTTGACCACGCGGGTCACGTTGTAAACAAAAATCTTGCCATCGCCGATGTGGCCGGTGTACAGGGCCTTCTTGGCGGCTTCCACCACAGCGTCCACACTGATCTTGGACACGATGACTTCCACCTTGATCTTGGGCAGCAGGGTGCTGTCCACAGGCACGCCGCGGTACTTCTCGGTGGTGCCCTTCTGGATGCCGCAGCCCATCACCTGGGTCACGGTCATGCCGGTGACGCCCAGATCGTTGAGGGCGGTCTTGAGCTGGTCAAACTTGGCAAGCTTTGCAATGATGGACACCTTGTGCATTCCGGTATCGTACACGCCATCGTGGATGACGGGAGACGGCTCCCGCACTACCGGCACGGCAGCGTCCACCTGCTTTGCGGTGGCCTTGGCCACATCGTCCTCGCCCAGGTCGGTGTTCTCGTTGGGCACCATGGCGGCGGCGTTTGCATCCGAGATGGAGAAACCGGCGTAAGCGGAGGCCAGGCCGTGCTCGTGGATATCCAGGCCGTCAATTTCCACTTCGGCGGGAACGCGCAGGCCGATGGTCTTGTCGATGATCTTGAAGATGATGAACATCACAACCACAACGTAGAGGTCCACGGTGACCAGGCCCAGCAGCTGGGTGCCCAGCTGTGCCAGGCCGCCGCCGTAGAACAGACCGGCGTGCTCGGTGTTGGCACCGGTGGAGAACAGGCCCACTGCAATGGTGCCCCACACGCCGTTTGCAAAGTGGACGGAGACCGCACCTACGGGGTCATCCACCTTGGCAATGTTGTCGAAGAATTCCACGCTCAGCACCACAAGGACACCGGCCACAAAGCCGATGAAGAATGCGCCAAAGGGAGAAACGGTATCGCAGCCTGCGGTGATAGCCACAAGGCCTGCCAGAGAGCCGTTCAGGGTCATGGAAACATCGGGCTTGCCGTAGCGCAGCCAAGTGAAGATCATGGTCACGCAGGTAGCAACGGCTGCGGCAAGGTTGGTGTTGAAGCAGACCAGACCGGTCAGGGTCATGGTGGCATCGGTGGACAGGCTCAGGGAGGAGCCGCCGTTAAAGCCGAACCAGCAGAACCACAGGATGAACACACCCAGAGCACCGGCGGTCAGGTTGTGGCCGGGGATGGCGTGGGGCTTGCCGTTCTTGTCGTACTTACCAATGCGGGGACCCAGCATCCAGGCACCCAGCAGGGCAATGACGCCGCCTACGTTGTGGACTGCTGCGGAACCGGCAAAATCATGGAAGCCCATGCTCTGCAGCCAGCCGCCGCCCCACATCCAATGGCCGCAGATGGGGTACACCACCAGCGAAATGGCGGCGGAATACACGCAGTAAGCCTTGAAGTTGGTGCGCTCGGCCATGGAGCCGGACACGATGGTGGCTGCCGTGGCGCAGAACACGGTCTGGAACACGATGTACACCCACAGCGGGATATCCAGCCCCAGGTGCGAATAATCGCCCCGGATGAAGGGGTCGAACCCGCCGATCAGGGCACCGGTGCCGCCGAACATCAGGCCGAAGCCGATGAGCCAGTAGCAGGGGGTGCCGATGCAGAAGTCCATCATGTTTTTCATCAGGATGTTGCCCGTGTTCTTGGCACGGGTAAAGCCTGCTTCACACAAGGCAAAACCGGCCTGCATGAAGTAGACCAGGAACGCTCCCACGAGCGTCCAACAGGTGTTGACGGAATTGAACATAACTTTCCATACCTCCCACAAATGTGATGCCGCAAGGCCGCCAGAACCTTTTGGCGTGTGTGGTGTTCCCCGTACCGATCGCACGCAGGAACGCTTCATTTGCACTCAGGAGACCCTCTATCTTCCCCCGAGCGGCAATATCCCCGAAAACACAAAAGGCGCTGGCGGAATTGCTTCCGTCAGCG
>CAKTGS010000079.1 GCA_934561485.1 uncultured Faecalibacterium sp.
TTCTGCCAGGCAGGCATGATGATCGGCGGCATGGCCTCCGGCTGCCCGCTGAACAACCTGATCCCGGAGTGGAACGACCTGGTGTATCAAGGCAAGTGGGAACTGGCGCTCCATCGCCTGATGGTGACCAACCGTTTCCCGGAATTTACCAGCCGGGTGTGCCCCGCCCTGTGCGAGGCCGCCTGTACCTGCGGCGATGTGACCGGCAGCAGCGTGACCGTGCGCGAGAACGAGCACGCCATTATTGAAACGGCCTACGCCAAGGGTTGGCTCCATGCAGCACCTCCTCCGGCACGCACCGGCAAGAGCGTGGCTGTGGTGGGCAGCGGCCCATCCGGCCTTTCGGTGGCCGAGTACCTGAACAAGCGCGGCCACGCCGTGACCGTGTTTGAGCGGGCAGACCGCGTGGGCGGCCTGCTGATGTACGGCATTCCCAACATGAAGCTGGACAAATCGGTGATTGAGCGCCGCATCCGGATCATGCAGGACGAGGGCGTGGAGTTCCGCACCAACATGGACGTAGGCGGGGCTGTGGCCGCCGAAGAGCTGCTGAACAGCTTTGACGCCGTGGTGCTGTGCTGCGGTGCCAAGCAGGCCCGTGACCTGAACGTGCCGGGCCGCGATGCCAACGGCGTGCATTTTGCAGTGGATTACCTGACCAGCGTGACCAGGAGCCTGCTGGACAGCCAGTTTGCAGATGGCAAAGCCATTGACGCCAAGGGCAAGAACGTGCTGGTCATCGGCGGCGGCGACACCGGCAACGACTGCCAGGGCACTGCTCTGCGCCAGGGCTGCACTGACCTGGTGGCTCTGGAAATGATGCCCCAGCCGCCCAAAGAGCGCGCCGCTTCCAACCCCTGGCCGGAGTGGCCCCGGGTACTCAAGGTGGACTACGGCCAGACCGAGTGCCTTGCCAAGTTCGGCAAGGACCCGCGCGTGTATCAGACCACCGTCAAGGAGTTTTTGAAGGACGAGGCCGGCAACCTGACCGGTGCCGTCATCAGCTACCTGAAGCCGGAACGCAACCCCGAAACCGGCCGCACCAGCATGGTGCCCACAGGGGAAGAATTCACTTACAACTGCCAGCTGGCGTTCATCGCCGCCGGTTTTGTTGGCTGCGAAAGCTATGTGGCCGATGCCTTTGGCGTGGAGCGTACCCCCCGCGGCAATGTGGCCGACCACAGCTTTAAGACCAACGTAGAAAAAGTGTTCGTCTGCGGCGATATGCGCCGCGGTCAGAGCCTGGTGGTCTGGGGCCTGCGCGAAGGCCGCGACTGCGCTGCCGAGGTAGACCGCTATCTGATGGGTTACACCAACCTGTAAGCGGTTCTCCCTGGCGCATTTCAACAAGCCATTCTCTTTCCTATCCTAAACAAGCAGAAGCGGGAACCCGTAACAAGGTTCCCGCTTCTGCTTTTGTTATATTGGTTACAGCCCTCTCCGCTGCGGCTTGTGCCGTGCCAGCTTCCCCGAGGGGGGAGCGGCTGCGAATTTGTAAGCAGACTGAGAGAGTTCAATCTGTATCCGTCTCCGGTGCGGTGGGATCCTCACCCGCAGCAGGCGTTTCCGGTTCCGTGGTGGGTTCCGTAGCAGCAGGCTCTTCCGGCGTAGTGGTGATCTGCACACTGGGGTCCGCCGCAATATACACGGTGATCACACTGCCCACTTCCACCTGGGTGCCGGCATCCTCGCTGGTGGACACCACACACCCGGCGGCATAGGAACCATCGTTCACCACCATAAAGCAGCTGGCGATCAGTCCCCGGGCCTGCAGCTCACTCACCGCTGCATCCTGCGTAAAACCGATCACATTGGGCATCTCGGTGCGCTGGGGGCCTTTGCTCACCACCAGGCGGATGGTCTCCCCCGCCTTGAGCACGGTATCTGCAGCAGGCTCCTGCTGCATGATCTGCCCGGCCGGCACGGTATCGCTGTATTCCTCTGTCACATAGAACAGGTACATGCCGGTGTACTCCCGGTTGTTCTGCACCTGTGCATACTCCATCCCCAAAAAGCTGGGCACAAGGTTCTGCGGTTCCAGCACCTCGCTGCTGGCCGGTTCCGACTCCGGCTGCTGGGCCGGACTGCTTTGGTGGCTGCTCAGCACACTCCACAGCGTGAGCAGGATCAGAACCATCAACAAGATCAGAATGCCCGCCAGCAGCGCTTTCAGGCTGAGCAGATGCGTTTTCTGCTCCTGCAGGTCCTGCGTGCCTTCCGCCCGCCGCACAGGGGTTTCCGGCTTCATGGTGCGGGTCAGCTCTGCTGTATATTCTTTGGAAGAGAGTGCCTGATACAGCTGCGGCACGGTCTGGATGCGCTCCATGGGTTTGAGCCGCAGGCCCAGCTGCAGCACCTCGGACACATACCCCGGCACTGCGGCATTCACCGTTCGTGCCCGGGGGTTGGAGTCCGACACCATGCGCTGGGCTGCCGGTACCGGTGCCTGCCCACACACCATGCGGTAGAACACTGCAGCCAGGCTGTATTCGTCCGTGTAGCGGCCCTCAAACTCGGCGGTGGAATACTGTTCCGGGGCAGAATAGCCCTCGTACAGCTGCTCGTGCAGGCCGCTGCCGGCGGTGCGCAGGCCCACGGTGGCGTAACCCGCCAGACGGCACCGGCCATCCGCCATCACGCGGATGTTCTCCGGGCAGATGCCCCGGTGCACCAGGCCGATCTTGTGCATGGACGCTACGCCCTCAAACACCGGCTGCAGCATGGCGCAGGCATCGGCAGGGCGAATCGGGCCGGATGCTTTTTCCAGCCACTGATCCAGCGGGGTGCCGCCCAGGTTCTCCAGCACCGCATAAACGGTGTTGTTGGCTTCCACTACATCCAGCACGGCTTCCAGCCCGGTGGCGGGGGTAATGCGCTGGATGGAGCGGTAGAGGTCCGCAAAATCCATGCGGGTGGTCTTGAACAGCACCTCGCTGCCCTGTTTGGGCCGCAGGGCACAGTCCGCCCCCCGCTCGGCGGAAAGGGTCACCGGCAGATATTCCTTGATGTTCACCCGGAATTGCCCCAGATTCTCCACGCCCCGGTACAAAATGCCCTCGCCGTCAATGCTCAGCATCTCTCCCACCGTATAGCGCCCGGCCAGCAGCGTGCCCACCGGCAGGCTGCCCGAGGGGTTGCGCCCGGCAAACAGCTTGCCGCAGTGCGGGCAGCTGTCTGCTGCTGCGGGCAGCTGCCCCATGCAGTACGGACACAGGCGTTTTTGCTCCATTCTTCTCTCCCCTTTTGTGCATTGGTTATTTTTTATTGTATCATAGCCTTTTGCGGTACGCAAGCCATCTGAATTTAATCCGGGCAGAAAACCCTTTATAGGCTTTCCCACGACAAAAAAGCACCCCGCCAGCCGTTTCCGGTCAGCGGGGCGCTTATCATTTACGGTTCAGCTCATGCTGCACAGCACTGGGAGAAGATCACTCCTCAATGTAGCCGTACTGCAGGTACCAGTAGCCGTAGGGGCTGTGCCAGGTGCCCTTCAGAGAAGGAGTCTGCAGCCAGAAGTCGTTGTAGTAAGCAACGGGGATGCAGCCCATATCCTCCATCAGGATATCCTCGGCGTTGTGCAGCTGCTTGAAGTGCTCGGAAGCATCTGCAACCTTGGAAGCCTCAATGGCAGCATCAAAATCAGCGTTGGAGTACTTGCCATCGTTGTTGCCGTTATCGGTGCAGAACAGCTCGACCATGTTGGAAGGATCGTTGTAGTCCATGACCCAGCCGTTACGGGCAACATCGTACTCGCCAGCACGACGAGCGGGAGTGAAGGAAGACCACTCCATCTTGTTGATGGTCAGGGTGATGCCCAGATCGCCCCAAGCCTGCTGCAGGTACTCAGCCAGAGGCACATGGTAACCGGAATCGTTGGTGCTGTACTCGATGGTGGGGTAGCCCTCGCCATTGGGGTAGCCAGCCTCTTCCAGCAGCTTCTTGGCCTCTTCCAGGTTTGCATCGTAGTCGTCTGCAATGTAGGGAGAGCCGCCGTTGGCGTTGTCGTAGAAGTAGCCGTTCTCGTCCACGATGCCAGGGCCAACCAGGTTGGAAGCAGCAGAGTAGGTGCCCTGCATGATGGTGTTGGCAACATAGTCACGGTCAATGGCCAGAGCCAGAGCCTTACGGACCTTAGCATCCTTGAAGGGATCGCGGGTCAGGTTCAGGCTGATGTAGTAGGTGCCCAGGATGGTGTCAACATAGAAGTCGCCGCCATCCTCTGCCTTGGTCAGGCTGGGGATCTCATCGGTGGGCACGTCCTTGATCAGGACAGCCTCACCGCTGTTGTAAGCAGCATACGCAGCAGAGGAATCCTCCAGCAGCAGCAGGGTGATGCTGTCGGAAACGATCTTGGAGTTATCCCAGCCGCCAACGTAGTTGGGGTTCTTGGACAGCACGATACGCTCGGACGGAGTCCAGTCGGTGATCATGTAGGGGCCGTTGGACACGAAGGTGTCGGCGGAGGTGCACCATGCATCGCCGTTGGCCTCAACGGTAGCCTGCTGCACAGGGCTCATAGCTGCGAATGCGGCCATCTTGTCGAAGTAGGAGCAGGGATAAGCCAGAACGATGGTCAGGGTCTTGCCGTCATCGCTTGCCTTGACGTTCAGAGCATCGGTATCACCGGCCTGTGCTGCGTCAAAACCATCGATCATGCCCAGGCAGGTTGCTGCGTAGGGAGCAGCGGTATCGGGGTTGGCCATACGCTTGAAGCTGTACTCGAAGTCCTTAGCGGTCAGATCGGTGCCATCGCTCCACTTCAGACCGTCACGCATGGTGAAGGTCCAGGTCAGGCCGTCCTCGCTGGCTTCCCAGCTCTCAGCCTGGCCGCCGATGACCTCGTTGTTTTCGTTGATCAGCAGCAGGGGCTCGAAGATGGTGATGATGGTGTTAGAGGCATCAATCGCGCTGTTCAGAGCCGGATCCAGGGTCTCGGGGTTGGGACCATACTGGACGGTGAAGCCAGCGGTGTTGACACTGCCGGTAGAAGAACCAGCAGCAGAAGAAGCAGAACCGGAGGTTGCGGTAGAACCGGACTTGCTGCCGCCGCAGGCTGCCAGGCCCAGAGCAGCGGCGCTGACACCAGCGACCTTCAGGAAATTACGACGAGAAATGCGTTTCATAATAAATTCCTTCCCTTGTATCAAATTTTGAGTGTGCCAGGTAAACCCAGCCGCCTCTATATTCGATCCGGAGCACGGTCTGCCAAAACAGCCTGTCCTCCGGAGGAACACGAATAGTATAATGCGTTCTCGCACCGGTTACAAGCCCCAAAAGGCGTCTGTAACCATTTCGTTACAATATTTCAGCTGGAAGATGAGATGTGTTCATCTTTCATGAGACTGAAGTGTTCTTACTTCACCCTGTCCAGATGGTGGCAGGCTGCCCAGTGGCCGGAGGTGACCTCCTTAAACTCAGGCACCTCCGCTGCGCACCGCTCATCCGCATAGGGGCAGCGGGTGCGGAAACGGCAGCCGGACGGCGGGTTCAGGGGGCTGGGCACATCACCCTGCAGGACAATACGCTTGGACTGACGAGCCGTGATGGGGTCCGCCACCGGAATGGCAGAGATCAGGCTGCGGGTGTAGGGGTGGATGCTGTGGGCGATCAGCTCAAAGCTGTCGGCCAGCTCCACCAGCTTGCCCAGGTACATGACACCGATGCGGTTGGAGATGTGCTTCACCACGCTCAGGTCATGGGCAATGAACAGGTAGGTCAGGCCCATTTCCTGCTGCAGATCCTCAAACATATTGACGACCTGTGCCTGAATGGACACGTCCAGTGCGGAGACCGGCTCGTCACACACGATGAACTCGGGGTTCACGGCCAGAGCACGGGCAATGCCCACGCGCTGACGCTGGCCGCCGGAGAACTCGTGGCAATAGCGGTTTGCGTGCTCGCTGTTCAGGCCCACGCGCTCCAGCAGGGCGATGATCTTATCGTGGCGGTCCTTTTCGTTTTCGGCCAGGTGATGGATGTCAATGCCCTCGCCCACGATGTCACCGATGGTCATGCGGGGGTCCAGGCTTGCATACGGGTCCTGGAACACGATCTGCATCCGGCGGCGGTAAGGCAGCATATCCACTGCGATCTTGTTGTCCTTATCAAACAGCAGATTGCCGTCATAGTAGATCTTGCCGCCGGTGGGCTCGTACAGGCGCAGCAGGGTGCGTCCGGTGGTGGTTTTGCCGCAGCCGGACTCGCCCACCAGGCCCAGGGTCTCACCCTTGCGGATGGCAAAGCTCACATCGTCCACAGCCTGGACATACTTGCGGTTCTTGCCCATGCCGCCGGCGGGGAAATACTGCTGCAGGTGCTGGACTTCAACCAGCGTTTTCTGTTCACTCATTCTGCCTTTTCCCCTTTCTCGAATTCAGCCTTCTGCTGCAGCCAGCAGTAGGTGTAGTGGGTATCGCTGAGATCGGTGCGCGGCGGCATCTTGCTCAGACAGATCTTCATGCAGCTCTTGCAGCGGGGCGCAAAGGGGCAGCCTGCCGGGGGATTCAGCAGGTCCACCGGGGTGCCTTCAATGGGCACCAGACGCTCGCGCACCTCGGTGTTCAGCTTGGGAATGGAGTTGATCAGGCCCTTGGTGTACTCGTGGCCCGGCTGGTAGAAGATCTCATCGGTGGTGCCGTACTCCACGATGTGGCCGGCGTACATGACGGCGATCTTTTCGCACATGGAAGCCACAACGCCCAGGTCGTGAGTGATCATGATGATGCTCATGCCCAGCTTCTTGCGCAGTTCCTGCATCAGTTCCAGGATCTGTGCCTGAATGGTCACGTCCAAAGCGGTGGTAGGCTCATCGGCGATCAGCAGCTTCGGCTCGCAGGCCAGTGCAATGGCGATCATCACGCGCTGGCGCATACCGCCGGACAGCTCGTGGGGGTACTGCTTCAGGCGCTTTTCCGGCTCGTTGATGCCGACCAGCTCCAGCAGCTCCTCGGCGCGTGCCCAGGCTTCTTCCTTGTTTTTCTTGGTGTGCAGGCGGATGACCTCCACGATCTGGTTGCCGATGGTGTACACCGGGTTCAGGCTGGTCATGGGGTCCTGGAAGATGATGGAGACTTCGTTGCCGCGGATCTTGCGGAAATCCTTCTCCTTCATCTTCTCAATCTCGTGGCCGTTGAACCACACGGTGCCGCCCACCAGCTTGCCGGGGTAAGCGGTCAAGCCCATGACGGAGTATGCGGTAACGGACTTACCGGAACCGGACTCGCCCACAATGCCCAGCACATCGCCCTGGTTCATGGCAAAGGAAACGCCGTTCAGTGCCTTGACCTCACCGGCAGGGGTGAAGAAGGAAAGGCGCTCTTCCTTGATATCAAGAATTTTTTCGCTCATCTTCGTTCACCTCATCAATTCTTCAGCTTCGGGTCAAAGGCATCGCGCAGGCCATCGCCGAACAGGTTGAACACCAGGATCATCACGCTGATCATCAGTGCGGGGGCGATCAGCAGGTGGGGGTAGGTATTCATGCCCTTGACGGCATCGGTGGCCAGAGAACCCAGAGACGGCAGCGGGGCTGCAACACCCAGACCGATGAAGCTCAGGTAGCTCTCGGTAAAGATGGAGGCCGGGATCTGCAGGGTGGTGGTCACGATCAGGGTGCCAATGCAGTTGGTCAGCAGGTGCTTCTTGATGATACGGCCGCTGGAAGCGCCCAGAGCGCGGGCAGCGGTAACGTACTCGCTCTCCTTCAGGATCAGGATCTGGCTGCGCACGATACGTGCCATGCCCACCCAGTACAGCAGAGCAAAGATGATGAAGATGGAGATCATGTTGGGGCCAAGGGTCTGCATCCACTTGAAGCCGGGCTTGGTGGCCAGGGTGTCCAGCGGATCTTTCAGGGCCATGCCCAGCAGAATGATCAACAGAATATCGGGGATGGTGTACAGAATATCCGTGATTCGCATCATGATATTGTCCACCCAGCCGCCGGCAAACGCGGAGATGGCACCGTAGGTGGCACCGATGAGCAGCACCAGCACAGAAGCGATCAGACCAACGGACAGGCTGACGCGGGTGCCCATCATGATACGCACAGCAAAGTCACGACCCATACGGTCGGTGCCCAGAATGTGCGGGAACACCTTTTCGCCTGCATCAATGCGGGCCTGCTCGGATGCCGAGTACTCAAACGGAGCCAGGTTGTTGCTGCCTTTGACCTGCTCTGCATAGCTGTAGGGCCACACGGCGGGCAGGATGTAGGCAAAGATAGCAATGGCAATAATAAAGAAGAAGCTGACCATGGCGATCTTATTCTTCTTCAGGCGGCGGATACCGTCCTTCCAGAAGTTGACGCTTTCGCGCATGATGACCAGGCTCTGCTTTTCCTCATTGCTGGCGGGCAGAAAGTCGTCAGCGTTCAGCTGCAGGCTGAGAGGATTCTTTTTGATGTTTTCCATAGTTCATTCCTCCTTTTACTGCAGCTTGATGCGCGGGTCAATGATCTTGTACAGAATATCCACGATCACGTTTGCCACAATGACCATGCTGGACAGCAGAATGGTGGTGCCCATGATCAGCGTATAGTCGCGGTTGGTGATGGCGGAAACGAAGTCACGGCCGAGGCCCGGCACAGAGAAGATCTTTTCCACCACGAAAGAACCGGTCATCAGGCTGGCCAGCATGGGGCCAACGTAGGTAATGACCGGCAGGATGGCGTTGCGCAGAGCGTGCTTGAACAGGATCATGAACTGGGACACGCCCTTGGCGCGGGCGGTACGCATGTAGTCCTGCCCCATAACGTCCAGCAGGCTGGAACGCATCAGACGGGTGATATAAGCCGCGGGGTAAATAGCCAGTGCCGTAACCGGCATGATATAGGAGGCTGCGCTGTTCAGGCCGACCGTGGGCAGAATTTTAAGGTTCATGCCAAACTGATACAGCAGCAGCACACTGGAAATAAAGCTCGGGATCGCAATGCCGCAGGTTGCGAACACAATGATGATGTTATCCAGCCATTTGCCGCGGTTGTATGCCGAGATACAGCCCAGCGGAATGCCAACGCACAGGGCCACCAGCACTGCAATGCCTGCCAACTTGCAGGACACAGGCAGCTTGCTGGCGATGATCTCGTTGACCGTGCGGCCGCGCTGACGCAGGCTCAGGCCCAGGTCGCCGTGCAGCAGGCTCTTCATGTAGTTGACGTACTGCACACCCAGAGGCTTGTCCAGACCGTATTTTTCGGCCAGTGCCTGCTGAGCAGCCGCACTGATGGACTTTTCTGCCACGAACGGGCCGCCGGGGACCAGGTTCATGACAAAAAAGGTAACCGTTGCCACAATGAAGATGCTGAA
>CAKTGS010000080.1 GCA_934561485.1 uncultured Faecalibacterium sp.
TCCACCGAGTTGCCCCGATTAGAACCTGAATCTAACGCGTCTGCCAATTCCGCCATATCCGCATATTCTGTTGTGTTTGCGAGCTGTGTCGCTCGGAACGATAGTTATTATAACAGATATCGCGGAAATGTCAAGCGATTTTTTGAAAAAGTTCTGTCTTTTTCCGGAATCGTCATACTTTCGTGGAAAATCGCAAAAACACCCGCGGGGCCGGGCTGGCCCTGCGGGCTGCAATGCACTTTGTGGGATGGCTTACAGGGCGCGGCCCCACACCAGCCACAGGTAACCGTAACCGGCAAGCACGGCTGCCAGGGTAAAGGGCACTCCGATGCGCAGGAAATCGCGGGTATGCACGATCTCGCCGTTTTTGCGCAGGATGCCGATGGCCGCAATGTTGGCCGAGGCCCCGATGGGGGTCAGGTTGCCGCCCAGGGTGGCACCGGTGAGCAGGCCGAAGTAGAACACATAAGGCTCCACCCCGGCTCCGCCGTTCATCAGGGCGGCAATGCCCTGCACCACCGGCAGCATGGTGGCCACATAGGGGATGTTGTCAATAAAGGCCGACAGCACCACCGAGACCACCACCAGCAGGGTGTACAGGCGGAACGGGTCCTCCCCGGCGGCGGCATGGAACAGCTCTGCGGCGGCATCGATCACACCGGCCGCCCGGACGCCCTCGATCACAAGGAACAGCCCGAACAACAGCAGCAGGGTGTCACGGTCCAGGTCCCGCAGCACCCGGGCCAGCGGCCAGGCCGAATGCTCACGCACGCAGGCCCGCACCACCCCGAACACGCACAGCGCCATGCAGATCAGGCCGCTGCGCAGGTCATACAGGGTGTGCAGCACGCTGCCCGCCGCAGGCTGCGGCAGAAAGGATGCCGCGATCAGCAGGCCCACCGTCAGCAGCATCAGAGCGGTGGGCACATCGTCCTCCACCTGGGTCTCCACGGCGGCGGACACGGCCTGGGTGTTGCTCCGGAACAGCCACAGCAGCACCCCCAGCGAGGCCAGCGCACCCAGCTCCACGCCCCAGAAGATGCCCGGGCGGCCCCGCATCCAGAAGAAATCGAAAAAGTTCATCTGCGCAAAGCTGCCCAGCAGAATGCTGGTGGTGTCGCCCACCAGGGTGGCGGCACCCTGCAGGTTGGAGGACACCGCAATGGCAATGAGCACCGGCACCGGCGAGATTTTGAGCTTGCGGGCAATGGCCAGCCCCACCGGGGCCACCATGAGCACGGTTGCCACGTTGTCCACAAAGGCGCTGATGACCCCGGCAAACAGGGCCAGCATGCACACCGCCCACTTGACGTTGGGCACCTTCAGGATCAGCTGTTCCGCCAGGCGGGTCGGCATCCGGCTCTCAATGAACAGGCTCACGGTGCCCATGGTTCCTGCCATCATCAGCAGCACATTGTAGTCCACCGCGCCCAGAGCCTGCGCCAGCGGCAGGTCGTAGACGCCCAGCTGCCCCAGGGCCAGAAACACCGCTCCGCTGCACAGTGCCACCCAGGGCCGTTCCCTGGGGCGTGCCAACATGAGCACATAGGTCAGTGCAAACAGCAGCAGTGCAAGGGTCATACACGCTCCTCCATGCCGCTCTGGCGGCTCTCGGGGTCCTCGTCGATCATGCGGTAGCCCACCCCCAGCTCGTTGAGGATGTAGGGGTTGCTGCCCGGGCGGCTGCCCAGCTTTTTGCGGATGTTGGCCATGTTCACCTGCAGCTTTTTGGTGCTGCCCACATCGGTATCGCCCCAGATGGCCCGCACAATGGCGGCGTAGGTCATCACCCGGCCGGCGTGCTGGGCCAGAAAGGCCACAATGTTGTATTCGGTCTGGGTCAGGCGCACCTCCTGCTCCTGCACAAACACCTTGCGCCGGTCATAGTTGATGTGCAGCCCCTGAGCCTGAAAGGTGCCGCTGACTGCCCCGCCGCCCACGGAACCGTAGCGGTTGATGCGCAGCGCGGCGCGCACCCGGGCCAGCAGCTCGCCGGTGCTGAAGGGCTTTGTGATGTAATCGTTGGCACCCAGGTCCAGCGCTTCGATCTTATCCATCTCATCGGTGCGGGCCGACAGCACGATGATGGGGGTCATGTACTTCTGCCGCACGGTGCGGATCAGCTCCAGGCCGTCCCGGTCCGGCAGGCCCAGGTCCAGGATCACCAGGTCCGGGTTGTGGGAAGCAAACAGGGTCAGCCCCATGGTGCAGGTGTGGGCCACCAGGGCCTGGTAGTCGTTGGCGGTCAGCAGCGTTTCAATGAAGCTGCAGATATTTGCTTCGTCCTCCACAATAAGGACCTTGAATTTGTTATTGCTCATCTTCTGCATCCTCCAGTCCAATTTCTTCGGTTTCCAGCCAGAAACGGATGGTCGTGCCCTCGCCGGGGCGGCTCTCGGCGTTGATCTCGCCGCCGTGGGCCTTGATGATGGCCGCGCACACCGAAAGCCCGATGCCCATGCCGTGCTTGCCGCTGTCGGCGGGGGTATCGCTGTCGGTGCCGGAGAACAGGGTGCGCATCCGCTCCCTGGGGATGCCGCAGCCATCGTCCTTTACCTCAAACACGGCCCGGCTGCCCAGTGTGAACACCCGCAGTGTCAGCGTATGCATTCCTGCAGCGTGCAGGGCGGCGTTTTCCAGCAGGTTCATCAGTACCTGCTGGATCAGCATGGAATCCATGGGGATCACAATAAAGTCCTCCGGCAGGTCCAGCTGCACCGGAATGCCGGGGCAGCGCTTCTGGAACTTGACCAGCACGGCATCCACCAGCTCTTCCAGCACGGTGGGGGTCTTTTTGACCGTCACCTGCTCCCCATCGATGCGGGTGACCGAAAGCAGGTTTTCCACCATGCGGTTCAGCCACTGGGCATCCTCGCAGGCTTCCCGCAGCAGCTTGACGGCCTGTTCCTGCCCCAGGGAGGCATAGTTGTCCGCCACGGTGGAGCAGGCCCCGTAAATGGAGGTCAGCGGGGTGCGCAGGTCGTGGGAGACCGCGCGCAGAAGGTTGGCGCGCATCTTTTCCCGCTCGCTTTCCATGCGCAGCTGCTCCTGCTTTTTGATGCGGGTGGTCAGGGTGCTGGTCATAATGGACACCGCCAGCATCACCACCCCGGAAAACAGATTTTCCGGCAGGGTGAAGTTGAAGGCAAAGTACGGGGTAAAAAAGGCAAAATTCACGGCCAGAACGCTGATCAGCGAGGCCAGCACGCCCCACAGATAGCCCTGGGTGCACATGGACGTGATGAACACGGCCAGCATGAAGATCAGCATGGCCACGCCGTCAATGCGGCCCGTCATGCGCTGCATTCCGGCCACCGCCGCGCAGGCAACGCACAGGGCGGCCAGCATGACCAGCATATCCCGCCGCCAGGTTTTGTGCTTCATGATCTCACTCCTTTGCAGATTCCATAATATCCTAATATAAAAGTATACCATATCCCTGCTAAAGATACAGCAAAAGCTTGTGGCCTGCCCGAATTGACAAAGGCTCCCTCCGGCATTACAATAAGCTTATCCATTCTTTTGACCTTACAGAACAGGAGATCTCTCATGCTGTATTTTGAAAACGATTACTGCGAGGGTGCCCACCCCGCCATTCTGCAGAAGTTGGCCGACACCAACTTTGAAAAGGTGCCCGGCTACGGCACCGACCGCTACTGCGCCAGCGCCCGCGACAAGATCCGCGCGGCCTGCGCCTGCCCGGACGCCGATGTCTTTTTCATCTCCGGCGGCACCCAGACCAACGCCATTGTCATTGCATCCATGCTGCAGCGCTGGCAGGGCGTGATGGCCGCCGCCACCGGCCACGTAGCCGCCCACGAAGCCGGTGCCATTGAGTACACCGGCCACAAGGTGATTGCCCTGCCCCAGCACGAGGGCAAGGTGGACGCCGCCGATGTGCGCAGCTGGTGCGCCACCTTTTACGCCGATGACAACCACGACCACATGGTGTTCCCCGGCATGGTGTACATCTCCCACCCGTCCGAGTACGGCACCCTGTACACCAAAGCCGAGCTGGAAGCCCTGCACGCCGTGTGCCGGGAGTACCACATGCCCCTGTTCATGGACGGTGCCCGCCTGGGCTACGGCCTGATGGCTGAGGGCACGGACGTGACCCTGGCCGACATTGCCCGGCTCACCGATGTATTCTACATCGGCGGCACCAAGGTGGGTGCCCTGTGCGGCGAGGCCGTGGTGTTCCCGAAGGGCACTCCCGCCCACTTTATGACCATGGTCAAGCAGCAGGGTGCGCTGCTGGCCAAGGGGCGGCTGATGGGCATTCAGTTCGACGTGCTGTTCACCGATGACCTGTACACCCGGATCAGCAAAAATGCCATTGCCACCGCCAATGCCCTGAAGCAGGGCCTGGCCGCCAAGGGCTACCGCTTCTTCATGGATTCGCCCACCAACCAGGTGTTTGTGGTGCTGGAAAACGCCCAGCTGGCCGCCCTGGAAGGCAAGGCAAAGTTCGGCTTCTGGGAAAAGTTTGACGACACCCACACCGTGGTGCGCATTGCCACCAGCTGGGCCACCCGCATGGAGGAAGTGCAGCAGCTGGTCGAGCTGATGTGACCTTCCCCTCTGCCGGGGAAGGCATTGGTCAGACCATCAAAAATTGCATCCCGTGGTTTGTGCAGGTTTGCAATTGCATTTTGCAGAGCAATATGGTATCTTTTTTATAAACCATACCGGGTTTTTAGGGAAGGCGTGGGCGCCGCCGGAACCGGCCCCTTCCGCCTTGCAACATTGTGATACGAAGGAAGGATTTTTACTATGGGCTTTTTTGACAAGCTGTTCGGCGGCAAAGCCGAAGAAGAAGAAACCGCCAAGTTTTTTGGCCAGAGCAAAACCGTGCTGGCTCCCCTGCGCGGCAAGGTGCTGAAGCAGGAAGAGATCCCCGATGAGACCTTTGCACAGGGCATCCTTGGCCCCGGCTGCGGCATCGAGCCCACCGGCAAGACCGTGTACGCTCCCTTTGACGGCACTGTGAACCAGGTGGCTTCCACCCTGCACGCCGTGGGCCTGACCAGCGATGACGGCATCGAGATCCTGATCCACGTGGGCATGGATACCGTGGAGATGAACGGCAAGGGCTTCAAGGCCCTGGTCAAGGAAGGCGAAAAGGTCAAGGCCGGCACCCCGCTGCTGAAGATCGACCTGGATGCCATCCGTGCCGCAGGCCACCCCACCGCTACCGCCATCATTGTGACCAACGGCGATGACATGGGCGAACTGAAGATGCTGGCTGAGGGCGACATCCTGGCCGGCACCCCGCTGATGAAGTTCTGATCGTTCCCGCACAGACAACGCTCCCCGGAAGCAGCTGCTTCCGGGGAGCGTTTTTGTTGTTTATGGGGCGCTCAGCGGTTCCAGGGCTGGGGGCTGCTTTCCACGGCCCCGCCCGTCTGCAGGGCGCGGTCCATCAGCAGGGCAAGATAGGCGTCCTGCAAGGCGTCCGCCAGCGGGTAGGCCTCCGGACCGCCCGCCCGATAGGCCTGCATCCGGTCCAGCAGGCAGGCAATGGCGGTCTCGTCCTCGGTCAGGCCGGCCCGGGCAGCGTCCCGGAGCAGCGGCGTTTCCAGCGGGGTCAGCTGCCGGCACCGGGGCACGTCCGCTTCGTCCAGCCAGCGCAGGGTGTCGTCATCCAGCTCGCCCCGCGGCCCCTGCACGTTGGTGTGGGTGGTGCGCAGGTAGGAGTGGTACTGCACGCCGCAGAAGTCCAGAAACGCCACTGCCCCGTCTGCAAATTCCAGGGTATGGCGCAGCAGGTCCTTTTCCACCTGGGCACCGTGCTCGATGCGCCCCCAGCGGGAGTCCGTTTCCACGATCCGCTCGGTCCAGCGGCGGCCCGTGACCCGCACCGGCTGCTGCCCGGCGGCCAGGAACTGCCGGGCCAGGCTGGCCCCATGGTAACCGTGGGCCACCGAGAGCCGGGCAAACTGCGGGGTGCCCAGCGCCCCGCTGTGTACCGCCGCCAGCCGCCGGGCCAGCGAGGGGTACAGCCAGTATTGCTCCGCCACCTGCAGCTTTGCCCCCTGCTGGTGCAAAGTCCACAGTGCCCGCAGAGTATCCTCGTCCAGAGCGGCGGGGGTCTCGCTGAGCACGGCAAAACCCCGGGCCAGCCACTCGCGGCTGACCTGGGCGATGGACGCCTTGTTCACCGCCACCACCACCACGTCCGGCTGCAGGGCAATGCCTTCTTCCACCGAGCAGCGGGTGGGCACGCCGTAGTCCCGCTGCATCTTCTCTGCCTTTTCCGGGGTACGGCACAGCATGGCGCATACTTCAAAGCGGTCCGGCAGAGCCTGCGCCACCCGCACATAAAACAGGGACCGCCAGCCGGACCCCACGATCAGCAGCCTGAGTTTAGCCATGGTTCTGTTCCTCCTGCATCTGCTTCTGCAGCTCCCGCTCAAAGGCGGCAGCGTCCAAGGGCAAGGGCACTTTTTCGCCCCGCCAGGCCGAAAGATAGGCGGCGTCCGTCAGTTCCAGCGCCCGCACGCCCTCCACGCCCGGGGCGGTAAGGGGGGTGCCGTGCAGGATGGCGTCCGCAAAGTTGGCCAGCATTTCGGGGTATGGCTCCTCCTGGGGGCCGAAGTTCTCCTGCACGGTGGTCTCGGCAAACTGCTGCCGGGCCGTGCAGGAAGCGGTGCGGCGGTAGGTCTCGGTGTCCTGGGCGTAGGTGTGCAGGGTCAGGGTGTCGTCCTCCAGCAGCGCGGTGCCCCGGGTGCCCACCACCTTCAGCCGCTCGGTCCAGGTACCCTCGCCGGTGGTCAGGATCAAGGCCGCCGTGCGCTTGTGCGGGTACTCCATGAGCAGGGTGGCCTCGTCATCCACCGCAAAATCGTTATACTTACCGTATGGTATCATAGCATAAATACTTTTCGGCATCCCGAACAGCCACTGCCAGATGTCCAGAATGTGCTGCCCCTGGTTGAGCAGCGCACCGCCGCCCTCCCCGTTCCAGCTGGAACGCCAGCTGCCGGAGCGGTGGTACTGCCAGGTGCGGAAGTAGCGGCTGTTTTCCAGCAGGATGCGCTGCACCTGCCCCAGCTGGCCGGACTGCAGCAGCTCCTTCAGCCGCCGGTACTTGCGGTAGCACCGCTGGTGGAACATCATGGCAAACACCAGCCCGCTCTGCCGGGCGGCCCGGTTCATTTCCAGCGCCGGGGCCAGCGAGGATGCCGAGGGCTTGTCGCACAGCACATGCTTGCCGTGGGCAAAGGCCTGCTGCACCAGTTCCGGGTGGCTCTTGTGAGGGGTGACCACCAGCACGGCGTCAAACGCATCGGCGTGGGTGTACAGCTCCTCGGCGCTGGCGCACACCAGCACCTGGGGCGGCAGGGTCTGCTGCGCCCACTGCTGTGCTTCGGCATGGCGGCACACCACCGCCGCCAGTGTCATGGCCCCGGCCTCGCCCCGGGCGATCATCTGGGCGTACTTGCGCCCCATGGAGCCGGTGCCGATGACGGCTGCGCGTACGATCTGCATAAAAAGCCCTCCTGATTCCAGTTTGTAGTGTTATTCGTGGAGTTTCTGCTCGATTTCCGCCTTGTTCAGCCCCTCGCCGATCACGATCAGCACGTCCTGCCCCTGGGGGATGGGGGCCAGCGTCTGCCCGGCGGCGGTGGCGTTCAGTTCCAGCCAGCCCTCCGCCGTGGGGGCAAAGCCCTTTACCCGCAGCACATGGCCGCAGCGCGGGTCCGCAAACAGGCGTCTGGCCGCCGCCTGCAGCTGCTCCAGCGTGAGCTTTTGTTCCAGAAAGCACAGGGACGAAAAGGCTTGGTGCTCGTCAAAGTGCAGCTTTTCGCAGCTGGCCTGACGGTACCCGCAGGCAGCCAGCGATGCCATATCCTCTGCCGTCAGCTGTGCCCAGTCCTTCTGCCAGATCTCCCCGGGAGCAAACCGGCGGGACGCCTTGCACCCTGCCAGGGCCTTGTCCAGGCGGGCAGCGGCGGCGGCCCGCTGGGCATCGCTTGCCAGCTGGCTGCGGCTCAGCAGCACGGCCCCGGCGTTTACCGTCTCGGAGGCCAGCAGATACTCCGCCTGGGGGGAGAGCCGCTGCGGCAGCAGGGCGTCCACAATGGCAATGACGTTGCCAATGGTGTACCAGCGGTCCAGCGGGTCGTCCCGCAGCACATCAAAGAATTCGTCCACATCAAAAATGCCGCTTGGCTCCACCACCACCCGGTCGAACCCGCGCATGGCCAGCGCAATGAGCTTGGTACGCATCCGGCGCTGGTGGGTGTCGCAGTCGCACCCGCCGCTGATGGTTTCCAGGTCGCACCGGTCCCCCAGCAGGTCCTGCACCAGCATGGCGTCCACGTTCACCGCGCCAAAGTCGTTTTCCAGGATGCACACATTGTGCCCCTGCTCCACAAGATACCGGACGTACCGCCGCAGAAACGTGGTTTTGCCTGCGCCCAGAAAGCCCGTGATCAGATCTACCTGTACCATACGATAAAGCACCTCCCGTGCTGTCACTGCTCCATTCCGCTCCCAGTATACCGCATACGGCCCCGCTGCGCCAGTGGCTGGGCCAAAAAAGAAGAGCCGCCCCCGGGGGACGGCCCTTCTTTGCAGGATTCAGAGGATATTTTCCCGGAACAGGCCCTTCACCGTGGGTCTCCAGCCGGTGTCCGTCTTTTCGGCCAGGCCGTTTTCCACCGCCTTGTCCAGCTGGGTGGAAAACGCTTCCGGCACCGCCTGCCCGAAGTGCTCGGCAAACAGGTCGGCGGTCACGCCATCGGTCAGGTGCATCCGCCCCCGCAGAATTGCAGGACGAGACCCTGATCCTGACCCATGAAGATCCCGATGGCGGCACAGAGGAGCTGCTGCGCAAGTATTACAGCCAGCTGGGGATGAAGGGCAACCCCACCCTGCACACCCGCACGGTAGAGGAGCTGTTTTTGCTCACCAGCTGCGGCATGGGCATCGGGCTGCTGCCCACCGTCTCGCCCAGCTGGCTGCTGCCGGACCTGCGCGTTGTGCCCATTGACAGCCCTGCGTGGGACCTGCAGTTCCTGCTGATCTCCCGCCGCGAACACAGCCGCGCCAGCGTGCGCGCCATGTTTGAGCTGGTAAAGGAGCTGTGACTTTAAAAGGATACGCCAAGGGCCGTCCCGGTGGGGACGGCCCTTTTGCCGGGAGCATTGCTCCTCTGCACGGTATTTTTGTGCCGCCGATGCAACAAAAAAGCGTTCTGAGAAATCTCAGAACGCTTGGTGGTTGCGGGGGCCGGATTTGAACCAACGACCTTCGGGT
>CAKTGS010000081.1 GCA_934561485.1 uncultured Faecalibacterium sp.
GCCATATCCTTGATGCAGATGGAGTTTGCACCCATCTCCTCCAGGGTCTTGGCGTAGGCTGCAAAGTACTCGTTGTTGTGCACGGGGCTCAGGGTGTAGCTGATGCAGCCCTGCACATGAGCGCCTTCCTTGTTGGCTGCCTTGATGGCAGTCTGCAGGTTGCGGGGATCGTTCAATGCGTCAAAAATGCGGATGACGTCAATGCCGTTTGCCACGGACTTCTGCACAAAGTACTCCACGGCGTCATCGGCGTAGGGGCGGTAGCCCAGCATGTTCTGGCCGCGGAACAGCATCTGCAGCTTCTGATGGGGCAGCTCTTTGCGCAGGATGCGCAGACGCTCCCAGGGGTCCTCATCCAGGAAGCGGATGCAGCTGTCAAACGTTGCACCGCCCCAGCACTCCACAGAAAAGTAGTTGATCTTGTCCATCTCGGGCAGGATCGGGCGCATTTCGTCCATGGTCATGCGGGTAGCCAGCAGAGACTGGTGCGCATCACGCAGGACAACCTCGGTAACCTTGATCGGCTTTTTGGCCATGATTGTCACCTCTTCCTTAGTTCATGGAAACCAGGACATCACCGGAGTTCACGGTGTCGCCCTTGCTGACGTTGACGGATGCAACAGTGCCGTCCTGAGGAGCCAGGATCTCGTTCTCCATCTTCATAGCCTCAAGGATGACCAGCACGTCACCAGCCTTGACGGATGCACCAGCGCTGACCTTGACGTCCAGAATGTTGCCGGGCATGGGAGCCTTGACGGAAACCGCACCTGCGGCACCGGCAGCAGCCTTGGGAGCAGCAGCGGGAGCCGGAGCAGCCTTGGGGGCGGCGGGGGCAGCCGGAGCGGCAGCAGCCACAGGAGCAGCGCCTGCAGCGGTCTCCTCCACGGAAACGCTGTAAGCAACGCCATTGACGGTAATATTGTAGTACTTCATGGAAGAATCCTCCAAATCAAAATCGTTTGAAAACAGATGTACGTTCAAATGCTTACAGAGCCATGTTGCCGTGCTTCTTGGGCAGGCGGGCAGCACGCTTGGTGCTCAGCAGCTCCAGGGCAGCCACAACGCTTGCGCGCACATTGGCTGCATCGCAGGTCAGGTCGGCAGCGCCGCAGGCCACAGCATTGGCAGCGCTGCACACCTCAGCGGTGTAGGCAGCAGCCTTGGCCTTGGTGGCAGCAACGATGTTGTCGGAAGCATCAATTTCGCTCTTGTACAGCACGCTGACCGCTGCGCTGGGCTCCAGTGCGCTGACCACGCAGCCGTTCACGGCAATGCGCAGGTCGGCAGCGGCCAGAGCGGTGTAAACCGGGCCAACTGCCTTGCCGGACAGCACAGCCACCTTTGCGGTGGTGGCATCGGCATAGGTAGCCGCCAGACGGGCAGCCTCGCGGATACCGCCGGCCACATCATCGGTCACGCTGGGCACAAAGCCCTCGGTGTCCACCAGGGTAATCACCGGCACGCTGAAGGCATCGCACAGGCGCACAAAGCGGGAAGCCTTGGCCACACAGTTGTGGCACAGCTGCTTGCCGGTGGCCACAACGCCCACAGCGTTGCCGCCCACCGTGGCAAATGCAGTGTAAACAGACTTGCCAAAGCCTGCATACAGTTCCACGGCACTGTCCTTGTCGATCACGGCAGCAGCAGCCTTGGCAGGCTCTGCACCGGCAGTCAGCACGGTGGTGGGCTGCTCAAACTCAAAGATGGCCGGGCCGGTCAGGTTGTTGGCCGGCAGCAGGCCCACGATGTGAGCGGCTTTCTCGGCAGCTTCTGCAGCATCGGCGGCCACAATGGCGGCCACGCCGGCCTTTGCGGCGGCAGCAGCGGTGCCTGCATCGGCAGCCTTATCGCCCTTGGCTGCAGAAGTGAACGGTGCGGTGAAGAACAGCTCTGCACCCTCAGCCATGATGCAGACATCTGCATTGGCTGCGCTCAGAGCGCTGGTGCCGCCGCAGACACCCAGCACAACAGCCACCTGCGGGATCACACCGGAAACCTTGGCGATCTGCGCATTCAGCTTTGCGCTGGCGGTGAGCACATCCAGGCCCTCTGCCAGCTTTGCACCCACCGAGTTATAGAACGTCACCACCGGGCAGCCGGTCTGTGCAGCCATTTCCAGCACCTTGATGTTCTTTTCCACATCCTTGACGGTAACGGCATCCCCGTTCTGGTAAACAGCATAAGCCTGCTGACCGGCGGCGTAACCGCAGGCAGCACTCACTGCGCCATCCGCGAACAGAGCAGTGTATTCCCCGTCATCAAAAAACTTGGCGAGAATTTCTCCCTTATTGATCTTTGAAGCCATGATAAGACCTCCTGGTTGTCTGAGTGAGCTTTCAAAATTGGTTTTATTATACTGAATTTGCCAAGAAAATGCAAGAGATTCTATAAAAGTCCATGCAACTCAACATCTGTCGATTTTATAACAAGGCTGCAGATTCCCGGTTTTGCATCTTTTTTCGGCACAGGGGGCACGGTATCCGGTGCTTTTTTGTCCATCTGCGCGTTTTGTCCGGTTTTCACATTTTATTTTCTGCATTTTTGTGCTAAACTGTATTATAAATACAATAAAGAGAATCCAGTACAGTTCCTGTATTCTGAAGCTGAAAAAGAAGGTTTGTTTATCTTGAGTCACGTTTCCGCCGCCCTGCACGATGTCCGTCAGAACTACCGCAGTCTGCGCTGCGCCGCCCATGCCCGGCTGCTGCGGGCAGAGCTGCCCCTTCTGCTGGCTGCCCTGCTGTATAAACTGGCCAGCACACTGCTGTTCATCCCGGCCATGCAGCAGCTCTGGGGCCTGACGCTGCGGTTTGCCCCGGTGCATTACCTGAGCAACCGCAATGCATCCGATATTTACACTTCCCCCGCCATCGTGGGCTGCATCGTGCTCATTGCCCTGCTGGCGGCGTTCTGGGTGCTGTATGGCTTTTCGCTGCTGCTGCACATTCTGGATGCGGCGCGGCAGGATGCTCCGCTCCGTCCGGCTGCGCTGGCCGGGCGCGCGCTGGCAGACATCCGGCACGCTCTGCTCCCGCAGAACTGGGGCGTTTTGCTCTACGGGGTCACACTGGTGCCGTTTACCGGCTTTTTTCTGGCGTGGAATCACCTGACGCAGTTTGCCGTACCCGAATACCTGCTGGGCATTGTGTGCGCAAGCCCGGCTTCCCAGCTGCTGTGCGCCGCCGCAGTTTTCCTTGTGCTGGCGCTGTATCTTTACGGCCTGCTGGTGCTGCCGCTGTTTGTTCTGGAGCGCAAAAGCTTCTGGCAGGCACTCCGACAAAGCCACGCCTTTGTCTGCCGCCATGCACGCCGGGTGCTGTACCTGCTGGCACGGTGGGAAGTTTCGGCCGCCGTGCGGGCCGGAGCGTTGGTTTTGACTGTACTGGCCGTTTTGTACACCGTAAGCCTTGGCATTGGCATGGTGAGCACCGCCGGGATGCTGGCGCTTTCCCGCGCCATGCTGCTGGTGGAACAGCCCGCGCTCACCTTTTTTTGGGATCTTGCCGCCATGCTGGCACAGTGTATGCTGTTCAGTCTGTTTTATGACTGCCGCGCTTCCGGCACCCTGCCGTCTGCAGCGCCGCTCCCTGTAAAAAAAGCATTATATGGCAGGCGTCTGCTCGCACTGGCACTGGCCGGTACCACGGTATGCACCGCCGTGCTGGCTGTGCTGTACGTTGCCCTGCCGGCGGACGATACCCTGCGCACCATGCTGGGCGGCGCAGTGCCCATTGTCACAGCCCATCGCGGGTATTCCTCCGCCGCGCCGGAAAACACACTGGCAGCGTTTCAGGCAGCCATTGACAGCGGCAGCGAGCGTGCCGAGCTGGATGTGCAGATGACCAAAGATGGCGTGGTGATGGTGACCCACGACACCAGTCTGCGCCGCTGCACCGGACGCAACGCCAACATCTATGAGCTTACCTACGATGAAGTACGCCGCCTGAGTGCGGGCCGCTGGTTCGGCTCCCGCTTTGCCGGGGAAAAGATTCCCACCCTGGAAGAAGTCCTGGCTCTGTGCAAGGGAAAGATCCAGTTGAATGTGGAGATCAAGCCCAATGCCGCCACGCCGGACCTGGAGCGCGAGACCGTGCGTATCCTGGAAGAATACGGCTTTGCAGACGACTGCGTGATCACCTCCCAGAGCTACGAGACCCTGTGCAAGGTAAAAGAGACAGCCCCGGAGATCTCCACCGGCTACATTCTGGCACTGGGCGTTGGCAGCTGTTACGATCTGCCCGCCGCCGACTTTTTCAGCATCGAATCCACATTTATCACCTCCGGCATGGTACAGCAGATCCACCGGCGCGGCAAGACGGTTTCAGCCTGGACCATCAACCGGGAGCAGGATGCCGCCGCCCTGCTGAAACTGGGCGTGGATGATCTGATCACCGACAAGCCGGAAATGGTCCAGGAGCTGCTGGACCGCTCTGTAAGCGAAAACAGCCGCCTGCTCAGTCTGCGCGATGCCATCCGCAGCCTGTTCGGCCCGGTGGAGGAAGTGCTGGAACCGGATGCAGATGAAGAAGATGTGATTGAGGACCTTCTGGAGGACCCGGAAGCCGCCCTGGAAGAGGCCTGAGTTTTCTCCGGACACAACAAAACAGCCGACCGGCTTTTCCTGCAAGAGGAGCCGATCGGCTGTTGTATTTTATAGAGTTTTCAGAACGGAGACGGATGCAATGCGGTAATGCTCCATCAGCGCCGCCGCCGCCGGGGTGATCTCTTCCCCGCTGACCACGATGGGAATGGCCGGCGGACAGGAAACCGTAGGCATGGCGCAGATGCGTCCCACCGCCTGCTGCGGCGGCAGGCTCTGCTGCGGGCCAAGCACCGCCTGCCGGATGGTGCAGCGCATCCGCGTCTGCCGGGCCAGCTGCGCAAACGCCCCGGCCGGGTCCTCCGGCTGCGGAAACGTTTCCGGCAGACCGGCCAGAATGCGGGCCATGGCAGCGGTCAGCCGCTCCTGATCCTGCGGCGGATTGTCCGGGGTGAACATCAGCACAACATAGCGGGGGTCGGCATATTCGCACTCCATGCGCTCGGTGCGCAGCAGTTCGGCCAGCCGGATGCCCGTCATGCCCAGTGCAGCGGCGTCCAGCGTGACCTTGAGTGGCTCCTGCTGTTCCCCGCACAGCACCAGCGGCACCGGACAGTGTTTTGCCGCTGCCATCTCGTTCAGTTCCCGGCGCAGGCGGGTCAGCCAGCCGCAGCACTGCAGCAGCCGCAGCGGATACCCCTCGGACAAAACCTGGTTGCACCGGTCCAGCGACTGCAGAATCAGGTAAGACGGGCTGGTGGAACCAAACAGCGCCAGCGCATTGCGCACCGCTGCTTCCTCCTGCACCGGCGCGTTCCGTCCCAGGTGCAGGTAAGCCCCACCGGTGACCACCGGCAGTGTTTTGTGGCCGGAGTCGCAGCACATGGCGGCTCCCAGCGCAATGGGGTGGCGGCTGCCGTGGGGTAGAAAGCGCAGATAGGCTCCATGGGCATTGTCCACCAACAGCGGCACGGCAAACGCTTTGCAGGCAGCGGCCAGTGCCGCAATGTCCTGCATTCCGCCCAGGTAATCCGGGCTGGTCACATAGACGCCAAAGGGGGTGATTCCCTCCCCGGCCAGGGCCTGCAGTGCGGCAGTCAGTGCCTGTGCGGAAATCGGGCAGCTGCACAGCGCTCCGGCATCCTCCGGCTGCGGCCACAGCCAGCGGATGTCAAAATCCAGCAAAGCCGCTGCATACAGCAACGCCTTGTGGGCATTGCGGGCTGCCAACAGCACCGGGCGTCTGCCCGTCTGCGGGGCGGCCTGCAGGGCCAGAAACAGCATGGCACGGATGCATTGAGAAGAGCCTTCTGTGCTGTAGTAGGTGTGCGCCGTGCCGAACAGCCGGGTGGCATTGGCTTCGCTCTGCGCAATGATGCCCTCGGCTTCGTACAGCTCATCCGCGCCCTGAATTTCGGTGATATCCCACGGCTCAAAACCCAGCAGGCTTTGCCCTTTGTGGCCCGGCATATGCAGCCGGGAAGTACCGGACTGTGCATAGCGGCGCACAAAATCCACAACGGGTGTGTTCATGCTCATTCGCAGGCTTCGCCGTCTGCGCAGGCATTGCAGGTGGAACCCAGCTCAATGGGCACCTCAATGCCCTGTGCGGCCAGTTCCTGGTTTTCGGCCACCTTGATCATGATAGCGCACTCAATGCGCTTTTTGAACAGCTCGCAGCCGTACTCATACACGCCGGTAATGCTACCGGTGGCATGGTAGGAGTTTGCCGCACAGCCGCCGGAACAGTAAAGCTTAGCCCAGCAGTCCTTGCACTCCTTGCGGGCATAGGCATTGCAGTGCTTGAACTCATCGCGCACGGCGGTGTTGGTAACACCCTTCCAGATGTCACCCATCAGGTACTTAGGATCGCCCACAAACTGGTGGCAGGGGTACAGATCACCCCAGGGGGTCACGGCCATGTACTCGGTGCCGGAACCGCAGCCCGAGATGCGCTTGTAAATGCAGGGGCCGCCGGTCAGGTCGATCATGTAATGATAGAAGGTAAAGCCGCGGCCCTCGCGGTCACGCTTGATCATCTCCTTGGCCAGGATCTCGTACTGCTCCTTCAGGATGGGCAGATCCTCCTCGGTCAGGGCGCTGGGGTCGCCGGGCTTGGACACCACCGGCTCCATGCTCAGCTCGGTAAAGCCCAGGTCTGCCATGTGGAAGATGTCGTTGGTAAAATCGGTGTTGTAGTGGGTATAAGTGCCGCGCATGTAATAGTTCTTGTCGCCGCGCTTCTTCACAAACTCCTGGAACTTGGGCACAATGGTATCATAGCTGCCATGGCCGGCGTAATCCTTGCGGAAGCGGTCGTTGACTTCCTTGCGGCCATCCAGGCTCAGCACCACGTTGTGGCACTCCTTGTTGCAGAAGTCGATGACGTCATCGTTGATCAGCACACCGTTGGTGGTCATGGTAAAGCGGAAGTTCTTGTTGTGGATCTTTTCCTGCTCGCGGCAGTAGGCCACCAGCTTTTTGACCATGTCAAAATTCATCAGCGGCTCACCGCCAAAGAAATCCACTTCCAGGTTGCGGCGGGTGCCGCTGTTTTCGATCAGGAAGTCCATGGCGCGCTTGCCCACTTCAAAGCTCATCAGGGCGCGGTCGCCGTGATAGCGGCCCTGTGAAGCAAAGCAGTAGGAGCAGCTCAGATTGCAGGTGTGGGCCACATGCAGGCACAGCGCCTTGACTACGGTGCTGCGGTTCTTGAAGTCGAATGCCATGTTCTCGTAGGTGTCCGGCGTCCAGAGCTTGCCTGCTTCCTTCAGGGAGGTGACGTCCTGAATGCACTGGCGCAGGTCCTCTTCGGTCACGTCCGGGCGGCTGCCGTACTTTTCCATCATGGCAGCCACGATCTCATCCGCCGTATGCTCGGGGTACAGGGCGATCACATCATACGCCACATCATCCACCACATGCACCGAACCGCTGCAGGTATCCAGCACGATGTTATAGCCATTCAATTGATACTGATGTACCATTTTACTCTCCATTCCAGTTTACACAAAAAAATGCCGCCCGGCAAAGGCGGCATAGGGTTTGCAGAAATTACTTGTTGCTGTTCTCGCACTGCTGGTTAGCCACGCCGCAGGAGGTCTTGCAAGCGGACTGGCAGGAAGTCTGGCACTCGCCGCAGCCGCCGGTCTTCACGCTCTTGGTCAGGTCACGAGTAGCAATCGTCTTAATACGTTCCATAGTAGAAACCTCTCTAACTCTCAAAATTTCCTCATGCCGGGGGACTGCCCCACCATGCATTTATCTTGAACTAGGATAACACATCCGACGCCTTCTGTCAAGATTTTTGTTCCGATAAATCGCCCCGTCATATCTGCGGCTGATATTTCGTCAGCACGGTGTGCAGCCCCAGCTCCCGTGCACGGGCCAGTAAGTACCGGTAGCGGCACAGCAGTGCCTGCCGCTCATAAATGCGCTGCTCGATCAGGTCGGTGTCCACCTCCAGATCAAACATCATTTCGTTGCGCTTGAGGCAGAACAGGCATTCCTTCAGCTCCTCTTCCAGCTCCGGGTGGTAGCGCTCGTGTTCCGTGTCACGCGGGATGCGCGGCGACAGCAGGGTGTGGTCGTTTTGCATCGGTCGAAGTTGTTCCAGCATAGGCAGCATCCTCCTCTTTGTGCGTCTTTGCATTGTTCTGATTTCCAGTATATGCAAAGACCACGCAAAGGATGCCGGTTTGTGGGGTCAGACAGGCAGCTGTTTTATGAATCGTTACAGTACCGCCACACACAGAAGCCGATCGCCCTGCTGTGCGATTCCAAACGAAATCAAGTCTCCCCGATGAACACCAAAATCAGAATCCGGTTCATTCAAGAGCGTGCCTGCCATCATCCCATCTGCGATTTTTTCGCAGCGGACCCAACAACCTTCCAGCGCATTATTCCCGTGGACCAAAATTACAAGGACATCATCCGGAAACTCCGGGCTCCTGCTGGTGTCGATTGCCTCTACCTTTCTTGTGGCTTCGATCTCATCACAATTCCTGTAGTGTCGCTCGATCGCATCAATTTTGTTCTGATACGTCTTTCGTAGCTGTTCATCCTCTGTGATCACAAAGAGCTCATCTTCCGCAATGCTTCCCGCACGGAATTTGAGCGAAACCGTATCGTTTCCCTGGAACACCTCAATGCTCCCGCTTTCATTCTGTTTCGCACAGGCAAGGATCTCGTAAGTAAGCCCACACTGGTGATCAATATATCCATAAACCAGTGTTCCATTTCCTTGCTCATGATTGGGAAGATGCTGTGTCATTGCTTCATAGTTCTTGCCCGCTTTAACAAAGCAGACCCGGTGATAAACATCTCTGAAACTTATTTCAGCTGCTTTCATGTTATAGTTTTCTTCCTTCGTGGATAAGCCCCACACCGAATTTTACCATTCCGTGCCAAAAAGAATGTCAAAATCCCAGGAAAGCTACGTTTTTTCGGTTCTTTCCT
>CAKTGS010000082.1 GCA_934561485.1 uncultured Faecalibacterium sp.
AGGCGGAAGTCCACAAAGCTCAGTGCCAGATTGCCGGTGTAGTCCTCAATGGTGCCGATGTCGTGGAAGACCTCCTTCAGGCCTTCGTCCAGGAACCACTGATAAGAGTTCTTCTGGACCTCGATCAGGTTCGGCATACTGATGACTTCGTCGATGTGGGAGAAGCTCATGCGCTCGGTTTTGCCGAGCTTTACGGGCTTGACTTTCATCATAAAATCAACCACTCCTTACTTTTATACTCTACGGGATGTCGTATACACGGGTCAAATTTGAGCAGACACACATAATTCGGCCCGCGTCGAAGGGAACGTTTCGGCGTTTTTCACAAACTTTTCGGTCTCGCCCGTTTCGCCTGCCGCCTTGCACTTCCCTTTTTGGCGCACTAGCCCATTATGTGATACTAATGCAGTATACACCCTGAAAGTCCTGCTGTCAAGCCATTTTTCGGTTTTTAGCGTGATTTTTTTGATTTTTCGCCGCAGGTTCAGCACACCCGGCAACGTGTAAGTTTTATACGCTTTAGGGCTTGATATTTTTATTTTGCACGTTCCATACCAAAACACCCTTGTGCATTTTGTCTATCTTGTCTCTTGTATTCTGAAGTCCGACTTTTACGCAAAGCAAAAAGCGAAACGGCAAAACCGTTTCGCTTTTTGCTTTACTCATCCAGGTAATCCCGCAGGCGCTTGGCGCGGCTGGGGTGGCGCAGCTTGCGCAGCGCCTTTGCTTCGATCTGCCGCACCCGCTCCCGGGTCACATTGAACTCCCTGCCCAACTCTTCCAGTGTGCGGGCACGGCCATCCTCCAGTCCAAAGCGCAGGGTGATCACCCGCTCCTCCCGGGGCGTCAGGCTCTTGAGCACGTTCAGCAGCTCCCGGTGCAGCAGCTGCCGCCCGGCTTCGTCCGCCGGGACCCCTGCTTCTTCGTCCTGGATAAAATCTTCCAGATGGGCATCCTCTTCCTCGCCTACCGGTGTTTCCAGGCTGATGGGGTCCTGGGCCAGCTGCAGCAGCTCCCGCACCCGGTCCGGTTCCAGGTCC
Organism: uncultured Faecalibacterium sp.; assembly: GCA_934561485.1. Classification (GTDB taxonomy): domain Bacteria; phylum Bacillota; class Clostridia; order Oscillospirales; family Ruminococcaceae; genus Faecalibacterium. The sequence continues at coordinate 1,041 of CAKTGS010000082.1, forward strand.
AGCTGCACCGCGATCTCCTCTGCGGTGGGCTCCCGGCCGTTTTTGCGCAGCAGCTCCCCTGCCGCCCGCTTGACCCGGTTGATGCTCTCCACCAGGTGCACCGGAATGCGGATCGTTCTTCCCTGATCTGCAATGGCCCGGGTAATGGACTGCCGGATCCACCAGGTGGCGTAGGTGGAAAACTTGAAGCCCCGTTCCGGCTCAAACTTTTCCGCTGCTTTCATCAGCCCCAGATTGCCCTCCTGGATCAGGTCCAGAAACGGCAGCCCACGCCCGGCATAGCGTTTTGCCACCGAAACCACCAGCCGCAGGTTCGCCTCGCTCAGGGCGCGGCGGGCCTGTTCGTCTCCGGCCTGGGCCGCCCGGGCCAGCTCCGCTTCCTGCGCAGCCGTGAGCAGCGGCACCTGGCCGATCTCCTTTAAATAGGTTTTAACCGGGTCGTCCAGCGCCACACCCTCTGCCGAAAGCTCCCGTTCCAGCACGCCGATCTGCGCTTCGTCCAGCGCCGGAAGGTCGGCGTCCTCTTCCGCCAGATGCACACCCCGCGCTTCCAGTGCTGCATACAGCCCATCCAGCTGGGCCACATCATAGTCCGCTTCATCCATGGCACGGCTGAGCTGCTCCGGCGTCAGCACATGCTTGCGGGCGCGGGCCGCCAGCTGCCGTGCCAGTTCTTCCGTTTGCGACAATTTCTGCATGATCCCTGCTCCTTTCCTCTCCTGCTCCAGCCGGAGGGGAACGCACGGGTCATTCTTCCGCGGGGAGACTGCCCTGCTTTTTTTCGCGCATCGACTGAAGATAACGGTTGATCTCATCGTCCGACATCTGTGCGGCTTTGCCTGCCACCGGCATCCCCCGGGCAATGCGGTCCAGGTACAGCCGGATGTCGTCCGGTGTGCAATTCACATCGCTGTATTGTGCCGCAAGATGGCTCAATTCATGCAGCGCTTCCTCGCTTACAAAGGCGCGCAGCGTGGAAAGGCTGATCTCCACCCCCTGCTCCCGGCAGCGCAGCATGGCCTCGTACAGCTCCTTTTGCTGCGGCAGCACGAACTGATCCGCCGTCAGCTGTCCCCGGGTCAGGTCCAGGTACTGCGGCTCCCGCAGAATGGCTGCCAGCAGGCGCTGCTGCGCACTGGCAATGCCCAGCGCCTGGCTTCCGCCCGCACTGTACGGCACATTGATCTGATTCATCTCGCCGGAACGCAGCAGTTCCCAATTGCGCTCACGGCGGCGCTTGCTGCCCGCCTTTTTTACCGCGGTTTCCAGCTGGGTCATAATGGCGTTTTTGGAGATGTTGGTCTCCTCGGCCAGCCGCCCGGCATACACTTCCTGCTCGGTGGGGCTGGAACGTTCGGCCAGCAGTTCCACGGCCTGCTTGACGTATTCCAGCCGCTGAGCATCCTGCGAAAGGTCGTACTGCCCGCGCAGCCGCCCCAGCCGGAAGTCCAGCGCATTGCCCACCCCGTCCAACAGGGCCTTGAACCGCTCAGCACCATATTTTTTGATGTACTCGTCCGGGTCCTTGGCCCCGGGAATCTGCAGCACACCCACCTTCACCGGGCTGTTGCGGAACAGTTCCAGCGAGCGCAGGGTGGCTTTCTGGCCGGCTTCGTCCGAGTCGTAGCTCAGGATCACCTCATCTGCGTACTCGCTGATGAGCCGCACCTGGTCCGGGGTCAGGGCCGTGCCGCATGCGCAGACCGCCGTATCAATGCCGGCCTGCTGCATACTGATCACGTCCATATAGCCTTCGCACAGCACGAACCGGCGGGACGCACTGCGCTTGGCGATCTGCAGTGCAAACACCGTTTCGGACTTGTGGTAGACCAGCGTTTCCGGGCTGTTGACGTACTTGGGCTTGGAGTCATCCAGCACACGGCCGCCAAAGGCAATGATGTTGCCCCGCAGATCAAAAATGGGGGTCATCACCCGCTTCCAGAACAGGCAGTAGATGCGCCCGGACGCACTGCGCTTGAACAGGCCGCTGGCGTCCAGTTCCTGCTGGTTGTAGCCTTTATCGCGCAGGAACTGATACAGGGCCTGCCCATCATTGGGGGCATAGCCCAGCCCGAACCGCACAATGGTCCTGTCGTCCAGGCCGCGGCGGCGCCAGTAGGCCCGGGCCTGCCGGGCTTCCTCCACCGTGGAGTTGAGGCAGGCATGGAAAAACCGCGCCGCCTCCTTGTTCATGGACAGGATGCGGCTGCGCATCCGGCCTGTTTTATCGTCCTCCTGGGGTTCCGGCATTCCGGCGCGGGCAGCCAGCAGCTTGACCGCTTCCGGGTAGTCGATGCTGTTGATCTTTCGGGCAAAGGCAATGGCATCGCCGCCTGCCCCGCAGCCAAAGCAATAAAAGCTCTGGGTGTCCGGGTAGACGTAAAACGAAGGTGTTTTTTCGCTGTGGAAGGGGCACAGCCCGCCGTACAGCCGCCCCTTGCGCTTGAGCTGCACATAACTGCCCACCAGCTCCACAATGTCGGTGCGGCGGGTCAGTTCCTCAATGTATTCGTGTGGGATCATGAATCTTCAAACGACCTTTCCGGTTTATAGAACATGCCATTTCTGCGGCACAAAAAGCTCCTCAAAGGTACGAATGGCAAACTCATCGCTCATGCCGCTGATGTAATCGGTCACGGCGCGCTCGCGGCCTTCCTGATAAGCCAGCTGCACATAAAAGTTGGACATCCGGTCAATGTGGTTCAGGTAGTAATCGTACAGTTCCCCGATCACTTTGCCCACCTTCTGCTCTTCCCGCTTGGCGGTTTTATCCACATACACCGTGGCGTACATGAAATCCCGCAGCGCCAGAAAAGCTTCGTTCTCCTCTGCGCCGATCTGCACATCGCCCTCGCTGTGGTCCAGAATGCTCCGGATCATGGTGGTGATGCGGGCGGACTTGGTCTGCCCCAGCACCGCAGTGCAGTCTCTGGGCAGCGTGTCCGGGTCCAGCACACCAGCCCGCACAGCATCCTCGATGTCATGGTTCACGTAGGCGATCTGATCCGCCATACGCACGATGCGACCTTCCGGGGTGGCAGCCCAGGTGCCCTTGGTGTGGGTCACAATGCCGTTGCGCACCTCCCAGGTCAGGTTCAGGCCCGCGCCGTCTTTTTCCAGCTTGTCCACCACCCGCAGGCTCTGCATGTAGTGCTTGAAGCCCCCCGGGCACAGCTCGTTCAGCGCACGCTCCCCCGCGTGGCCAAAGGGCGTATGGCCCAGGTCATGCGCCAGGCTGATGGCCTCGGTCAGGTCCTCGTTCAGGCGCAGGGCACGGGCAATGGTGCGGGCGATCTGCGACACTTCCAGCGTGTGGGTCAGGCGGGTGCGGTACAGGTCGCCTTCCGGCGAGAGGAACACCTGCGTTTTCTGCTTGAGCCGCCGGAACGCCTTGCAGTGCAGCACCCGGTCGCGGTCCCGCTGAAACACCGGGCGGATCGGGTCCTGCGGCTCCGGCACCGCGCGGCCGCGGCTTGCATCGCTGTAAGTCGCCCATGGTGCAAAGGTCAGGTGTTCGATTTCCTCGGTCCTCTGACGCACATCCATTTCCAGTCCCTCCTTTTTCCTGCCTCCTCCCCTGTTTTCAGCGGTCGTTCGGCACAGCCGATCCCAATTGCTGCGCCTGCGGCAATTGTAGCATATCCGCGCTGTCGAAGGGGGAAGTTCCGTGTCGGTTTGCAAAAAGAACTTTTCTTTTTAAAACATGCGGTTCTCAGAACGGAGCGTAAAACGGTTCCGACACCGCAGCCTGCGCACCGCCCCGGGTCAGTTCCCGCAGCTGCTCCAACAACGGGCCTTCGGTGTGCTCCGGCATCTGCCAGCACAAGGTGACCCGGTCGGTGAACTGCGGTGCTGCCTGTTTGCCGCCTGCCGCGTCAATCAACAGCGAAGCACGCTCATACAGACCATAATCCACGGTGATCTGCAGCTCTACCACACTGCGCACCGTGACCACCTCGGCATTTTCCAGGGCACGGGCCGTGGCCGTGGTATAGGCCCGCACCAGGCCGCCGGTGCCCAGCAGCACCCCGCCAAAGTACCGGGTAATAACCACGATCAGATCCGTCAGGCCGCTGTGCTGCAGCACCTCCAGCGCTGGTGTTCCGGCTGTTTTGGCGGGTTCCCCATCGTCCGAATAGCGCTCCCGGTTGCCCTCCCGCAGACGGTAGGCATACACATTGTGCCGTGCGGTACGGTTGGCCGCACGCACCTGCTCCAAAAAGGCAAGGGCTGTTTCTTCGCTGTCCGCAAAGGAAAGCTGCGCAATGAAGCGGCTTTTTTTCTCTTCGTATTCTCCGGTGGCCGTGCCCCGGATGGTCCGGTAATCCTCCACAGTGGTTCCTCCTGGCAGTTATTCAAAACAAGTATAGCATAAATCCCCATTTGTGCAAGCAAAAAGCCCGGCAGCGGCTGCTGTCGGGCTTTGCTTTGTATTTTGAAGGTTTTGGAGAAGGAATCACTTGGTAAAGATCTGAATCCACTGGTGGCCCCAGGTACTGGAACTATTATAATAATAACCCACGCCCATTTTGCGGGCATCCGGGTTCAGAATGTTTGCGCGGTGGCCTTCAGAGTTCATCCAGGCTTCCACGACTTCTTCCGGAGAAACGCTGCCCCAGGCGGCATTCTCACCGGTGGCCGCATCCGTCACACCGTACTCATCCAGCACAGTAAAGCACTTGCTGCCGTCCGGGCGGGTGTGTGAGTTCACGGTTGCGATTTCTTCGGCACGCTTCTGTGCTGCAGCGGTCAGCTTAGCATCGCCCATCACCAGCGGAGTCAGGCCGTATTTTGCACGCTCGGCATTGACCAGGTCCAGCACTTTCTGGCGGTAGTCATTGGTGTGGGAGTTTTCGGGGTAAGAGAAAATCAGCACCCAGTAGTTGCCGTAAGAACCGCCTTCATAATGACCCACACTCACGGTGGTGGCGTCCGCATTGAGGATACGCTCACGGGCAAAATCCAGGTTCATCCACTGATCCATGGCGGCATCCGGCGTGGATACACCAGCCAGATAGTTTTCGCCGACCGACACATCATCAATGCCATTCTCGGCAAAAACGTTAAAATCGCGCTGTCCGTTGGGACGCATATAAGAATAGGTCGTAGCCAGCTCTTTGGCACGCTCTTTTGCGGCGGCATTGTGGGTGGAATCGCCCAGCCGCACCGGCTGCAGACCGTTCTGCGAACGAATCCGGTTGATGGCACAGAGAAAGTCCTTCTGGTAAATATCGTCCTGCGCAGAATTTTCTTCGTTCAGCACAGCAGATCCCGTCACAGCAGACTGTGCGGCGCTGGCAGCCAACGGCTGAAGCGGAGATGCGCAGCCAAACATCACAGCCAGCGTCAGCGCAGCAGCTGCGATCTTTTTCATCATACGCATACCAAACTTCATAAACATCCTCCTGAGGGCTTTTGCATAAAAGCCATTTGCATTTGTGCAGCGTGTTGTGTTACAACCGGGTTTGTACCTCTTTTGCAACTAAACCGTATCACAAGTGCAACTCTTGTGTAACAAGAGTATCGCAAGCATGGTTCACCGTCAAGAGCTTTTCATAAATTTTTCAAAGAAAAAATGAAAAAATGCAAATTTTCAGCCCGCAAAAGTGCAACTGCACCGCAACAAGTGCGTACCATGTTGTTGCGATTATGTTGCGTTTCTTGCCATCCAGCTAAAAACGCAACAGATTTTTTGTTGCGTTTTTAGTTATTCCAATCTTCTCCGCCGTTTCGAGGCTGCATGCTTTTGAATGTTTATGCATTCCAATGCATATTCAGGAAAAGAGCAGCAAAAAAGAGGGCGGCTCCAAAGAGCCGCCCTCTCAATCAGGCTTGCTATTCTGTTTTACGCGGGTTACTGGATCACTGAGCAGCCTTGGCTGCCTCGATCTGCTTGATCAGCTCGGGCACAACCTTGAACAGGTCGCCCACAATGCCGTAGTCAGCCACACCAAAGATGGGTGCGCTCTCGTTCTTGTTCACGGCAATGATGCACTCGGAATCCTGCATACCTGCGGTGTGCTGGATGGCACCGGAGATGCCCAGCGCCACATAGATCTTGGGGTGCACGGTCTTGCCGGTCTGACCAACCTGATGGTCGGCAGACATCCAGCCTGCATCGGTCACCGCACGGGAAGCGCCAACCACGCCGCCGCCCAGAGCGGCAGCCAGCTGCTCGGCCAGCTCGATGCCCTTGTTGACATCCTTGCTGATGCCGCGGCCCACGGAAACGATCACGTCTGCGCCGATCAGGTCAACCAGTTTCTCGGCTGCCTTTTCCACGCTCAGGACCTCAGTCTTGATGTCATCCGCAGTCAGAGCGAATGCGGGCTTCACGATCTGGCAGGCATCAGCCTTGGCCTGATCGAAGGGAGCCTTCTTCATAACGCCGGGACGCACGGTGGACATCTGGGGACGGAAGCGGGGGCAGATAATGGTAGCCATCAGATGGCCGCCGAAAGCCGGACGGGTCATCTTCAGGTTGCGATCCTCATAATCGAACTTCTGCTTGGACAGGTCGATGGTAGAGCTTTCCTTCAGGAACTCAACATACTTTGCAGTGTCGATGTCCAGGTGGGTAGCATCAGCGGTCAGGCCGGTGTGCAGGCGGGCTGCGCAGCGGGGGCCGAGGTCGCGGCCGATGTTGGTAGCACCGATCAGCAGCACTTCAGGCTTGTACTCGTTGACCATGTCGCACACGACCTTGGCGTATGCATCGGTGGTATAGTCCTTCAGCAGGGGGCTGTCGCAGACCATGACCTTATCGGCACCATAGCCGCCCAGCTCCTTGGCAATGCCTTCCACGTTGTCGCCCAGCAGCAGACCGGTGACCTCGCAGCCCAGCTCGTCAGCCAGCTTGCGGGCCTCGCTCACCAGCTCGAAATCAGTGGACATCAGTGCGCCCTGGCGCTGCTCGCAAAAGACCCATACGCCCTTGTATTCGTTAAAATCAGCCATTGTAATCCTATGCTCCTTTCATCAGATCAGGTGCTTCTTGGCCAGGATACCAGCCAGCTGAGCGGTCACATCATCGCCCTTGAGCATGGTGCCTGCGCCCTTCTGCGGAGGAGTGAAGGACTTAAAGACATTCGTCGGAGAACCCTTCAGACCAATGGTATCGACCTCGATCAGCGGATCGTCCTTCAGTGCGTTGTAATCGAACACTTCCATCGGCTTGTCGTAGCAGGTGAAGATGCCGTTCACGCTCATGTAACGGGGCTGGTTCAGCTCCTTGATGCAGGTCAGCAGGCAGGGGGTCTGCACCTTGACCATCATGTAGCCGTCTTCCAGCATACGCTTCACGGTCAGGGTATTGCCGTCCTTCTGGATGTCAGCAACGTAGGTGACCTGCGGCAGATGCAGCTTCTCAGCGATCTGCGGGCCGACCTGTGCGGTATCACCATCAATTGCCTGACGACCGCAGAACACAACGTCCTCGGGGCCAACGCCGATCTTATTCACAGCAGCGGCCAGGATCTGGCTGGTTGCAAAGGTATCGGAACCGCCGAACTCACGGCCGGAAACCAGCACAGCCTTGTCGGCGCCGCGGGCCAGCAGCTCACGCAGCATACCCTCTGCCGGCGGGGGACCCATGGTGACCACCACGACTTCGCAGCCGGTGGCATCCTTGAGCTTCAGAGCGGCCTCCAGAGCGTTCAGGTCATCGGGATTGGTGATGGTTGCCATGGATGCACGATCCAGGGTTCCATCGGGCTTAACGGCGACCTTGCCGGAGGTATCAGGAACCTGCTTTACACAAACAATTGCTTTCATTGTAATTCTTGCCTCCCTTACTTCAGCAGCGCGCCGGAAATGACCATCATCTGCACTTCGCTGGTGCCCTCGTAGATCTCGGTGATCT
>CAKTGS010000083.1 GCA_934561485.1 uncultured Faecalibacterium sp.
TTGTGTTTTTATACGGGGGAAACATCCCGTTTGTGGTGAGCCTCTGTTTTGCTTCTCAGCGAACCCCGACAGCCTGTCCCTGCTGTGCGGGTTCCATATCAACCATCGGTCTTCGCTCCTTTCTTCTTAAAGTCAGCGGGAGTAACTCTCTTTTGAGCTTCTGCTGTACTTCTCTGGTTTCTGGCTTAATTATACAGGAAGCTGCACGTTTTGTCTATTGGCAGACCGCACAAAGAATGAATTTTGTTTTTGTGCAATGTTAAAATCTGCGGCGATGCAGAAAAATTGCCCAGAAGTTCCGGGCCGTTTGTGGAGGATTTTACGCAAAACGGGAGAAAGTGTCCGCTGGGTATTATGTGATGGCTTCGTTTGTGCTAAAATAGCGCCAATGAATGGTAGTCGCCGCCGCCCCGCGAGATGAAAGTTTCGCGGGGCGGCTTTTTTTGCGGCGAAAATTTACACAAAAAGAAACGGAGAATCAATCAAAATGCCTAAAACTTTACCGGAACGTATTTTCTTTACCATTGTCATGGCCGCTATTATGGTCTATGGCATGATCGTCTACAATGTGGCGCTGAACACAAACGGCGTGACCAACGCCACCTTTGTTATGGCTCTGCACGAAATGCCGATCATGGTGCCGGTGGCCTGTGTGCTGGAGTTTTTTGTGGTGGAAAAGCTGGCCACGAAGCTGGCATTCCTGTTTATGCGCCCCACAGACCGCCCGCAGTTCATCACCTATGCCATCTCGCTGATGATCGTGTGCATCATGTGCCCGGTGATGAGTCTGGTTGCAACGCTGCTGTTCAAGGAGCCGAGCTTCGGCACCTGGGTGCACACCTGGGGCTGCAACATGCCCATGGCCCTGTGCTGGCAGATGCTGTACTGCGGACCGCTTGCCCGTGTTATCTTCCGGCTGGTGTTCCGCCGCGGGGAAAAGCAGGGCGCATAAGCGGTTTGTCTGCGGTTCTATAATAAATATGTATAAAAAATATACATAAGATGCCGCTGAAACATACCGGGTGAGATGCCTATACGTTTTTTATATACCTGATATATAAAAACTATACGGTATGGCTACTTTTGCGGAAATATTTCCCAAAACCGGCAGAATTCGCCTGCAAGGTGCCGGATAAATCGAAAAAAATTGTACAGATTGTGCGCTTTTATACTTTGCAATTGTGCACCCTGTACAACAGTTTTGATTTACCGGTGCAATGCTACCGGATAAAATGTAGAATGTGCACAAATCCTCTTGCCAATTTTGTGCAATCGTACTATTATACACAACGAAAAAAGACGAAACCGAAAAAGAAAGGGGAGGGCACGGACAGCATTCAGGCGGTGCCTTCCTTCCTTTTTTCACGGTGTACAGTCTTTTCTTCATGCGATAAGAAGGTGTGGAGCCGGTGTGCGGTGCAGCCCTTTTGCGGGGCAGAACATCGCCAGAACCGGCCCTCAGACCCGGACCCCATTCTTCAGGAAGGAGGAAAAATAAATGAACAAGTTGACCCAAGCCCTGATGGAAGAGCTCACCGTCGAGTACGTCAAGGTCGGCCCGCTGCAGATCCCGGAATCCGTGGTCATCAGCTGGGTGATCATGGTGCTGGTCGTGCTGGGTTCCATCCTGCTCACCCGTAACCTGAAGGTAGACCACATCAGCAAGCGTCAGGCTGTGCTGGAAATGGCCTACACTGCGGGCAAAAATTTCTTTGAAGGCCTGCTGGGCAAGGAGGGCGCATGTTATGTGCCCTACCTGATGACCGTGGCCATCTACATTGCCTGCTCGAACCTGATCGGCGTGTTCGGCGTCAAGCCCCCCACGAAGGATCTGGACGTGACCGCTGCGCTGGCCCTGATGAGCATCGTGCTCATTGAAGGTTCCGGCATCCGCGCACGCGGCGGCATCGGCTTCCTCAAGAGCCTGGCTGCCCCCACCCCGGTCATGACCCCCATGAACATTCTGGAGATCGCCATCCGGCCTACCAGCCTGTGCATGCGACTGTTCGGCAACGTGCTGGGCGCATTCGTCATCATGGAGCTGATCAAGCTGGTGGTGCCCGTTTTCGTTCCTGCCGTGTTCAGTCTCTACTTTGACCTGTTCGACGGCCTGATCCAGACCTACGTCTTTGTGTTCCTGACCTCGCTGTTCATGAAAGAGAGCATCGGCGGAGAGGAATGATTCCCCTATTTACTTACTGACTGAGACATTTTAAAAGGAGATTTTACTATGAACGGTTTGATTGCTCTGGGCGCTGGCATTGCAGCGCTGACCGGCATTGGCGGCGGCATTGGCATTGGTATTGCAACCGGTAAGGCAACGGAGGCTATCTCCCGTCAGCCCGAGGCTGCCAGCAAGATCCAGACCAACCTGCTGCTGGGCGCTGCTCTGGCAGAAGGTACCGCAATTTTCGGCTTCGTTGTTGCACTGCTGATCATCCTGTTCCTGGGCTGATAATGGAGGCGTGAACGAATGCTGAAACTGGATATTAACCTGCTGTGGACCGTGGTCAACGTCCTCATCATGTACGCTCTACTGCGCAAGTTCCTGTTCAAACCCGTGCAGGACGTGCTGGACAAGCGCCAGAAGATGGTGGATGAGAGCCTGGCAAGTGCGCAGGACGCAAAGACCAAGGCAGAAGCTGCCCTGGCTGCAGCCAACGATAAGCTGCACAACGTGGACATCGAGGCCGCTGCACACCGCGAGGCAAGCGCACAGCAGGCCGAAAAACAGAAGGAACAGCTGCTGGCCGAGGCACAGCGTCAGGCCGACGCCATTGTGGCCGAGGGCAAGGCAGCTGCAGAAGCAGAGCGCGCCAGCAAGCTGCGCCAGGCCGATGCACAGATCGCCGACCTGACCCGCACCATGTGCGCAAAGGTGCTGGAGCGCAACCTCACGCAGCAGGATGATGCCCGTATGCTGGACGACCTGCTGCAGAAAGCGGGGGAGAGCGATGGCAAGCGCGTCTGAGATTTTAAAGGCTTATCTGCACTGTGCCCGTACCCCGGCTGAGGACGCCGTGGAGCGCATCCGCACCCAGCTGAAAAAGCAGTACGGTGCCGCTGAGGTGGAGCTGACCGTCAGCGTGGAGCCGGACCTGATCTCCGGCTATGTGCTGCAGGTGGGCGACCGTGTGTTCGACAACTCCGGCAAGAGCGCTCTGGCCGCCATTACGGCGGATGCGCCCAGTCTGGCTGTGATGCAGACCCGTGTGGAGGACTACAAGCCCGCCGCCACGACCGCAGAGGGCGGCACCGTGATCTCCGCAGCCGATGGCGTTGTGGACGTCAAGGGCATGGATCAGGCCGTTTACGGCGAGATCGTTACCTTTGACAACGGTGCAAAGGGCATGGTGGAAAGCGTGGAGCCCGATCATCTGGGCATCATGCTGTTTGACAAGATCGAGGAAGTGGGCGTGGGCACTCTGGTGACCCGCAGCGGCAAGCGCGCCGGCATCCCGGTGGGCGATGGCTTCCTGGGCCGCGTCATCAGCCCGCTGGGCGAGCCCATTGACGGCAAGGGCCCCATTGAGGCAGAGGGCTACAACCCCATTGAAAAGCAGGCTCCCGGCATTTTGGAGCGCCAGAGTGTGGATACCCCGCTGCACACCGGCATTCTGGCCATTGACTCCATGTTCCCCATTGGCCGCGGCCAGCGTGAGCTGATCATTGGTGACCGCCAGACCGGCAAGACCTCCATTGCCACCGATGCCATCCTGAATCAGAAAGACACCGGCGTGCTGTGCATCTATGTGGCCATCGGGCAGAAGGCTTCCTCCATCGCCCGCGTGGCCGAGGACCTGAAAAAGCACGGCGCTATGAGTTATACCACCATTGTGGCAGCTACTGCATCGGATTCTGCTCCGCTGCAGTACATCGCTCCCTATGCGGGCACTGCACTGGCCGAATACTTCATGTCCAAGGGCAAGAGCGTGCTGATCGTGTACGATGACCTGTCCAAGCACGCAGTGGCCTACCGTGCCATCTCGCTGCTGCTGCGCCGCTCCCCGGGCCGTGAAGCCTACCCCGGCGATGTGTTCTACCTGCATTCCCGTCTGTTGGAGCGCTCCTGCCGGATGCGGGATGACCTGGGTGGCGGTTCCATCACCGCACTGCCCATCGTAGAAACGCAGGCCGGTGATGTTTCGGCCTACATCCCCACCAACGTCATTTCCATCACCGATGGCCAGATCTTCCTGGAAAGCGCCCTGTTCAACGCCGGCAACCGCCCGGCTGTCAACGTGGGTCTGTCGGTGTCCCGTGTGGGCGGTGCCGCCCAGACCAAGGCTATGAAAAAGGCCAATGCCAACCTGCGCATTGAGCTGGCTCAGTACAAGGATATGGAGTCCTTTGCTCAGTTCAGCTCCGACCTGGACGCTGAGACCCGCCGCCAGCTGGAGCACGGCAAGGCTCTGATGGAGATGCTCAAGCAGCCGCTGTATCAGCCCAAGTCCGATGCAGAGCAGGTGGTGCTGCTGACGCTGGCTTCCCACGGTGTGCTGGACGAGATCCCCGTGGCAGAGCTGCGTACCAAAACTTCCGCATTTATGCGTCAGTTCCGCGCGGATGTGTCCGGCACGATGGAGAAGATCCAGACCACCGGCAAGATCGAACCCGAACAGGTCGATGCCATCCTGAACGCCTGGAAAGCTTATGCGGGAGGCGACAGCCATGCCGTCCAGTAAGCTGCTGAAGGAGCGCATTGAGAGCATCCAGGATACGATGAAGATCACGAACGCCATGTACCTGATCTCCTCGTCCAAGCTCCGCAAGGCGCGCAAGAATTACCAGAACGTTTCGCCCTACTTCAACCGCATGCGCGACACCATCTCCCGGGTGGTGCCGCACCTGCCGGAAGAACCGGTGCATCCGTTCTTCCACGAGCGTGTGAACGAAAAAGCCAATCCCTGCCGCGCCTACCTGGTGCTGACGGCGGATAAGGGCATGGCAGGCGCATTCAATCAGAACATCATCAAGTTCCTCAAGGAGCACGCGGATGAGAACGACCGGTTCTATGTGATCGGTCAGGTGGGTTACCGCGCACTGTACCACAAGGACCCGCGTCTGGTGGAAGAGTTCCGCTACAGTGCCACCGCGCCCACCCTGCAGCGTGCCCGTGACATCACGGTGGACGCCATTGATGATTTCAAGTCCGGCAAGCTGGATGAGATCTACCTCATCTATACCCGGATCGAGAATGCACTGACCAGCGAGCCGACCATGGTACGGCTGCTGCCGCTGGACCGGCAGCACCTGCAGCCTGCGCCCAAGGGTCTGGGCGACCCGAAGGGTGAAGTGGAAATGATGCCGGACGCCTGGACCGTGTTCGAGCAGACGGCACCCATCTATATGCACGGCATGATCTTTGGCGCCATGACCGAGAGCTACTGCGCCGAGCAGAGCGCCCGCATGACCGCCATGGATTCCGCTACCAAGAGCGCCAAGGATATGATCCGGGAGCTGCAGCTGGAGTACAACCGCAGCCGCCAGGGCTCCATTACCCAGGAGATCACCGAGATCATCGGCGGTGCGGCAGCCGTGCAGAAGCGAGCAGAATAAAAGAACCCCTCTCCGTCACGTCTGACGGCGTGCCACCGCCCCCGAAGGTGGAGGGTTTACGCATCTGAAGGTGACGCGGAACAAAAGCTCCCCCTCGGGGGAAGCTGGCGAGCGAAGCGAGACGAAGAGGGATATTCAACGACATTTTATAAGAGGCAATCGTATGATACAGGGAACTATTATCCGCGTAGCGGGTCCTGTTGTGGATGTGCAGTTCACAGCAGGCAGGCTGCCTGCCCTGCAGGAGGCGCTTACCGTGACCGCTGAGGGCACGGAGCGCACCATGGAAGTGACGCAGCACGTCAACGAAACGACTGTGCGCTGCATCATGCTTTCCGCCAGCGAGGGTCTTGGAAAGGGCATGGCCGTGCAGGCCACCGGCCACGGTCTGACCGCGCCGGTGGGCGAGGCCACGCTGGGCCGCATGTTCGACCCGCTGGGCCGCCCCATTGACGGCAAAGGCCCGGTGGATGATGTGCCGCACTGGCCCATCCACCGCAAGGCTCCCGGCTTTGCAGAGCAGAAGCCCGCAACTGAAATTCTGGAAACCGGCATCAAGGTCATCGACCTGCTGGCTCCCTACGCCAAGGGCGGCAAAATCGGCCTGTTCGGCGGTGCCGGCGTGGGCAAGACCGTGCTGATCCAGGAACTGATCCACAATGTGGCCACCGAGCACGGCGGCTACTCCATCTTTACCGGTGTCGGCGAGCGCTCCCGTGAGGGCTGTGACCTGTGGGGCGAAATGAACGCGTCCGGCGTGCTGAACAAGACGGCGCTGGTCTTTGGCCAGATGAACGAGCCGCCAGGAGCACGTATGCGCGTGGCTGAGACCGGCCTGACCATGGCAGAGTACTTCCGTGAGGAGACCCACAAGGACGTGCTGCTGTTCATTGATAACATCTTCCGTTTTGTGCAGGCAGGTTCCGAGGTGTCCGCCCTGATGGGCCGTATGCCTTCCGCCGTGGGCTACCAGCCCACCCTGGCCAACGAGCTGGGCGCTCTGCAGGAGCGCATCACCTCCACCAAGGATGGCTCTATTACTTCGGTGCAGGCCGTCTACGTCCCCGCCGATGACCTGACCGACCCCGCCCCCGCCACCACCTTTGCCCATCTGGATGCCACCACCGTGCTGTCCCGTAAGATCGTGGAGCAGGGCATCTACCCCGCTGTGGACCCGCTGGCCTCCACCTCCCGCATTCTGGAAGCAGACATTGTGGGCGAGGAGCACTACCGCGTGGCCCGCAAGGTGCAGTCCATTCTGCAGCGCTATCAGGAGCTGCAGGACATCATTGCTATTCTGGGCATGGATGAACTGGACGAGAACGACAAGCTCACCGTGGCCCGCGCCCGTAAGGTGCAGAAGTTCCTGTCCCAGCCCTTTGCGGTGGCGGAGAACTTTACCGGCCTGAAAGGCAAGTATGTGCCACTGAAGGACACCGTGCGCAGCTTTGCTGCCATTGTGGACGGCCAGGCCGATGACCTGCCGGAGTGGGCATTCTTCAACGTTGGTACGCTGGAAGAAGCTCGCGAAAAGGCAGAAAAGAAGCTGGCAGAAGAAAAGGGCGGTGCCGTCTGATGAACAAGTTCATGCTGAACATCACGGCTTCCAGCGGTGAATTCTACCAGGGCGACTGTGAGGATCTTGTGCTGCCCATCGGTGACGGTGTGTACGGCATACAGGCCGGCCACAGCCCGGTGCTGGTGGCCCTGCACATGGGGATGATGCAGTTTACCGCAAACGGCGAGACCCAGGAAGTGCTGATCGGCGATGGCATTGCCGAGGTGACCCCTGCCTATGTGATGGTGCTGGTGGACAGCGCCGAGCGTCCGGAGGACATCGACCGCAACCGTGCCGAAGCTGCCCGCATCCGCGCCGCCGAGCGCCTGCAGCACAAGCAGAGTATGCATGAATACTATCAGAGCAAGATCGCACTGGACCGTGCCATGCAGCGTTTGCAGACCGCGGCTAAGTATAAGCGTTGAGACAGCAGCCCCTTTCCCTTATAGGATAGGAAACCCCCCGTTTGCCCGTGGCAGCAGTGCCCGGGCAGGCGGGGATTTTTTGTTGGAAGTACTTGACAGCTCTTTTATAAAGTGATATGATTTTGATATCAGAAAGAAATACTTCCGACCCTGATAAGGAGGGACTTGTTATGGAAGAGAAAATTTTGAATACCCGCAAAAACGGCATGGCCGTGCTGCTGCTCACCCTGCTGGGCTACGTGGCATCCATCGCCCTGTTCATTTACAGCGTCACCCTGCTGGATGCAGACCGGCTGCTTCTGGGTGTGCCGCTGCTGATCTTGTCCATTGCCTATTGGATCGCAGGCATCTTCCTGTTCTGCGGCCTTAAGGTGCTTAAGCCGCAGGAGGCGCTGGTGCTCACCTTGTTTGGTGACTACATCGGTACCCTGAAGGGACAGGGTTTTTACTGGGTCAACCCCTTCTGCACCGCTGTCAACCCCGCCGCCGGCACCAAGCTGAGCCAGAGCGGCGATGTGAACAGCGGGGACAACGGCATGGCTGCCCTGCTCAAGAGCAGCGGCCAGAACACGCAGGTGACCGCTGAGAGCATGAGCAAGAAGATCTCCCTCAAGATGATGACCCTGAACAACTCCCGCCAGAAGATCAACGACTGCCTGGGCAACCCGGTGGAGATCGGCATTGCGGTCATCTGGCGGGTCACCGATACCGCCAAGGCCGTGTTCAATGTGGACAACTACAAGGAATACCTCTCCCTGCAGTGCGACAGCGCCCTGCGCAATGTGGTGCGGGTGTATCCTTATGATGTGGCCCCCAACGTGGACACCACCGGCGATGGTGTGGCCGATGAGGGCAGCCTGCGCGGCTCCTCCGAAGTGGTGGCTGCCCGTATCCGGGACGAGATCCAGAAGAACGTGGCCGAGGCCGGCATTGAGGTGGTGGAGGCACGCATCACCTATCTGGCCTATGCCCCGGAAATTGCAGCGGTGATGCTGCAGCGCCAGCAGGCCAGCGCCATCATTGATGCCCGCAAGATGATCGTGGATGGTGCCGTGGGCATGGTGGAAATGGCACTGGACCGCTTGAGCGAGAACAAGGTGGTAGAGTTGGATGATGAGCGCAAGGCGGCCATGGTGTCCAACCTGCTGGTGGTGCTGTGCGGCAACCGTGACGCCCAGCCCGTGGTCAACAGCGGCAGCCTGTACTGATGGCCGAGCCGAAAAAACAGGTGCCCCTGCGCTTGAACGCCAAGCTCTACGATGCCCTTGCCGCCTGGGCAGAGGATGACTTCCGCTCGGTGAACGGGCAGATCGAATAT
>CAKTGS010000084.1 GCA_934561485.1 uncultured Faecalibacterium sp.
AGCAGGTGGTGCCAGGGCGCGGTGAGGAACTCCATGGCCATGGAGTGGATCTCGGCGCTTTCCATGCCGGGGCATTCCAGGTCGGCGGGCACTTCCGGGTTGCGCTCGGCCACATAGCCCTCAAAGGCATGGCCGCACTCGTGGGTCAGCACGTCCACATCGCCGGAGGTGTTGTTCCAGTTGGCAAAAATAAAGGGCGCCTTGTAGCTGGGCAGGCTGGTCATATAGCCGCCGGACATTTTGCCGGGGCGGCTTTCTACGTCAAACAGCTCGTTGTCCTGCATAAAGTCGATGAACTCTGCCGTCTCGGGGCTAAGCTCGTGGTACATGGTGCGGGCGGCATCCATGCGGGCCTGGTAGCCGGGGATGGGCTTGGGGTTGCCGTCCCGGAAGATGATGGGCAGGTCGGTGAAGGCAGGGTGGGCGATGCCGGTGCGCTTGGCGCGCAGTTCCATCACCTTCTGCAGCAGGGGCACCACATCGCCCGCCACCTGGTCGCGGAAAGCCTTGATCTCCTTGGCACCGTAACCGATGCGGTTCATGCGCACGTAGGAAAGCTCGCTGTAGTCTTTATAGCCCAGCACATGGGCCTGCTGGTTCAGGTTCTGCACGATTTTGGTGTACAATGCGTCCAGCTCGGCGCGGTGGGCGTCAAAGTACCCGGCTTCGGCCTCGTAGGCGGCGCGGCGCACGGCGGGGTCCAGGTCCTCTTTGTAGGGGCCGAGCTGGGGGATGGTGAGCTGCTTGCCGTCCAGCTCCACCAACGCACCGCCGTAGATCTGCTGGTACTGGCTGACCAGGGCGTTGAACTCCTTCTGCAAGTCCACGGTGCGGTCGTCCATGCCCAGCACGGCGTTTTTCATGCCGGCCACGCAGGTGGTGCCGAATTTAGCGGTCAGAGCGTCCACGTGGGGGTTGGCCAGGAAGGCTCGGCTGATCTCCACCTGGGCGTTTGCCACGGCGGGGCCGTTGGCGTCAAAAAAGTCCTGCTCGGCCTTCCAATAGGCATCGCGGGTGTCGCAGGTGTAGTGGATGCTGGCCAGCTGGCAGGCGGTGTTGTAGTCCGCAAAGGCGCGGCTCTGCTCGTAGTACAGGTCCACCAGGGCCTCGCCGGTGGGGGCGGCGGCAGCCCGGGCTGCCAGCTGTTTGCACTGGGCCAGCAGGGCGTCAATGTCCGGGCGGGTATAGGTCATTTGGCTGAATTTCATGGGGTGCAGATCCTTTCCGGGAAAAAATCCCTTTTGCATCATTGTGCCCATCTTACCACGTTCCGCCGCAAAAGAAAAGGGGCAGGTCGGCGGTCAAAGACGTACTCCTGTGCAACATTGCTGAAAATCTGGGCGCTGCTTTGGCAAAGCTGGCAGTTCTTGCGCTTGCAGGCGGGCGGAAAAAAGGCTATAATAAAACCATCAACAGAGTAAGGCCACGCGCGTTAAGTGCCGCATCAACGGGGAGTTGTGCTGCGGACGAAGGTAAATCCCGCGGTGCGCGGCCTGCATCCCGCTGCTGCATGGACTTGGGTGCAGGCGAGACGGTCTGCCGCCTTGCCCGGAAGTGAAAGTTGTTGGATTCACGCCCTCTTTTGTGCGGTTTGTCGCGCAGGGAGGGCGTTTTTGCGTGCCCGCCCTGCTGATCCTTTGCAAAAGGGAGGACAATTGATATGAACAACACATCCAAAACTTCGGTGCGCACGCTGGTACTGCTGGCGCTGCTGGTGGCCATGAGCATCGTGTTCAGCCGGGTGCTGAGCATCTCCACCGGCTTTGTGCGCTTCAACCTGGGCAGCCTGCCGGTGCTGCTGGCAGCGCTGCTGTACGGCCCCTGGGCGGGCTTTGCGGTGGGCGCTGTGGCGGATATGATCGGCGGTGTGCTGGCCGGGTACGCCATCAACCCGCTGATCACCCTGGGGGCCGGTGCCATTGGTCTGGCGGCGGGCTATGCCTGGCAGAAGCTGCCGGACTGCCGCACCGGCCTGCGGCTGGGCAGCAGCGTGCTGCTGGGCCACTTTGTGGGCTCCATGGTGATCAACTCGCTGGCGCTGCGCATCTTCTACGGCTACGCCTGGAGCGTGCTGCTGGCCCGCATTCCCAATGCGCTGGTGCTGGCAGCGGTAAACACCGTGCTGCTGCGCATTCTGCTGGAAAACCGCAGCTTGATGAAGCTGGCAAAGAAGTAAGAATAGCCCATTAAAAATGGTCTCCGCTGCGCTCTGACCATCTTCAGAGGAATCATTATTTTATATTGCAATTCAGGAAAATCTGCGGATTTTCCTGAATTGCTTTTTCCCGGAAGGGGTCGTAAAGGGTAGAGGAAGCTTTCCCGCTGCGCGAATGTTTCCGAAGGAAACCAGCGCGGCAGCTGCCGTTTCCCTCTATGACCCCTCCCGTGAAAATGCGTTTGGAGCGCTCCGCAGAGCGCGACAAACGCGAAATATAAATAGTAATTCCGCTATTTATGCGCAGCAACAACGATGACCGCCGCCAGTGGCGAAAACAGGGAGGAGTTGTTAGGGCAGCGGCCAGCAAGACGCAAGTGCCGCCCAAGGCACGAAGCGGATGCTGGGTGCCGCAACCCGTAAGAAGCGGAGCGCATTCCAAATCGTGATCTTGAATCGAGGCAGTATCTATGAACTACGAACAAGCCCTGGAATACATCCACGCGGTGCAGTGGGCGGGCCACAAGCCCGGCCTGAGCCGCACCCGCACCCTGCTGGCCGCCCTGGGCGACCCCCATAAACAGCTCCGGTTCGTGCATGTGGCAGGCACCAATGGCAAGGGCAGCACGGCGGCCATGCTGGCTTCCTGCCTGCAGGCCGCCGGGTACCGGGTGGGGCTGTTCACCTCGCCCTTCATCAACCGCTTCAACGAGCGCATTCAAGTCAACGGGCAGCAGGTGGGGGACGAGGAACTGGTGCAGCTGGTGGAGCGGGTGCAGCCCGCCGCCGATGCCATGGCCGATGTGCCCACCGAGTTTGAGATCATCACCGCACTGGGAATGCTCTATTTTGCCCAGAAGCAGTGCGACATTGTGGTGCTGGAAGTGGGGCTGGGCGGCACGCTGGATTCCACCAACGTCATCGAGCACCCGGAGTGCGCGGTGATCACGGCGCTGGGCATGGACCACGTGAAAGAGCTTGGCCCAACCCTGGCCGACATTGCCGCCGCCAAGGCGGGCATCATCAAGCCGGGCTGCCCGGTGGTGAGCTACGGCGGTGTGCCGGAGGCCGATGCCGTCATCCGGCAGGCGGCAGCGGAAAAGCGCGCGCCGCTGACCGAGGTGAATTTCAACAAATTACAGATCAACGGTGGAAATCTGGACGAGGTCACCTTTGATTTTGACGGCCTGAACGGGGTGCACCTGCCGCTGATCGGCAGCTACCAGCCCCGCAATGCGGCAGTGGCCATCACGGCCCTGCGGGTGCTGCGGGCCGAAGGCTGGAACGTGCCGGAAGAAGCCATCCGTACCGGGCTGGAAACCGTGCAGTGGCCGGGCCGTTTTGAGCTGCTGCGCCGCAGCCCGGCCTTTCTGCTGGACGGCAGCCACAACGCCCACGGAATGCGGGCCACGGTGCAGAGCTTGAAAGACCGCTTCCCCGGGGAGAAGTTCGTGTTCCTGGTCAGCATCATGGCGGACAAGGACGTGGACGAGATGCTGGCGCTGCTGGCCCCGCTGGCCAGGCAGTTCGTGACGGTGGCGGCTCATACGCCCCGTGCTATGCCGGCCGAGGTGCTGGCTCAGCACATCCGGGCCTATGGCTGCAGGGCAGAAGCGGCCGACTCCATCGAAGCAGGCGTGGCCCGGGCTGTGGCGCTGGGCGGTGAAGGCCCGGTGTGTGCACTGGGCACGCTGTATTTCTCCGGTGACGTGCGGAAAGCATTTGCGGAACTTGTGAAGGGCTGAAGATTTAAAATGGCTCCGCGTGCGCTGCGCCATCATCAGCGGAAAAATTATTTTTAATATTTGCAAATCAGGAAGATCTGCGGATCTTCCTGATTTGCTTTTTCACGGAAAAAGTTGCTTCTTGTGCAGAGAGCGGTCGCGTGGGACAGGCTTTATAGCTTTTATAAAAATCATCACCGCCGGTGACGCTCCGCTGGGCCAGAGGCAGGGAGGGGTGTTTCGAGTCCCCCCTCCCTGCCTCTGGACTCCACTCACCCCGCAACGAGAAAGGGGCTGCACGCCCCTTTCGGACCCCAAAGCTGTTGGGCTCCATACAAAAAATCCAAGTCGCTCCGCTAAAGGATTTTTTGTGTTGCGCCGATTTCAAGGCCCCTCAGTCGCTGCGCGACAGCTCCCCGCAGGGGAGCGAGCGCCAGCAGATGCAGCTACTCGCCACGGCCCTTTCCGGTGAAAAAGCAAACAAGCCAGCTCCGCAGGGCTGGCTTGTTTGCAATAAAAAAATAATTTTCCGCTGAAAATGCCCAGAGTGAAACGGAGGGCATTCAAATGGTTAGGCCTGCGATAGCACAGACAAAAAGAAAAAGCGATGACCCGTGCAGGTTAGGGTCATCGCTTTTCTTGCCCCTTGCGGGGCAGGCAGGGTAAATGATAAGAAGGTAAATGAAGAAAATAGCAAAGTAATGGATGAACAAAGGGGGAGACGGGCAAAAGAAGGAGAATGTGCCCGATGTATCCAACACACGCCTTTGTTGGATACAACATACCACGTTTGCCGAAAAAATACAAGAGCTTTTTCAAAGAAAAGGAACGGAAAATCGCATTTTCGGTGAAACGCACAAATTTGGCCAAAAGTTCCCGGCAAACTGCCCAACAAGCATAAAAGGAAAACGGACAGCGGCAGCGGCCCGGCCTGCAAGATGGCTTTACAACGCACAAACGGTGTGCTACTATGTGTACATGATTATAATGGAGTGGTATCTGCTTAGAGCAAGCGCAGATGCCGTGTGGGGGCACGAGGCCCTATAGAAAAGGGAGGAAACAGATCTCATGGCAAATCAGGCAGTAAGCGGCGCAAAAGCGCCGCTGTTTGGCGGGCGCAAGCCCCTGTTCACGCAGCAGGAGCTGCTGCGGCTGGTATGGCCGCTGCTGGTGGAGCAGCTGCTGGCCGTGACGGTGGGCATGGCAGATACCATGATGGTGTCCCGCTGCGGCGAGGCCGCCATTTCCGGCGTCAGCCTGGTGGATATGATCAACCAGCTCATCATTGTGCTGTTTTCGGCACTGGCCACCGGTGGTGCCGTGGTGGTCAGCCAGTTCCTGGGGGCAAAGGAGCATAAGAGCGCCAACGAAAGCTCCGGGCAGCTGATCCTGCTCAGCGGCATTCTGGGCCTGGCCGTGGGTGTTGTGTGCTTTGTGTTTGCCCGGCCGCTGATCCGCACCTGCTACGGCACCATTGATGCCGATGTGCTGGACGCCAGTGTGCTGTACCTGAAGATCATTGCCATCAGCTACCCGTTCCTGGCGCTGTACAATGCGGGTGCGGCGCTGTTCCGCAGCATGGGCAACTCCAAAATTTCCATGCAGGTCAGCATCCTGATGAACATCATCAACATCGTGGGCAACGCAGTGTGCATTTTCGGCTTCAAGATGGGCGTGGATGGCGTGGCCTGGCCCAGCGTGCTCTCCCGTGTGGTGGCCGCTGTGTTGATCCTGGGCAAGTGCTATCAGAAGGGCCACATCCTGACTGTGCCCAAAACCACCCGTCTGGACGGTGCCATGGCCCGGCGCATCCTGGGCATCGGCATTCCCTCGGCCTTTGAGAACAGCCTGTTCCAGGCCGGGCGCATCCTGGTGGTGAGCATGATCTCCACCTTCGGCACTGTGCAGATCGCGGCCAATGCCGTGGCCAACAACCTGGACAGCATGGGCTGCATCCCCGGCCAGGCCATCAGCCTGGCTATGATCACGGTGGTGGGCCGCTGCGTGGGCGCGGGAGACAACGAGCAAACCATCCACTTTGCCCGCAAGCTGCTGCTGTGGGCCTACATTGCCATGGGCATTTCCAACGGGTCCATCTTGCTGTTCCTGCGGCCGCTGGTGGGCATTTATGCCCTGTCCGGTGCCACCATGGAGCTGGCGGTGCTGCTGGTGCGCATCCATGCGGGCAGCGGCCTGCTGCTGTGGCCGGCTTCCTTCGTGCTGCCCAACGCGCTGCGCGCAGCCAACGATGTGCGGTTTACCATGATCGTGTCTGTTCTGAGCATGGCGGCCTGGCGGCTGGGCTTCAGCTACCTGCTGTGCGTCCGGCTGGGCTGGGGTGCCGTGGGCGTGTGGATCGCCATGGTCATCGACTGGATCTGCCGCGTGATCTGCTTTGTGACCCGCTTTGAAAGCGGTGCATGGAAGTCCAAATATCAGGCATAACATAAAAGGAGAAGGGCATGAAACTGATCAGCTGGAACGTGAACGGTCTGCGCGCCTGCCTGACCCACGGCTTTGCCGAAAGCTTTGCCGCGCTGGATGCAGACATCTTTTCCGTGCAGGAGACCAAAATGCAGCCGGGCCAGGCGGATTTTGCGCCGGAGGGCTACACGGAGTACACCTATTCCGCCGAGAAAAAGGGCTATTCCGGCACGGCCTGCTGGTGCAGGCAGGTTCCGCTGGCGGTGACAACGGGCATCGGCCTGGAAGCCCATGACCACGAGGGCCGGGTGCTCACGCTGGAATATCAGGGCTTTTACCTGGTGAACTGCTACACCCCCAACAGCCAGGACGGCCTGAAGCGGCTGGATTACCGCATGGAGTGGGAGGACGCCTTCCGCGCTTACCTGCTGGGGCTGGACGCGAAAAAGCCGGTGATCCTGTGCGGCGACCTGAACGTGGCCCACACCGAAATGGACATTAAAAACGCCAAAACCAACCGCATGAGCGCCGGTTTTACCGACCAGGAGCGCGCCAAAATGACCGAGCTGCTGGCGGCGGGCTTTGCCGACAGCTTCCGTGCGGTGCACCCGGACGAAGTGAAGTACAGCTGGTGGAGCTACCGCTTCCACGCCCGGGAAAAGAACGCGGGCTGGCGCATTGATTATTTTATCGTCTCGAACCGCATTGCCGACAAGATCCGGGCCGCTGAGATCCACAACGAGATCTTTGGCTCCGACCACTGCCCGGTGGAGCTAGACATTGACCTGTAAAGGAGAAGCTATGCTCAAGAATTATCTGCTGGTGTTTTTCATCTCCATGGTGCCCATCGTGGAGCTGCGCGGTGCCATTCCCATCGGGCTGGGGCTGGGCCTGCCCGTGCTGCCCACCTACCTGGTGTGCGTGCTGGGCAATATGATCCCGGTGCCGTTCATCTATCTGTTTGCCCGCCGGTTCCTGATCTGGGGCTGCGGCAAGCCGCTGATCGGTAAGATCTGCAAGTTTTTCATCGTCAAGGGCGAAAAGGGCGGCCGTGCTCTGGAAGCCAAGGCCGGCAAGGGCCTGACGGCGGCGCTGCTGCTGTTTGTGGGCATTCCGCTGCCGGGCACCGGTGCCTGGACCGGCACCCTGGCGGCCTCCATTCTGGATATGAAGTTCAAGGATGTGCTGGTGGCCTGCATGGGCGGCGTGCTGCTGGCCGGCATCATCATGGGTCTGGCCAGTGCGGGCCTGCTGGGGGCGCTGAGCACCCTGTTTGCAGTGGGCTGATGCCAAAGCGCCGGGAACTTTGTCGTGGAAAATGACCATAGCATTTCCCGGCAGAGTATGCTAGAATGAGAAGCGATGTGTTTGGAATAGCGGCCTGCCCCGGAGCATGGCCCATAGAAAGGAACGAAAAAAAACATGGATCAGGCATTGAATCAGAAGATTGATGCGTATATTGCAGCCAACAAGGAACAGCTTTTGAAGGATATTGCGGCCCTGGTGGCCATTGACAGCGTGGAGGGCACCCCTGAGGAGGGCGCACCCTTCGGCGCAGGCCCCCGCGCGGCTCTGGACAAAACGCTGGAGCTGGCAGATGGGATGGGCCTTGCCACCCGCAACTGCGAAAACTACATCGGCTATGCCGAGCTGGCCGGTGCCGATGCGGAAAAGTATCTGGCTGCCATCTGCCATGTAGACGTGGTGCCGGTGGGCAACGGCTGGACCGCCGATCCCTTTAAAATGCGCATTCGGGACGGCTGGCTGCTGGGCCGCGGCGTTTCGGACGACAAAGGCCCCATGGTGGTCACCCTGTACGCCCTCAAGTTCCTCAAGGAACAGGGCTATGAACTGCGCTACCCCATCCGTGCGCTGATCGGCGACAACGAAGAGACCCACATGCAGGATGTGGAGTATTACCTGAAAAACTACCCGGCCCCGGTGTTCTGCTTTACTCCGGATGCCGAGTTCCCGGTGTGCAACGGCGAAAAAGGCCACTTCGGGGCCAAGATCGTCAGCCCGGTTTGCAATGGCGTGATCGTGGAGTTTGAGGGTGGTGTGGCCAACAATGCGGTGCCGGATCGTGCCAGCGCCCTGATCCGTACCGATATCACCAAGCTGAAGAACGCCCCCAACATCACGCTGGAACCGGCCGCAGAGGGCTGCGTGCGGGTGCGCGGCTGGGGCAAGGCCGGCCATGCGGCCATGCCGGAAGGCACCGTGAACGCCATCGGCCTGGTGGTGAACTATCTGCTGGACAACGGCCTGTGCAATGAGGCCGAGCGTGCCTATCTGGAAGCCCTGCGCAAGCTGCACGCTTCCACCGCCGGTACCGGCCTTGGCATCGACTGCGCCGACGGCCCCTTCGGCCCGCTGACCATCATCGGCGGCCGCATTTATATGGAGGA
>CAKTGS010000085.1 GCA_934561485.1 uncultured Faecalibacterium sp.
CTTCCAGCCCCGTGAGGACCGTCCGGTCTACTGCTCTGACTGCTTCGCTCGCATGAAGCAGAACTAAGCGCTGATTTTAATTTAAATCGGTAACAAAGGCCCCGCTGTGGAAACACAGCGGGGCCTTTTTGCGTGGACCTTCTCTGTCGCAGCTCCCTCTTTCGGGAGAACTGGTGAACGAAACAAGCCTGAGCGGGGCTTTTCAGAGCAGCGGGGCGATCACTTTCAGCAGCAGGCCCATCAGGCGCAGCACCACATGCCCCTGCCAGATGCTCTGGCGGGTGGGTTCCACCCGGCGGCTCTGGCCGAGGGTGGCCTGAAAATCCGCTTCCATGGCGCGGATGCTCTCCACGCCGCGCATCCACACCGCATTTTCAAAGTGGTGGTACAGGCTGCGGTAGTCCAGATTGATGGTGCCCACCACGGCTTCCACGCCGTCCATCACCACAAGCTTTGCATGGGTAAAGCCGGGGGTCCACTCGCTGATCTTCACGCCCGAAGCAAGCAGCGCCTTGTAGTGGGTCTTGGCCAGCGCATAGGCAAACTTCTTGTCCGGCACCCCGGGCAGGATCAGATGCACGTCCACGCCGCGCTCGGCGGCAAAGCGCAGGGCCGTTTCCAGCTCGCCGTCCAGAATCAGGTAGGGCGTGATGATGTGCACATATTTCTGCGCCCGGTTGAGCATGTCCATGTACACCATCTCGCCCACCCGCTCCCCGTCCAGAGGGCAGTCGCCGTAGGGGGCCACAAAGCCCCCAGCCTGAGCTGCCGCCGGGACGGCCTGCGGCATAAACTGCTCAAACTCCGGCTGCTGCAGGATGCACCACATCTGCAGAAACAGCGCCGTAAGGGTGCGCACCGCTTCGCCTTCCAGCATCACGGCAGCATCCTTCCAGCGGCCATATTTTTCCACGTGGTTGATGTACTCATCTGCCAGGTTCACCCCGCCGGTAAAGCCCACCCGGCCATCGATCACCAAAATTTTGCGGTGGTCGCGGTAGTTGTAGTGAGTGGACACAAAGGGCGTGACCGGCGAAAACACCTTGCACCGGATGCCCAGCGCTTCCAGCCGTTTGGGGTAGTCCCGCGGCAGGGTGGAAAACTCGCAGGTGCCGTCATACATCACCCGCACATCCACGCCCCGGGCGGCCTTGCGGGCCAGCACTTCCAGAATGCGGCCCCACATCAGGCCCTCGTCCACAATGAAGTATTCCAGAAAGATATATTGTTCGGCAGTCTCCAGCTGGCGCAGCAGCTCTGCAAATTTGGCTTCGCCGCCGTTGAAGTAGGTCACCGCCGTGTTCCGGTACACCGGAAAGCCGCCGCCCCGCCCCCGCAGGTACCGCATCAGCGAAGCCGCTCCGGAGCTGTCCGCCTCCAGACGCTGCTCCACCCCTTCCGGCTGGGGCAGCTGAGCGCGGGTCTGGCTTTCCAGATCCATCAGGCGCTTTTTCAGGGCGTTGTGGCCGATGTCCGCCTTGGTGTACCAGAACAGCGGCACGCCCAGCACCGGCAGCACCGCAATGACCACCAGCCAGGTTATGCGCACGCTGTTGTCCATGTCCAGGTTCAGCAGGTAGCACACCATGCCTGCCGTGACCAGCGCCGTGCCGCCCAGGTAATGGGGCAGCAGCCCGCCGAACCAGCGCAGCAGGCTGAACAGTGCCCCGAACTGCAGCAGCAGCAGCACCAGCACCAGCCCAAAGCGGCTGAAGATGGCGTGTACCAGCCCCTTCTGCCCTTTTTTGAGCAGACGGATGCCGCCATCCTCGAACACCCGGACCTTTTCTTTTACGTTCTGCTGCAGCTGTTCCGTTTGCATGGTACTTCCCTCGTATCGGTTTTAAAATGCGATGTGGTTTAAATCAGGCCCAGATGCACAAAGGCGTTGTACAGGCCGTCCTCGTCCACACCGGTGGTCACGTAGTCTGCAGCGGCTTTGATTTCCTCGCCGCCGCTGCCCATGGCCACACCGTAGGCGCAGGCTTCAAACATGGGCAGGTCCACCTTGGCATCGCCAAAGGCAATGGTGTCCGCCCGGTCGGCCCCCAGATGGGCCAGCAGGGTCTCCACCGCGTGAGCCTTGGTGATGTTCTTCACACCCATGTCGCCAAACAACGCCGTCTCCCCGGCCCCGCCCCAGGTGCCGTGCTGCATCTCCGGGAAGGCCGCCTGGGCGTCCAGATGATCCTGGTAGCTGTGCAGCAAATAGCTGATCTTGTTCAGGTCATCGCGGTACAGCTCGCCGTCCCAGATCATGCCGGGAAAAGCTTCTTCGTAGGAGATATCGGTGCGGGCTTCGCGGCCCTTGCGGGCAGCATACTCTGCCATGATGGGCACCACCACATCCTTGAAGGTACGGCTGGCAAACAGGCCGTTGTTGCCTTCCAGATAGAATTCCAGGCCCCGGCCATTCAGCCAGTCCACAATGCGGCGGCACTGGTCGGCCGTGATGAGCTGGTGCATCACCACCGCACCATCGGATTCCACATAGCTGCCGTTGCCGCCAATGTAGCCGTCAATGCCGATGTCCCAGATCTCCTGCTTGTTTTCTGCCTTGCTGCGGCCGCTGCACAGGTACACCTTGTGGCCGTTGGTCCGGGCCTTGCGGATGGCCTCCACGGCAGACATCGGCAGGCGGTTTTCGTAGTCCACCAGGGTGCCGTCAATGTCGATGAATAGGATCTTGCTCATAAGGGGTTCCTCCAGTCTATCCATGTTGATGCCTTCCGTCTAGCAGAATTCTGCCGCAGCCGGTAGAAACCATTCGCCCAACGAATGCAAATTTTTCACCAGACAGCCTGTTTTGCGCAAAAAGCGGCATTTCCTGCCCATGCGGGCTTGTCCAACTGCAATGGTTTGTGCTATGATAATGGGAAGAGCTGCCGCCGGGCCGCACACGGCCCCGTCCGGCAGAGGATTTGCTTCTATTATAATCCATCTTTGCCGTTTTTTCCACCAAAAGCGGCAGATTTTGTGCAGGAGGATATTCCACCATGAATAATCTGATCATTGGCATTGCGGGCGGTTCGGGCAGCGGCAAAACCACGCTGGCTCTCCGGCTGAAGGAGCGCTTTGGCGAGGACGAGGTGCGCCTGATCTCTCACGACAGCTACTACAAGCGCCACGATGAGCTGCCCTTTGAGGAGCGCTGCAAGCTGAACTATGACCACCCGGACGCCTTTGACAACGCCCTTCTGATCTACCACCTGCAGGAACTGAAAGCGGGCCGCGCCATCGACTGCCCCGTGTACGATTACTCCAACCACAACCGCAGCGACAAGGTGCAGCATGTGGAACCGGCCCCGGTGCTGATCGTGGAAGGCATTCTGCCCTTTGTGGAGCCGGAGCTGTGCGCCATGTTCGACTATAAAATTTTTGTGGACACCGATGCCGATGAGCGCATCCTGCGCCGTCTGGTGCGGGACGTGAAGGAGCGGGGCCGCAGCCTGGACAGCGTGATCACCCAGTACCTGACCACCGTCAAGCCCATGCACGAAGCCTTTGTGGAACCCAGTAAGCGCAACGCCGACATCATTGTGCCCAACGGCGGCGAGAACACCGCTGCGGTGGAGATGCTGGCGCACCACATCCGCAACCTGATCGAAAAAGCCAATATGCTTTAAGCTCCAACGATGCAAAACGACCACGGAGAAGCTTCTCCGTGGTCGTTTTTTGCTGCTTAATATCTCTTCTTTACATCGGCGGGAGTGATCACGAACGATGCCGTCTTTCCGCCCGCATAGGCAGGCTTATAGGTAAGCACCGCGTTCTCCCAGCTGGAGCCAGCCAGCTCGAAGTAAACGATGATATGGGAATCCACGCCATCGGGCAAAAGTTCTCCGTCCCCCAGCTCGCCCCAATCATCCGCTGCGATCATTTCCGGCGTTGTGTAGAAATAGTGGCCGTCCTGTGCATTCTTGAGTGTCGTGCCGCCGGTGGTCACCGTAAACTCGGTCTTTTTCTTGTAACCGGCCCGCACCATAGCCAGGTCGATCGAATCCGAAATGCTGATCCTATTGCCATGCCAGATGTCCTTGCCGCTGCCGTTGTGGACCGTAAAGGAGACTTCAAGCACATCCGGTGCACCCCACACAACATGGTCTCGGGCCACGCTTTCCAGGGTGATCGTCACACCGCCGAGGTTGGCGGACTGGCCCAGTTTCAGTGCATTGACCGGCACGGGTTCTTCCTTCTGTTCAAAGCCGCCGTCCGGGGCATCGTTCTTCCAGGTGTAGGTTTCGGCGGTCAGGTCGGTCTTGCCCGGGTTCAGGATGTACCACACACCTTCGCCCTCGCGGCTGCGGCCCTCGGCGGCACCGTAATACACATACAGTTTTGCCAGTGAAATGCCTCTGATTTCCTCTGCAGTCGGTGCAGACACCGCCGCCACGGCATCCGCGTCAACGGTACCGTTTTCTTCGGCGTTCACATCGTCCCAGGCGGTGGTGTTGGCATAGACTGCCAGCATCTTGCCGTCTGCATCGTAATAGCGCAGCTGGTAACCACGGGCCAGCACATTCTGCATGGCCGCTTTGGCTTCGTCCGTGGTCAGCGCGGCCTTGATTTTGTCGTAGGCCTTGGTGCCGTCTGCTTTTGCCAGCTCTGCAGCGTTTTTCAGCAGCTCCTCGGCGGCGGTCAGCTGAATGCTCTCCGCATAGTCGGCGTGATTCACCTCGCCCAGCCAGCTGTCGGCACCCGCAAGGTCTGCCGCCCGGCTCTTGGCAAGGCTCAGAGCCGCCAGCAGGGTGTCACGGTCTGCCGCTTTGTCCTCGCCCAGGTCGATCAGGGCGTCATAGTCGGGCAGGACGTCCGCATAGTGTTCCAGCTTGGTGTTGGCGTCTGCGCGGCCCGTGTAGGACGTGATTTTGGTCGCCTTCACGTCCAGAACATCCGTATCGTCCGGCAGTTTTGCAAGACTGTCAATCGCTTTGGTGTAACTTGCCACGGCGGCATCGTTCTTGCCGAACAGGGCACTCAGACGGGCGCAGGCGTTGTAGACCTTGATCTTCAAGGCTTCCAGCATCTGCTCGGTCACGTCCGTGATCTTTTCCACGTCCACCTTATCCAAGGCTGTGGATGCCGCTTCGTAGTCGCTCAGGGCATCTTCGTTGGCGGTGGTCAGCTCGTTCACCTCGGCACGGCCGATGTAGGCTTCCGCCTGCAGGTAGGGCTGGTCTGCCGCCTTTTCAATTGCCGTGCCGTAGTCGGCCTTGGCATCATCGTACTGCTTCAAGCCGATGTAGGCTTCTGCACGGCCCATGTAGGCGGGAATGTTCTCCGGATCCAGCTCGATGGCCTCGGTAAAGGACGCCACAGCTTCGGTGTAGTTCAATTCGGTCAGATATTTCTGGCCTAAATCAATTTTTTCCTGTGCCCTGGCCGCTTTGCTGGCGCAGGCTGTAAACAGGACAAGCGCAGCAAGCAGCAGGGCAAACATCCGCAAGGTGTGTTTTCGTTCCGCGATCATTGTTGTGATTCCTTTCCTGATTTCTGCAGAGCCGGGCGCATTTCCCAGTCAGACCCGGCCTGCCGTTTTTGGGGCCGCTGCACCGCAGAGCGTGCAGCCGTTCCATCCCCTATAGCTTACTCCTGCCCCCGGAGCATTGTCAATTGTTTTCCGCCTTTGGGGCAGCAAAAAGCCGGAGCTATTCAGAAGCTCCGGCTTTTCGCATCGTTCAGGCCGCTTATACGCCCACCACAAACACGGTGTAATAATCACCGTTGTAATACTCTACGGTATATGCCACCTGCTGCGGATTGCTGGTGGCAACCGTGCCATCGGGGAAACAGTTTATCATGCCGCGGGCAGCGTTCACGGTAACGCCGGTGCCCTTGGGCACAAAGATCACGGTGCTGTTCAGGGTGCGCTGCACCTGCTGGATCGGCTTGCTGAAGGAAATGCTCGAGATGCGAAGGTTTCCATCACCCGGGTTTTCCGTCAGCATCATGACCGTGTCGCCCTTTGCCGCGCCAACGGAAAGGTATCCGTTCCCGCCGGTCTTGCGTCCCACGTCATACGACCGGTCTCCGGCGGCATACCAGGCCCGGATCTCGTCCAGCTCGGCACGCAGTGCCGGAATGTCCTGGCTCAGCTGCTGATTGTAATCTGCAATAGCCCTTTTCTTGTTCTCCTGCGCCTCCTGCCTGGCCTCTGCTGCCGTATAGTCCCAGGAGAGGTAACGCTGCTCATCTGCTGCAGCAGCCTGATCCACATCCCTCAGGTTGATGCGGGTCATACGGTCCCAGCAGTCCACATACTGCTGCAGGGAATTGATCACCTGCTCCTGCTGGCCCGGGATCCAGGACTGCAGGGTGGCCTTTTCATCGGCAGCCTGTGTCGTGTAGTCCTTCTCGTATCCGTTGGCATCCGGATAGGTTCCCATCTCGTCCTCTTCCCATCTGCTCTGATAGGGATGGTCGGTCTGCAGCCCCAGTGCCAGCACCTGGTCCAGCTCGGCGATCACCTGCTGGGCTTCCGATGCGCTGAAGGACGCATGCCCGTTCCACCAGCCCACAAACTTACTGCGTGCGTGCAGAGCCAGCGGCTCCGGGCTGTTGGGGTACTTCTGGGCCAGCTGCAGCATTCCATCGCCCCAATCCGTATCGGCCAGTTCGTCCATATAGGCCTGCTCTGCCGCCGCACCGGCGGGCAGAGCCAGCATTCCGGCCGTCAGGGCCGCAGCCAGCACCGCCGCAAGAATTCGCTTTGCATAGGTTTTTCGCATGATTCATTTCCTCCTTCTGCCGGGGCAGGGGCAGGCCGGGTGCCCGCTCCCGTTCCGGCTCTCGTCTGTGTTACACGCCCACCACGTAAACCGCGTAAGGCAGCCCGTTGTAATCCCACACACTGCTGCACACGGTATGAGGAATGCCCAGCGCTGCCGTGTAGTGGCCAATGTTCGAGGTGACAGACCAGTCCTCGATCACGGCGGAACCGCTCAGGTCCACCTGCGTGCCCGCCGGAACAAAGATGGTCATGGTATCCAGGCCGCGCTGCACCCCCTGAATGGGCTGTGAAGTGGTGATCTGGGTAATGCCGGGCTGCTGACCGGCGTGGAACTCGTTGAACAGCATGGTGGTGTCCCCCTTGCCGGCTGTGATCTGCAAAAAGTTACCGGCCTGGCCTTTTTCCGAGCACAGGCCCACCGCAAAGGAGTTGGTGCCGGAGGCGTTCCACACCTCGATCAGCTGCAGTTCCGCGCGCAGCTGCGGGACCAGCTCGTTCCGGACATCCTCACAATTGCCCAGCTGCGATTCCTTGTACCACTGGGCCTGCTCGGCGGCTTCGGCAGCGGAATAGCCCTCTGCCAGCAGCCGCTTTTCCTTCTGGGCGGCATTGGTGTCGGCGTCTTTTTCCTGGATGGTTGCCCAGCGATTCTTCAGGTCCAGATACTGCCGCATGGACTGGATGGCGGCATCCTGCTGGCCCAGGGTAAACTCCTGCAGCTCGGTCTTGATCAGGGCCGACAGCGCGGTGTAGTCCACCTCTTCACCGTCCGGGTTCACCTTGTCGTAGTCGTCCCACAGGGCCTGCTGGGCCGGGTGCTCGGCCCGGGTGCCCAGGGCAATGGCCTTGTCGCAGTAGGCGATCATCTGCTGGGTTTTCTGCCAGTCCAGCTGGTCCTGCTCCCGCAGCAGCTCGTTCCAGTACACCTCTGCGCACAGGGCATAGGGTTCCGGACTGTTGGGGTATTTCTGGATCAGGCCAGGCATGGCCGTCCGCTGGGTCGCCCAGTCCGCAGTGGCCTGCTGCAGTTCGGCCGTATAGGCTGCATCGGCGGCAGCCCCGGCCGGCAGCGCCAGCAGATTGACCGCCAGCGTGCCCGCCAGCAGCAAAGATGCCAGACGTTTTTGCCTCATGAAAATTCCTCCCTCGTTCCGGCAGGTCGCACCCCGCCATGATGGTTTCATTATGCGTGCTTTGGGGCAGTGTGTCAAGTTTTTGCCGGTCGGTTTGGAAGTTCTGCTGTTTTTTGGTCTGCCGCCTTGTGCGCTTTGCCGGAACACTGCCATAAAAAAGCCCGGCACTTCCTGCAGAAGCACCGGGCTTTTTATGGTTTGATTCAGTGGATGGAGGTGCGCACCAAAGCGCGCTTGAGGCGGGCCTGAGCCAGCTCATAGTCGCGCCTGTCGAGGTTTTTCTGCGCCAGAATTTCTTCCGCACGCTTCTTGGAGGCCTCGGCGCGGGCCTGGTCGATCTCTTCCGCCCACTCCCAGGTGGTAGCCACCAGACGCACGTCCCCGTCCAGCACGCTGAGCAGGCCGCCCATGCAGGCTGCACGGCGGCGCCGGCCTTCGGCATCCACAATGTGCGCCTCGCCCATGCCCAGCGCGGTGCAGTAGTCGCCGTGCTTTGCCAGAATGGCAAGGTCGCCGTCCATGGCGCGGCAGACCACTCGCTCGGCCTGGCCGTCAAAGGCGCAGCCGTCCGGCGTGACCACCGTCAGATGAAAGGTCGTCATGGCTTACCCCTTCTTCGCTTTTGCGAACACGTCATCAATGGTGCCCGCGAACAGGAAGGCGCTCTCGGGCAGGTCATCGCACTCGCCGTTCAGGATCATCTTGAAGCCGCGCAGGGTCTCCTTGAGCGGCACATACTGGCCGGGCATACCGGT
>CAKTGS010000086.1 GCA_934561485.1 uncultured Faecalibacterium sp.
TTGGCCATCTGCATCAGGCTGAAAATGCCCTCCTGCATGCGGGCACCGCCGCTGGCCGAGAAGATGACCAGCGGCAGGTGCTTTGCGGCGGCATACTCCGCCGCGCGGGTGATCTTTTCGCCCACGGCGGTGCTCATGCTGCCCATGAAAAACCGGCTGTCCAGCACGGCGGCCACACAGGCGATGCCGCCAATGCGGCCCGTGGCAGTCACAGCGGCCTCGTGCAGGCCGGTTTTGTTCTGGGCGGTGGAAAGCTTTTCCTCATAACCGGGAAAGTCCAGCACATCCTGCGGGGGCAGCTCCGGGTCCAATTCCCGGAAGCTGCCGTGGTCCAGCACCAGGCTGAGCCGGTAATAGCCGCCAATGGGCATGTGATAACCGCAGTTGGGGCAGACATAAAGGCTTTTGGTCCACAGGGTGCGGGCCGCGCGGCGGCCGCACTGCTTGCACTCCACAAACTGCGGTGCGTGCCAGACGGCCCCGGCGTCCCGCTTGGCCTTCAGCTGGAAGGTGCGCTCCCGCATCCGGCCGGGGAACAGGTCTCGGATATCGTTCATGGCCGTGTGCCTCAGACGTGTGCGGTGATGTAGTTGTAGATGTCGCCCACGGTCTTGAGGTTTGCCAGCTCCTCATCGGGGATGGACACGCCGCAGGCATCTTCCAGGGCCATGTTCAGTTCCACGGCATCCAGGCTGTCGGCTTCCAGGTCCTCGGTCAGGCTGGCTTCCATGGTTACCTTGTCGGCATCGCAGTTCAGGGTATCGACAACGATCTTTTTCATTTCTTCAAACGTCATGGCAGGGATCTCCTTTGTTCTTGATTATCTAAAATTTTTGAAGTTTCTTGCGAACACGACCATTATAGCGGAACCGTTGGATAAGTCAAGAAAAATAGTTAAAATATTTTATTTTTTACAAATCTGACACAGTTTCCTTCCATTTATATAGGGCGGGGGGCAGCGGGCCCCCTGCGCAGAAAGCCCCTTTTCGGGACGGGAAAAGCGTGGTAGAATAAAAGCAGTAAAAAACTACGCAGAAAAGTTTTTCTTGAAATGGAGTGTATATGGCAGTACGAAAAGTATATCTCTCTCTGGCGGCCTACCCTTATGCAAGAGAGATCTCGGTGACCTTTCCGTGGTCAAACAAGTCCAAACAGCAGAATGTGCAGGCGGTGCTGGACAGCTTTCACGATGTGTACCCGGATGTTTCCGCGCTGGAGGTCAGCCTGGCGGCATCCAGGCCGGAGGGCATTCATGCGGCGGCCATGAAGCTGCCGCTGCATCTGGACGCAATGGAGCAGGACGTGCCGGTGGGCATTGTGTACGAAGCTTCCAAAGTGTTTGAAAACGGCGGCCCCTATGTGGATCTGCTGCAATGCTCCCGCCAGAAAGTGCAGAAGGACCCCCGGCTTCAGCAGAGCGGAAAATGCGTCCGCTACTGCCTGCAGGGCACAGAGTTTTCCATGGAGCCGTACCCTTATGCATTTTTCAACTGGCTGTACGGCTGCGCCCTGCGCCAGAACCCGGAAAAGGCGGACGATATCCTGAAATACAGGGCGTTTTCCGATCTGGACCTGGGCAGCACCAAAAAGGACCGGAACAGCCCGGCCCGGGCGGCTGCTGTGTATGCAGGTTTGGCGGCCGCCGGAAAGCTGGACTGTCTGGACTCTTACGAAGCCTTTGTAGCCGAAACCTGCACCGAGCCTGCAGCGCCTGCCCCGCAGGAAGAGCCGGAACCGGCTGCCCTGCCGCCGGAACCCCAGAACGCAGAACCGGAAATGCCCGCTGCGGAGCCGCTGCCGGAAGAAATCTCTGCCGCCCCAGCGGAACCTGCAGAACCCGCAGAGCCTGCGGCCCCGGCGGAGGAAGCAGCTGCGGCGGAACCGATGCCCCAGCAGTCGGCGGCGGACGGGGGAGACGTGCCCACGATCGAGCAGATGAAGGAGATCAGCTATGCGCCCAAGCTGAAAAACATGCTAATCTCCATGGCAAAAAATGCGGGCTGCTCGGCCAAAACGGCGGCGGGGATCATAAAGCTCGGGCGCAGCCTGCTGCTGACGAGTTATCAGAAGGCGCTGGACGAAAACACCCTGACCATCAACCCGGAAAAGAACAAGATCACCTTTGCACTGGAAAATCTGGAAACCGGTTTCCGCACCACCGGCCAGCTCACCCGCTGCCCGGTGTTTGTGCACGGGTGGAAGCTCAACTACCAGCCCTGCGGGTCGGCTGCCATGCAGGAAGAGCCGGAACCGCCTGCAGCGCCTGCGTATCCCACGGCGGAGGAATACCTGTTCCGCCACGGC
Organism: uncultured Faecalibacterium sp.; assembly: GCA_934561485.1. GTDB lineage: Bacteria > Bacillota > Clostridia > Oscillospirales > Ruminococcaceae > Faecalibacterium. The sequence continues at coordinate 2,305 of CAKTGS010000086.1, forward strand.
TACACCATTACGCAGCAGATACTGGAAGAAGATCTGCCGCCGCTGGCCGTGCAGAAACTGGCCTGGGAAACGGGCGAAGCCCTGCGGGACCCGGCAGTTGCCGCCTTTTTGCAGTTTATCCGCAGCCACCTGCAGTTCCACGATCTGTTCACCTTCCGGCTGCCCAAGGATGCCCCGATGGAATCCAAGGAGCTGGTGGTGGCCCTTGCCCAAAGCTGGGATCACCTGGGCCTGTTCACGGAGTTCAATGCCAACACCACCCGCATCCTCTGTCGGCTGGCATCGGAAAACGAGCTGGTGCGCAATTTTGCAGGTGGGCATTGGCTGGAGCTGTACGTGGTGCACAGCGTGCAGCAGATTCTGGACCGCTACCGTACGGAACAAAATGCATCTGTGTCGCTGTGCTCCAACGTGATTTTGTCGGACTCGCCGGACGTCAGCTCGGCCCATGAGCTGGACGTTGCTTTTTCGGTGAACGGGATCTTCTTCTGGATCGAAGCCAAATCTTCCAGCAGGAACATCAATTACGGAAAATACGCCGACCTGTGCAAAAAACTTCAGGTGACGCCGGACCAGCTGCTGCTTGTCAACAGCGATTTGTCGGTGGAGGACTGCAGCGGCGTTTCCTACTTCTGGCCCTACCACATTGCAAACTGCGGCAACATGAAACAGAAGCTGGAAGAGATGATCGAAAAGCAGCTGAGCGGCCGCGAAGGCACTGCCGATAAAGAAACACAATAAAACCGCAGATTGGAGCGGTTCCAAGGCCTCTGCAGGCGTTCTGAACGCGGCAGGGGCCTTTTTAGGCAGCAAAAAAGGAGAAAATGACGAGTTTGCGGCGTTTTGCTCTTGCGTTTTGAACGGGATGTGCTATAGTGGATGTACCTACAACGATGTAGATACATCTTTTAAGGATCGTTTCCGGAGGCGCTTATGGACATTACTCAGCGAAAAATCACAAAGATCGCGCGGGAAGCAGAAAAACTGGTGCTGCTCACCATGCGGGAAGAGGGGGTTGGCACGGCAGAGATCGACCTGATCCACGCTGTGCACCACCACCCCGGCTGCACGCAGGCACAGCTGGCCGAGCTGCTGCACGCGGACAAGGCCGCCATTGCGCGGCGCACCAAAAACCTGGAAGGAAAGGGCTACCTGACCCGGCAGGATGCGCCCAACGACCGGCGCAGCCAGCTGCTGTACCCCACCGAAAAGGCCGAAAACCTGAAATCCTCCAAGGCAGAGGTGGAAGCAGCCTTTTACGAGTACCTGACCGGCGTACTCACAGAGGAGGAAGCTGCTGCGTTTGCCGCTTCGCTGAGCAAACTGTACACGGCGTCCAAAACCGAGAGCCGTGCGGGGTTCCCACACTTCCGGAACGCTGCAGGAGAGGAGACTGCCCATGAAAACGGATAAAAGCTTCCGCCCGGACCGGGTGCTTTCCTACTTTAAAGTGGAGTGGCAGCCGCTGGCTTTTGTGACCCTTTCGGGGCTTGTTTACAACATCGGCCTGCTGGCTACGCCCTGGTTCGAGGGCCGCCTGGCGCAGTGCCTGGCGGATATTCTGGGCGGCAGCGAAACCGCCGCTGAAATGGCCATGCTGGTGCTGGCGTATATCTTTGTCACGCTGCTGGTGCAGGCGGCGCGGTTCCTCAAGCGGTTTTTTGTGCGCCGCTTTGCCAACAACATCAACCGCCGGATGAAGGGTGTCCTGTATGCCAACCTGGTGCGCCAGAGCCGGGCCGCCCTGGAAGAAGAAGGGGCCGGTGAGCTGATGACCAAGGCCATTTCCGATGTGGACGACTGCGTGGAAGGAATGCGCAAGTTCACCACCGAAATTTTTGATACCGGTGTGGCGCTGGTGGGCTATGTGCTCATGCTGCTGGTGTACGACTGGCGGCTGGCACTGCTCAGCCTGCTGTTCACGCCGTTTTCCTATGTGTGCGCGGCCTGGATGAAAAAGCCGGTGCAGCGCGCCGGTGCGGCTTACAAAAAGGCCGCCGGTGCCCTGAGCGCCGCCACACTGGACCGCGCTCAGAACGCCGTGACCTACCGCATTTGCGGCTGCGAGGAAGCCCGGGTGGAAAAATACGAAGAAGCGCTGAACACCTACGAAAAAACCGCTGTGCGCAGCAATGTGTGGCAGTCGGCGCTGCCGCCGCTGTATCTGGCGGTGTCCAATGCGGGTGTGCTGTTTATTTTGTGGTTCGGTGCCAAAAATGTGCTGGGCACCGGGTGGAACACCTGGGACATTGCGGCCTTTACCACCTTCCTCTCCTGCTTTACCAAGCTGGTGGTCAAGTCCTCCAAGGTGGCAAAGCTGTTCAACGCCGTGCAGAAGGCGGAAGTCTCCTGGAAGCGCATCAGGCCGCTGATGAAGCAGCCCGAGCAGCTGGAAGCCCTGAACATTCCGGCTGCGCAGGAGGTCACGCTGGAGAACCTCTCCTTTGCCTATGGCGAAGGACCCATCTTTTCCGGCCTGAGCCTGACGGCCAAGCCCGGCGATATCATTGGCATCACCGGCCCGGTGGCCAGCGGCAAATCTACCCTTGGCCGGGTGTTCCTGTGTGAAGCACCCTACGGCGGCTCGGCGAAGTTTGGCGGCAGAGAGCTTTCTGCCCTGACCCCGCGGCAGATCTCGGCCACGGTGGGTTACCTGGGCCACGACCCGGAACTGAGCGCCGATACGGTGCAGAACAACGTGCTCTGCGGCAGCGAACAGGATGTGCAGCCGTGGCTTTGCGCCGCTGCCCTGGATGAGGAAGTGCAGGCCATGGAACAGGACCGGAATACCATCATCGGCCCCAGCGGCACCCGCCTGTCCGGCGGCCAGGCTCAGCGTCTGGCCCTGGCCCGGACTTTGGCCCACCCGCGCCCGGTTCTGGTGCTGGACGACCCGTTCTCGGCGCTGGACCGCAGCACGGAGAATACCGTGTTTGCCAACCTGCAGGAATATGCAAAGGATAAGGTGGTGTTCCTCATCTCGCACCGCCTGTATCACTTCCCGCAGATGAAGCAGGTGATCTTTATGGACGGCGGCAGAACCACCGTGGGCACCCATGCTCAGCTGATGGAAACGGTGCCGCTGTACCGCCGGCTGTATGAGAGCCAGACAGTGCAGAAAGGAGGCGACCTGGATGAAGAACCGCAGAATGCATAAGACGAACGGTGTGTTTACCGCCCTCCGCATGGCAGCGGCCGCGCACCATCTGCTCACGGCGGGCACGTTCCTGTGCGTGGCGGCCTCGGTGGCGGCATCGCTGCTGCCGCCGCTGCTGCTGGCCCGCGTCATTGACCGGCTGACGGCGGACCTTCCGCTGACTGTTGCGGCAGTGCTGCTCTACTTTGGCAGTCTGGCGCTGGAAGGGGCGCTCTCTTCGGCGCAGGAAAGCCTGCTGGTGCTGTTCGGCCAGAAGATGACCCACGCCCTGCGCTCGGAAATGTCCCGAAAGCTTACCCGGCTGCCCGCCGGCACCTTGGTGGATCAGAACCCCGGCGAGGTGGCAGCCCGCTTTTCCGGCGATGTGGATACCGTGGAAGCGTTGTTCACCTCCGGCATCATCAGCATGGTGGCGGATGCCTGCCGCATCCTTTCCATTATGGCAGTCATCGCGGTAAAAAACCCCGGCCTGGCACTGATCTTGCTGCTGGTGCTGCCGCTGTTTGCTGTGTTCACCCGCCATGTGCAAAAGCGGATGCTGGCTGCCCAACTGGACAACCGCCGCGCAGTGGCGGCGGTGTCCGGGCAGGTGCCGGAAACCCTGCACAACACCCGCACCATCCGTGCCCTGGGGCTGGAAACCTACCGGGAGCACCGCTATGACCAATGCATCGGCGAGAGCTACGCCGCTATGGAACGCACCAATTTTTACGATGCCATCTATTCGCCGGTGGTGCTGGTGCTGAACGCTGCCGTGGTGGGCATTGTGATGCTGCTGTCCGCTTCCGGCAATGCCACGGTGCTTACCTTCTTTGGCATGTCGGTGGGCACCTCGGTGGCCGTTATCAATTACGTTTCCCGCATTTTCGCCCCCATCGAGAGCCTGGGCATGGAGATCCAGACCATTCAGTCGGCCATGGCGGGCGTCAAGCGCATTGATGCCTTCCTGAACCAGCCGGAGCGCACGATTCCTGCCGCGCGAAAAAACCCCGCACGGGGGAATGTGGAACTTTCGCATGTGACCTTCGGCTACGGCGAAAAACACGTCCTGAACAATTTTTCCATGACCGTCAAGCAGGGCGAGCAGGTTACACTGGTGGGCCGCACCGGTGCCGGCAAGAGCACCGTGTTCAGGCTGCTGCTGGGCCTGTACCAGCCGCAGGCCGGTACGGTGACCATTGGCGGTGTGCCCGTGGCAGACATCACAGACCAGGAGCGCCGCACCTGCATTGGCTGCGTGGAGCAGCATTTTGCCCGGGTGCCGGGCACGGTGCTGGAACAGATCACCCTGGGCGACCCGCAGATCACTGCTGAGATGGCAAAAGACGCCGCTCGGCTGGCCGGCATGGATGCCGCCATCCAGGCCCTGCCGGAGGGTTACAACACCATGTGCACCGATGGCATGTTCTCGCAGGGTGAGTGGCAGCTGTTGTCCATTGCCCGTGCCGCCGCAGCAGACCCTGCGGTGCTGCTGCTGGACGAGATCACGGCCAACCTGGATGCCGAGACCGAAGCCCGCGTGCTGGAAGCACTGCGCCGCGCTTCTGCGGGCCGCACGGTGCTGTCGGTATCCCACCGCATTTACGAAAACCTTGGCGGACGGACCGTGGAGATCAAAACACAGGCACCCCCGGATGCCGCTGCAAAACCGGGCCAAGATCTTTTCGCCCTTCGCGGCCCTGCGCTCAGAGCGCGGTCTGCGCGGTTTTGAACAGATATTCCATGGCCTGCACAGGGTACTGCCCGGCGGCGGTTTCGCCGGTGAGCATCAGGCTGGAAGCGCCGTCCAGCACAGCGTTGTAAATGTCGCTGACCTCGGCGCGGGTGGGCACGGCCCGGGTGCACATGCTGTCCAGCATCTGGGTGACCACCATAAAGGGCACCCCGGCGGCCCGGCAGGCGGCCGAAAGCTGTTTCTGGCAGCGGGGCAGTTCCCACAGGGGCATGGCGTTGCCCAGGTCGCCCCGGGCGATCACCACTTCGTCCACCAGGTCCAGAAAGTCCGGCAGTGCCTGCACCCCGGCAAGGTTTTCGATTTTGGCAAAAATGCGGATGTGGGCAGCACCTGCTTCGGCCAGCGCCTGCCGCAGGGCAAGAATGTCCTGCCTGCCCCGCACAAAGGGCAGCATCACGCCGGTCACGCCGCAGCTCGATGCAATGCGCAGGTTGGCAAGATCTTCTTCGGTCAGAGTGGGCATGGCCACAGCAAGGCCCGGGGCGGCCACACTCTTGCGGCTTTGCAGCACGCCGCCCCGCCGTACGGTGCAGGTCAGGCCATGGGCCTCGGCGGCGGTCACCTGTACCAGCAATCTGCCGTCATCCAGCAGCAGCTGCTGCCCGGGGCGGGCTGCCTGCACGAGCTGGACAGGGCAGGGGATGCCGCCTGCCCCCAGCTGTACCGTGCCGCCCTCCGGCAGGGTGACCGGGCTGGCCAGCCGTCCGATGCGCAGTTCCGGCCCCTGCAGGTCAATGAGCAGGTCCCAGATGCCGACAGTGCGGATCAACTGCAGCCAGTCGGTGTGCTCGGCCAGTGCTCCGTGGGAAAGGTTCATGCGGATGCCGGTCATACCGGCTTCCATCATGGCGTGCAACGTTTCGGCGCTGGCACAGGCCGGGCCGATGGTTCCATAAAAATGCATAAGGGGTCCCTTCTTTCATAGATTGCGCAGGTGTTCCTGCAAAAAGCTACACAAAAGCCGGACACAGGGGTGCTCTGCGTGCTCCGGCTGCAAAAAGGCGGCGCAGATGGGCGGCATGCCGTCCAGTGCCACGTCCTGAACATTGTCTATGCTGTGGTCGGAGGTGATCTCCAACCGGTCCAGGGCCAGACCGTTGCGCTCCTGGGTGCGGTAGAGTACCTGATAGAACTTCTCGCCGATCTCCAGTTCCGGGTGCACCCCGGCGTCCAGCAGCGCCTGCCATAGCGGGTGCAGAGCATCCGGCGCAAAGCCCGGCACCATCAACAGCTGGCCGTCCAGCTCGGCGGGGGAAATGCTTGCCCGCCCCCAGAATGGGCTGCAGCGGGGCACCAGCAAAGCGGCGGTGTGTTTGGTAAGGGCCGTGCGCGCAAGGCCCGGGGCACAGCCGCCCAGGTCCATCACCAG
>CAKTGS010000087.1 GCA_934561485.1 uncultured Faecalibacterium sp.
AGGTCCTTGGAGAACACCTTGGAAGCCTCGATGCGGGCAGCGGCCTTGTCCGGGCCAAAGGCCGGGATGCCGACAGCAGCCAGGGCGTCCACCATACCCAGAGCCAGCGGGTCGTCCTGCGCCACTACCACATAATCAAACTTTTCCTCGGCGGCAAAGGCCACCATGGCGTCCACGTCCGTGGCTTTGATGTTCTTGCACTTGGCATCATAGCTGATGCCGCCGTTGCCGGGGGCGCACCACATCTCGCCGCAGTCCGGGCTTTTTTTCAGAGCCTTGATGATGGCGTGCTCGCGGCCGCCGCCGCCGACAACCAGAATTTTTTTCTTCATAATTGCACCTTCTCTATGCATCGGCACGGCGGAAGTTTCTCCGAGGACCGTCCGCTGGGGTGGGACCCTGCCGCCGCAGGCGGTAGGGCGGGCGATGGAATGGCCCGATCCGTGTCCGAGGAGGAAGCTTCCGCTGTGCCGTACTATCAGTGATGGAACAGCCGCAGGCCGCAGAAGGCCATGGCAATGCCGTACTTGTTGCAGGTGTCGATCACCTGCTGGTCGCGGATGGAGCCGCCGGGCTGCACAATGGCGGTCACGCCGGAGCGGCGGGCACGCTCGATGTTGTCGCCGAAGGGGAAGAAGGCATCGGACCCCAGGCACACGCCGGAGACCTGGCTCAGGTAGGCCTTCTTTTCCTCGGCGGTCAGCGGGGCGGGCTGCTCGGTAAAGGTCTCGGCCCAGACATCATCGCCAATGACGTCTTCCGGCGTGTCGCCGATGTACACGTCAATGGCGTTGTCGCGGTTGGGCTTGCCCACATCGTCCCGGAACGGCAGGTTCAGCACCTTGTCCATGTGGCGCAGCTGCCAGTTGTCAGCCTTCTGGCCTGCCAGACGGGTGCAGTGGATGCGGCTCTGCTGGCCGGCACCCACGCCGATGGTCTGGCTGTGGTAGGTGTAGCACACACTGTTGGACTGGGTGTATTTCAGGGTGATCAGAGCGATCACCAGGTCGCGCTTCTGCTCCTCGGTCACGTCCTTGTTCTCGGTGACCCAGTTGTTCAGCATGGTATCGGCGTTGATCTCCAGCTCGTTGCGGCCCTGCTCAAAGGTGATGCCGTACACCTGTTTGTGCTCGATGGGCGCGGGCTTGTAGGCGGGGTCAATGGCCACCACGTTGTAGCTGCCCTTCTTTTTGCCGGCCAGAATTTTCAGTGCTTCCGGCTCGTAGCCCGGGGCAATGATGCCGTCCGACACCTCATGCTGGATGAGCTTTGCGGTGGGCACATCGCACACATCGGAAAGGGCGATCCAGTCGCCGAAGGAGGACATACGGTCCGCGCCGCGGGCACGGGCATAGGCGCAGGCCAGCGGGGACAATTCAAAATCCGGGGCGATGTGGTACATCTTACGCTCCACCTCGGTCAGGGGCAGGCCCAGGGCGGCACCCGCCGGGGACACATGTTTGAAGGAAGCCGCAGCAGGCAGGCCGCAGGCGGTTTTCAGCTCCTTGACCAGCTGGATGGAGTTGAGGGCGTCCAGAAAATTGATGTAGCCGGGCTTGCCGTTCAGAACAGTAACGGGCAGGTCAGAGCCATCTTCCATATAAATGCGGCTGGGCTTTTGGTTGGGGTTGCAGCCGTACTTCAGTGCAAGTTCATTCATTGGTGCATCCTCCTTGATACTCTCGGTTTTATTCTTCTTCGGCATCCAGCTTTTTGAGCAGTTCCAGCTCTTCCGGCAGCAGCTCCGGCTCTTCAGGGTCGTCCAGGTCGCTGCACACGGCATCGTACTTGTTGAAGATCATGTCGCCGCTCTCGCCGGTTTCCAGGTCGATGACCCGGGCAAACAGGCTGACCTTGTTGTCGGAGTTCAGGTTCTGCCACAGGCCGTGGGCAAAATCGCCGATGGTGCGGGGGCAGGCAAAGCGCAGCGGCTCGCCCTCAAAGCTGGGAATGGGGCTGCCGTTGTGCTTGTAGGTGCTGATGAAATGGCCCTCACCGGCCACGGGCTGGGGGTAATCAAAGAAATAGCGCTGCACGCTCTCGCCGTTGCCATCGGCAGATTTGAGAATGCTCATCTGATAGCTGCCATCCTCGTACACCACAGCAGAAATGCGGGGGGTGTAGTTGGGGCCGTCCGGCTCAAAGGTACGGGTGCGCAGGCTGTCGGCAAAGCTCTTGCCGCGGCTCATGCCGTCATAAATGGTATCGGTCTGATCGCCGTTGGTCACAATGTGGGTCTTGCCCAGAGTGAGCACGGGGTTGTAGATGATCAGGCTGGGGTCCTCCAGCTTGGCCGGGTCTGCGGCCACGGTGCAGATGCCGCCGCGCTCGGGCACGGGGTCAAACACGCGGTTGCGGCTGTTCTCGCTGCGGCCCATGATGAAGTAGCCAATGAACATCTGCCGTCCGTCCGGGGCCATGGCCACTGCAATGCCACGGCCGGGGTACTCATTGGAGGCCAGATACTCGTTCAGGTTGATCTTTTCCATTGTTGTTCTCCTTCTACAGGCATTTCCTGCTAAAGGCTTCCCCCAGTCAGGGGAAGCTGTCACCGCAGGCGGCTGATGAGGGCGCATCATGTGGTTGCTCACCCCTCATCCGGCCCTTCGGGCCACCTTTCCCACAAGGGGTGAAGGCTTCCGACATTCCTGCTCTTTATTGAATCTCTCCGCTGCACACCATAGCCACCGCCTTGGGCAGCAGCTTCCATTCGGCCTGCTCCATCACGCGCTTCTGCAGCACCTCAGGGGTGTCGCCGGGCAGGATGTCCACGGCTTTCTGCAGCAGGATGGGGCCGCCGTCACATTCTTCGTTCACAAAGTGCACGGTGGCACCGGTCACCTTGCAGCCCCGGGCCAGCGCGGCCTCGTGGGGGCGCAGGCCGTACATGCCCGGCCCGCAGAAGGACGGGATCAGCGCCGGGTGCACATTCAGGATGCGGCGGGGATATGCGGCGATCACACTGGGACCAAGCACGGACAAAAAGCCCGCCAGCACCACCAGGTCGATGTTGTGGCTCTTGAGCGTATCCAGCAGGGCTGCGTCAAAATCCTCGCTGTTGGCGTAATCCTTGCGGCGCACCACGCAGCTCTCCACGCCAGCCTTTGCGGCACGTTCCAGTGCATACACGCCGGGCTTGGAGGCCACCACCAGGGTGATCTTGCCGTTGGGGTCCTCGCCCCGGGCCTCGCTGTCCAGCAGAGCCTGCAGGTTGGTGCCGCCGCCGGAAACTAACACAGCAATGTTCAGCACAGCTCCACGCCCTCACCTTCTGCAATGACGCCCAGGCGGTAAGCTTCCGGCTCACCGTTGGCGTGCAGGATCTCCAGCGCCTTGTCGGCCTGCTCGGCGGGCACCGTCAGCACCATGCCCACGCCCATGTTGAAGGTGTTGAACATATCGTGCTCGGAGATGCCGCCCTCTTTCTGCATCAGGTGGAACAGGGCCGGGGTGCGGACGTCCTCTTTCTTGATGCGGGCGCAGCAGCCCTTTTTCAGGCTGCGGGGGATATTCTCGTAAAAGCCGCCGCCGGTGATGTGGGAAATGCCCTTCACGTCCACTTCTTCCAGCACCTTGAGCACGGGCTTGACGTAGATCTTGGTGGGAGCCAGCAGGGCCTCGCCCAGGGTCCTGCCGCCCAGCTCGGCGGGTGCGGTGCGCAGCACATCGGGGTCGCCGTCAATGTCAAAGATCTTGCGCACCAGCGAGAAACCGTTGGAGTGCACACCGGTGGAAGGCAGGGCGATGATCACATCGCCGGGCTTCATGGTGTCGTTGTTCAGGATCTTTTCCTTGTCCACCACGCCCACGGTGAAACCGGCCAGGTCATACTCGTTCTCCGGCATCATGCCCGGGTGCTCGGCCGTCTCACCGCCCACCAGGGCGCAGTCGGCCTGCACGCAGCCCTCGGCCACGCCCTTGACGATCTCGGCGATCTTCTCCGGCACGTTGCGGCCGCAGGCGATGTAGTCCAGGAACACCAGCGGCTTTGCGCCGGCGCAGATGACATCGTTGACGCACATGGCCACGCAGTCAATGCCAATGGTATCGTGCTTGTCCAGGATCATGGCGATCTTCAGCTTGGTGCCCACGCCGTCCGTGCCGGAAATCAGCACCGGGTGCTTGTAGCCGGTGCAGTCCAGCTCGAACAGGCCGCCGAAGCCGCCCAGGCCGCCGATGCAGTGCTCGTTCATGGTACGGGCCACATACTGCTTCATCAGTTCAACAGAGCGGTAACCGGCGGTAATGTCCACACCGGCTGCTGCATAGCTTTCCGAATAGCTCTTTTCCATGGTGTTACTCTCCTAACTTTTTCTCGTCCTTGGGGCGGTCGTTCAGGTGGCGTTCGTGGATATCGGTGGAAAGCACCTCTTCCGGCTTCACGGCATATTCGCCGGTAAAGCAGGCGGTGCAGAACCCGCAGTTTGCGTTTTTGGCCAGCTGCACCACGTGTTCGGTGGACAGATAGCCCAGGGTGTCGGCCCCGATGATCTCATTGATCTGCTCCACTGTGCGGCCGGTGGCCACCAGCATTTTCTGATCCGGGATGTCGGTGCCGAAATAGCAGGGGTATTTGAAAGGCGGTGCCGACACCATAAAGTGCACTTCCGTAGCACCGGCGTCCCGCAGCAGTTTGATGATGCGGGCGGAGGTGGTGCCGCGCACGATGGAATCATCCACCAGCACCACACGCTTGCCCTTGACCGTGCTGGAAATGGCGTTCAGCTTGATGCGCACGCTGTTCTCGCGCTGCTTCTGGCTGCCCTGAATGAAGGTGCGGCCAATGTATTTATTTTTGATAAAGCCGATGCCGTAGGGAATGCCGCTCTCCTGGGAGTAGCCCAGGGCGGCGTCCAGGCCGGAGTCCGGCACGCCGATGACCACATCGGCTTCCACGGGGTGTTCCTGCGCCAGGAAGCGTCCGGCCTGCTTGCGGGCCTCGTGCACCGAGCTGCCCTCGATGATGCTGTCCGGGCGGGCAAAGTAGATGAACTCGAACACGCACATCTGGGTGTCCGGGCGGCCCACATGGTCGGTGATGCTGCGCAGCTCACCGGTCTTGGCATCGGCCACCACGATCTCGCCGGGCTCCACGTCCCGCAGCAGGGTGGCACCCACAGCGTCCAGCGCACAGCTCTCGCTGGCAAAGACGTAGCCGCCGCCGGGCAGCGTGCCGATGCACAGGGGCCGGTAGCCGCGGGGGTCGCGCACCGCGATGAGCTTGGTGGCGGACATGATCACCAGGCTGTACGCGCCTTCCAGCACGTCCATGGTCTTGCTGATGGCCGTCTCGATGCTGCCCATGCGCAGGCGGTTGCGGGTAATCAGGTAGCAGATCACCTCGGTATCGGAAGAGCCATGGAAGATGGCTCCCTCGTTTTCCAGCTGGCGGCGCAGCTCAATGGCGTTGGTCAGGTTGCCGTTGTGGCACAGAGCCATGGTGCCGCGGCCATGCCGCACGATCATGGGCTGGGCGTTGGCCCGCACACGGCTGCCTGCCGTGGCGTAGCGCACATGGCCGGTGGCCATGTGCGCGTTGGGGTTGGCAAGGCTGCCCAGCACCGCCGGGGTGAACACCTCGTTCACAAGGCCCAGATCCCGGTGGCCGTTGATCACGCCGTCATCGTTCACAGCAATGCCGCAGCTCTCCTGCCCGCGGTGCTGCAGCGCATACAGCGCCGAATAAGTGGCAGCGGCCACGTCCTCGGTACCGGCGCGGTCGTAGATGCCAAAAACGCCGCATTCTTCGTGCAGCGGATATGCAAAATCAGACATTGGTTCTCCTTTTGACTTGAATCAGAAAGCGCCTTGAACCTTGCGCCCTCATCCGGGGGAAGGCATCCCCGCACCTCCAAAGCCCCCCCCCTTGGGGGAAAGATGGCTGCGGCCAGCGGGAGCAGACGGATGAGGGATGCGGATTCACAGTTCAGCGATCTCTGCCTGCAGCTTTTCTTCCTTTGCGGCGATCTGTGCGGCCATAGCAGTGCGCTCAGCTTCCAGCTTTGCAGCCAGGGCATCATCGCCCAGGGCCAGGATCTCGGCAGCCAGCCAGGCGGCATTCTTGGCACCGTTCAGGGCCACCGTTGCCACCGGAATGCCGCTGGGCATCTGCACCGTGGCAAGCAGGGCGTCCAGGCCGTCCATGGCACCGCCCTTCATGGGGATGCCGACCACCGGCAAGGTGGTATTGGCGGCAAAAGCACCGGCCAGGTGGGCCGCCATGCCAGCCGCGCACAGGATAACGCCAAAACCGTTGACCTTTGCGCTTTTGGCAAACGCAGCAGCCTCGGCGGGCGTGCGGTGCGCCGACAGAATGTGTGCCTCAAAGGGAATGTCCAGCGCCTTGAGCTGGGCACATGCTCCCTTGACCACCGGCCAATCACTGTCGGACCCCATGATCACAGCAACTTTACGAACCATAATCCAAACCCTCTCTTTCTGTTTTTGACAGCGGCAAATAAAAAAGGCTGTGGCACCCCTGCACCACGGCCTTTCATTTTTGCGTATACGATTCCCACAGGTTGCGCAGGGCTGCACGATGCCCGTAACATGCACGAATATTGTTCCGTTCCACGAGACCCGGCAGCATCTTCATCCTTGAAGTTCCCCTTCCGCAATTTTCTGTTTTTGATGGTTTCAGCCCACGGCTCCGGCACCGTTCTGCGCCAGCCGTCTCTGTACTACATACAGTTTACGGCAAAAAAACGGCTTTGCAAAGAGCGTTTGGGCAAATTCTCCCTTGTGTTCTCATGCTGCCAAAAAACTTTCAAAAGTTTTGTGCAGTTTCGACACTGTTTTTCTTTTTTAGTATGACTTATAATTTCGGTATAATTTATGTAAAGGAACGGTGTGTTCACTTTGGCACAATAGACAGACTTCTTCAAAAGATGATCTTCGCCGTAGCGGCACGGGCGGCACGGATGAGGTCTGCCGGGGCGCAGCACACCTGGGTGCCGATGCGCCCGCCGGAAACGTACACCTTTTCCTGGGCCAGAACGCTCTCGTCAAACACAGTTTTGTACTGCTTTTTCATGCCCACAGGGCTGCAGCCGCCGCGCACATAGCCGGTGACCTTGTTGATCTCCGCCACATGGATCATGGCCACGCTCTTTTCGCCTACGCTGCGGGCAGCGGCTTTCAGGTCCAGCTCTGCCGCCACCGGAATGACAAACACAAAATAGTTTTTGCTGCTGCCCTGGGTCACCAGCGTCTTGTACACGCAGGCAGGGTCCTCGCCCATGCTGCCGGCCACATCCACACCGGCCACGGCCACACCCTCTTCATGGGCGTACTCGTGGGCCGTGTAAGGCACTTTTTCCCGTTCCAGAATGCGCATAGCATTGGTTTTTGCTTCTTTTCCCATTTTACTTTCCTCTTTTCCATTCGCTCTGTTTTTATTTTACCACTTTTTCTGAAAAAATTCAAAATTTCTCTTGACTTCAGTTTCCTGAAGTGTTATCATAGCGTCACGCACTTCAGAGCACTGAAGTTTGACATTGCAATCTACGGCAAAGGAGCCGGTCTCCCTCGCCGTTTGACCCAATAGGAAAAGGCAAAGGAGACAAACCACTATGATCATCGTACTCAAACAGGATGCACCCGAAGTTCAGGTCCGCGAGTTCTGCCACGAACTGCAGGATATGGGCCTGCAGATCAACGACTCCAAAGGCAGCGAGAGCCACATTCTGGGCCTGATCGGCGACACCAAGGCCGTGGCCGAGAGCTGGGTGCTGGCAAACCCGGTGGTAGAGACCTGCCGCCGCGTGTCCGAGCCCTACAAAAAGGCCAACCGCAAATTCCACCCGGACGACAGCGTGATCGATGTGAACGGCGTGAAGATCGGCGGCGGCAATTTTGCCGTCATCGCCGGCCCCTGCAGCATCGAGAGCGAGGAGCAGATCACCTACTGTGCCCAGCGGGTCAAGGCTGCCGGTGCTTCCCTGCTGCGCGGCGGTGCCTTCAAGCCCCGCACCTCGCCCTACTCCTTCCAGGGGATGCGCAGCGAAGGCCTGGACCTGCTCAAGCTGGCCCGCCGCGCGGTTGGTTCCCCCATCGTCACCGAGATCATGAACACCGAGCACCTGCCCCTGTTTGAGAATGTGGACCTGATCCAGGTGGGCGCCCGCAACATGCAGAACTTTGAGCTGCTCAAAGCTGTGGGCCGCCAGAAAAAGCCGGTGCTGCTCAAGCGCGGCCTGGCCAACACCCTGGAAGAATTTGTGATGAGTGCCGAATACATCATGGCCGAGGGCAACGAGAACGTCATCCTCTGCGAGCGCGGCATCCGCACCTTTGAAACCAGTATGCGCAATACCCTGGATCTGGCCGGTGTGGTGATGCTGCACAAGATGACCCACCTGCCCGTAGTGGTGGACCCCAGCCATGCCTGCGGCCACGCCTGGATGGTGCCGGAGCTGGCCAAGGCAGCCGTAGCTGCCGGTGCCGACGGCCTGATGATCGAGGTGCACAACAACCCCGCCAAGGCCAAGTGCGACGGTGCCCAGAGCCTGACCCCCGACCAGTTCGATGAGCTGATGCAGTT
>CAKTGS010000088.1 GCA_934561485.1 uncultured Faecalibacterium sp.
TTCGGCACCATGCTGGTCAAGATGGGCAAGGCCGACTGCCTGCTGGGCGGCGCTACCTACTCCACCGCCGATACCATTCGTCCTGCTCTGCAGCTGGTCAAAACCAAGAAGGGTGCACACCTGGTGAGCTCCTGCTTCATCCTGGACCGTGACTGCGGCGAGGAGGGCCTGAAGCGCATTGCCATGGGCGACTGCGCCGTGAATATCGACTACACCGATACCATCGACAAGGCTACCGGCGAAGTGAAGGTTGCTGCTTCTGCAAAGCTGGCTGAGGTGGCCGTTGAGACCGCCAAGACCGCAAAGCTGTTCGGCATCGACCCGAAGGTTGCTGTGCTGAGCTTCTCCACCAAGGGTTCCGGCAAGGGCGGCACCGTTGCGCTGAGCCACGATGCAGTTATCAAGGCCCAGGAGATGGACCCCGAGCTGGCTGTGGACGGCGAGCTGCAGTTTGACGCTGCCGTTGCTCCCGAAGTGGCTCAGGTCAAGTGCAAGGGCAGCAAGGTTGCCGGCCAGGCCAACACCTTTATCTTCCCCAACATTGAGGCTGGCAACATCGGCTATAAGATCGCTCAGCGTCTGGGCGGCTATGCCGCTTACGGCCCCATCCTGCAGGGCCTGAATGCCCCCATCAACGATCTGTCCCGCGGCTGCAATGCGGACGAGGTGTACAAGATGAGCCTGATCACTGCCTGCCAGTCCTGATCGGCGTCCTGCTTTACCGCACAAACAGAGGAGAAGCTTTCGGGCTTCTCCTTTTTGTTTTGCCTGCCCTTGCAATCCGGCTGCATTTGTGGTACAATAATCAAGCACTCCAAGGAGTGCACCGGACAGCGCCTGCGGCGTGGTTCGGCATACGGATGCGGGTCCTGTACGATGGAGCCGCCGTGAACCAGGTCAGGTGGGGAACCAAGCAGCCTTAAGCAGCGTGTTCTGTGCGTTTCAGATCGCCTGCATCCGTATGCCGAGCTACGCAGGGCGGGGACAAAACCCCGTCAAGCGCTGTCCTTTTTCTTTGTGCGGAGTTTTACCGGAAAGGGGAGTGCTGCCATGTATCGTGCCCTGTACCGCAAGTGGAGACCTCAGCGGTTTGAAGATGTGGTGGGCCAGCGGGCCATTGTGGCTGCGCTGAAAAATCAGATCGCCACCGGCCGTGTGGGCCACGCCTACCTGTTTACCGGTGTGCGCGGCACCGGCAAGACCACCTGCGCCAAAATCTTTGCAAAAGCGGTCAACTGCCTGCACCCGGTGCAGGGAGACCCCTGCGGGGAGTGCGAGATCTGCAGGGGCATCGACAACGGCAGCATTCTGGATGTGGTGGAGATGGACGCCGCCTCCAACAACGGCGTGGATGATATCCGCGACCTGCGCGATGAGACTGCCTACACCCCCAGCGCCTGCAGATATAAGGTATACATCATTGACGAGGTGCACATGCTTTCCACAGCGGCCTTCAATGCACTGCTCAAAACGCTGGAAGAGCCGCCTGCACACGTCATCTTCATTCTGGCCACCACCGAGATCCAGAAGGTGCCCGCTACCATCCTGTCCCGCTGCCAGCGGTACGATTTTACCCGCATTGGCCCGGAGGATATTGCTCACCGGGTGGAATATATTGCCGGGGAAGAGCACCTGGAACTGACGCAGGACGGTGCGGAACTGATCGCCCGTCTGGCAGACGGTGCTCTGCGGGACGCTTTGTCCATTCTGGACACCTGCGCCGGTGTCACCGCAAAAATTGACGCAGACGTGGTGCGCCGCATGGCGGGCGTCACCGACCGCAGCTACCTGTTCCACATTTCGGATGCGCTGGAAGCGCAGGACGGTGCCACAGCATTGGCGGAGCTGGCCCAGCTGCGGCAGCAGTCGGTGGATGTCAAACGCCTGACCGAAGAGTTGATCGCCCACTACCGCGCCCTGATGCTGGCAGCTCTGCCCGGCGGGCAGTCGCTGCTGTCTGGTGTGTCGCCGGAAGAGGAAGCGCTTTACCTGGAAAAAGGCCCTCAGCTGGGCCAGCGAGAGGCCATCCGGGCCATCCGCACACTGGGCAATGCGCTGGAACACATGACCCGCGGCAGCGACCAGCGCATTGAACTGGAACTGGCGTTGTTCAGCCTGTCTGAGCCGCCGCAGCAGATGCAGGCTGTGCCGGTGCAGGCCGCTGTGCCTGCCCGCACGGCTCCGGCTGCCGCTGCGCAGCCATTTGCTGCAGCCCCGGCGGTGCAGCCGTTTGCGCGTGCACCGGTTGCTTCGGCTCCCGTGCAGCAGCCTGCTGCACCTGTGCCCGCTGCAGAAAATGTCCCGGCCCCGCAGACGGAAGCGGCCCCTGCCGTGCGGGAAGAACCGAAATCGGCAGAGAATGTGCAGACCCCGCCGGAACCGGTGCAGGAGCCTGCGCCCGCTGAAGATCTGCCGCCCCTGCCGGAGGAACCCCCGGTGCAGGGCGGGGAAGCGCTGCCCTGGGACGAACCTGCAGCTCCGGCACCCCAACCCGCTGCACCCGCCCCGGAACCGGAACCTGCCCGGGCCGCCGCACCGCAGCCCGCCGCGCCGGTGCCGGAAAACCCGGCGGACCCGGTGCTGGGCAAACCCCGCGTGGTAGCACAGCAGGGGATCAATCCCTTCCCGTACTGGCCGCAGGTCACTCAGAAACTGCAGGAAGCGGACCCCATGCTGTACGGGTACCTGCGCAAATCCAAGGCGTATTTTGACGGCACCCGCGTGCTGATTGATGGCGGCAAGACCTTCCGGGACTTTATCCGCCAGAACAAAGACAGCCAGAAGCTGATCAAAAAGCTCATTGCACAGGTCTCCGGCGTGCCGGTGCCCATCGGCCCTTACGAGCCGAAAACGGCAGGCAAGAGCGTTTCCAATGCGGAGCAGTCGCTCCACGCGCTGGAAAAGCTCGGGCTGGAAGTGACCATTGAAGATACCGAACGGAAAAAGAGAACATAAGCAATCAAACCCTCTCAGGCGCATTTGCGCCAGCTCTCCCGAAGGGCGAGCTTTTATGCATCTGACGGTCAGCACACAGAAAGCTCCCTCTTTTTGGGGAGCTGGCAAACCCGAAGGGCTTGACTGAGAGGATCAATCAAAATAAAAGGAGAACCAAACTATGAAAGCAAGAATGCCCGCAGGCTTTGGCCGCCCCGATATGAATGCCCTGATGCGTCAGGCCCAGAAGATGCAGGAGGACATGAAGGCCAAGCAGGCCGAGTTGGAAGCTGCCGAGTACACCGGCAGCGCCTCCGGTGAGATGGTCACCGTGAAGATGAACGGCAAGCACGAGGTGCTGGCCATTACCATCAAGCCCGAGGCTGTGGACCCGGACGACATTGAAATGCTGGAGGACCTGGTGGCTGCTGCTGTCAACGCCACGGTCAAGCAGGTGGACGATACCGCCGAAGCCGAAATGGGCAAGCTGACCGGCGGCATGAACATTCCGGGTCTCTGATCCGGCTGGAGGGAAGAGCATGGGCTACAATGCAGCGCCGCTGGAAAAGCTGATTGAAGAATTTGGCAAGTTTCCGGGCATCGGGCGCAAGGGTGCCACCCGCATGGCGTACCAGGTGCTGAGCATGTCCGATGAGGATGCTGCCGGCCTGGCTGCTGCCATCCAGAACGCCCACACCAAGCTCCACCGCTGCCGCATCTGCCAGAACTACACCGAAGCGGAGGTGTGCCCCATCTGTGCCAGCGCCAAGCGGGATACCTCGGTGATCTGCGTGGTGGAAACGCCCCGGGACGTGCAGGTCTTTGAGCGCACGCGGGAGTACCACGGCCTGTATCATGTGCTGCACGGCCTGATCAGTCCTATGGACGGCATCGGGGCCGAGCAGCTCTCGGTCAAGGAGCTGTTGGCGCGCCTGGGCGATGGCAAGGTCAAGGAAGTGATCATGGCCATGAACCCCACGGTGGAGGGCGAAGCCACGGCCATGTACCTGGCCAAGCTCATCAAGCCCCTGGGCATCAAAACCACCCGTCTGGCCTATGGCCTGCCGGTGGGTGCCAGCCTGGAATACACCGATGAAACCACCCTCTACCGCGCCCTTTCCGGCCGCGGGGAACTGTAAAAACATTGCAATCAGGCATACACGCTGCTGGAAGAGTGTATGCCTTTTTTGGCGAATAAAAGTAACGAGGAGAATCTTTTTATGCGGGAACAATGGATTGACCGGGCCAAGGGAATCGCAATGCTGATGGTCGTGCTGGGTCATACTTATGAAAAAGCTCACTTTGTATATGGAATCCATTTGGTGATCTTTTTTATTTTGGCTGGTTATTTACTGAAGCAAAAAGAGGTCACGGCGGAATTTATTGCGGGCAAATTCAAGCGCCTGATGGTGCCATATTTCTATACATGCCTTGCCATTGCAGCAACGGATGCAGCAAAGTGTGTTGTTCTTAGGGGGGGGGGGTAGCACTGTTGAAAATGTGACAGCCGTCCTCTACCGCGATATCGTACGCACTTATTTTGCGTCCGGTGCAATCACAACATTCGGAAGTGTGGAATTAGGCACTCGCATCGGTGCGGTGTGGTTTTTGCCGGCCATGTTCTTTGCGGTGCTGATCTTCCAGCTTTTGCTGCAGTATGCCCGAACGGATATTGACCTTGCGATGTGGTCGGGCGGCATTGCACTGCTGGGCTATATCTCTGCAAAGTTTATCTGGCTTCCGTTCAGCATTCAATCCGGTATGCTCGCAGTATTCTTTTTGTGGATCGGTTATGCCGTACGCCGGAAAAAGTGGCTGGAAAAGCTGCAGGCGAGACATTATATCGCTGCGCAGCTGATTTTTTTGGTAGGGGTCTTTCTGGGCTACAGTGATATTTCCTTTGTGACAGCAGACACGGTGGATCCGTTTCTTTCAGTGGTAAGCGGACTTTCCGGCTGTGTGGTGCTGTATGGGATTCTTCGGCTCTTCAGCGGCATCCGGAAGGAAGAGCTTTTCAGCTGGATCGGTAAAAACTCCCTTACGGTGTTGTGCGTGCACCTTTATGATTTGGAAACAATCGGAGATATTTGTTATAAGGCATCACTCCGGCTTGTCAGTGCGCAGCCGCTGCAGGAAGCAGTATGTGCTTTTCTCCATATTCTGATCGCGGTAGGCGGCGCGTGGCTGATCGAAATGGGAAAGAACGCATACCACGCGCTTATAAAAACAAACGGACGGTTGAAGCCTGCAGAAACCGGCCGCGATGAGACGATTGATATCCTTCGCGGTATTCTATTGATTCTAATGATGGTGGCACACTTTTCGGTGAATGAGAGTTTCCGCCGGGTAGTTTACTCCTTTCACATGCCTGCGTTTATCCTCTTGTCGGGTTACCTTTACCACAAACCGCAGAGCCTGTGTAAGGGGCTTTTGCACATGGTGCGTACCTTTGGTGTGCCTTATTTGGTATTTTCTGTGCTGCATACAGCGTTTGGTGCGCTGCAGGGTGAAAGCATAAAGGCTTCTGTCCGCGATTGTGTTTTGGAAATGTCCTTCTCCAGACGCTTTTTCAGCCAGGCAGCTTCCATTGGATTTGTGTATTTTATCCTTCTGCTGTTTGTGGTGCGGGTGATCTATCTGCTGATCGACCGGGTCAGTGCAAATGAGCTGCAGAAAGCGATTATGGTGCTGGCTTGTTCGGTGGCGGGTGTGCTGCTGGGCGTAAAAGATTTCTGGCTGCCCTGGAGTGCAGATGCTGCCTGCTATGCAGTGATGTTTTATTATGCCGGTGTCTTGTGCAGAAAATATGATGTCTTTACAAAAGTGCGGCGCAACGACCTGTATTATTTTGTGCTTTCCAGTATATGGGCATACGGTATCTATGCAGGCAGGCTGGAACTGGCTGTGCGGTGCTACGGTGCCCATACAGGCGAAAATGCTGCGTCCTATACATACAGCCTGAGCATTTTGAGTGCAGTTGCGGGTACACTGGTTATTTGTCGGCTGGCAGCATACATTTCACAGGCGCTTCCTCTGGCTGCCCGTGTGTGTGCAGGTATTGGCAAGGCATCCATGACGCTGCTGGTGACCGATACACTTCTGAATGACACGATCTGCGGCATAACTGCAAAGTGGTTTGCCCCGGACCACTTCATGTTCCTTGTGGTCAGTACAGTGCTTATGCTGGCGTTGGCATTGCTGATTCATGCTCTGCTGCAGCGTGTCAAAAAAGTGAAGCGGGCAAAAACAAATTGAGGATAGCAGCAAAAGGTTTACAATTCTTTCAAAAAGCACCCTTGCAAAACCGCAAAAAGATGATATACTAATAAGACGAAAACAAAACGGAGAAAGGAGGCGCGCAGCATGGCACCCACCAAAGAGCGCCCGGCGACCAAAACCATCGCCACCAACCGCGAAGCGCGCCACGAATACTTCGTTCTGGAAGCGCTGGAAACCGGTGTTGAGCTGAAGGGCACGGAGGTAAAAAGCCTGCGGTCCGGCGGCGTCAACCTGAAAGACAGCTGGGTGGACATTGAGGACGGCGAGCTGCTGGTGAAAGGGATGCACATCACCCCCTACGACCACGGCAACATCTTCAACCAGGACCCCATGCGTGTCCGGCGCCTGCTGGCACATAAAAATGAGATCCGGCGGCTGCACCAGCAATGCAAGCTGCAGGGCTACACGTTGGTGCCGCTTTCGCTTTATTTCAAGCATGGCCGTGTAAAAATGGAGCTGGGCCTCTGCAAAGGCAAAAAGCTCTACGACAAGCGCGCCGATGCCGCCCAGCGGGATGCCAAGCGTTCCATTGACCGGGCAATCAAATCCAACGGCAAGTACTACTGATTTTTCAGGCTGCTTTCCAACGGAGAACCAAGCGTTCTGCACATTGCAAAATGTGCTTTATGGGGGCGTAAAGGTTTCGACGGGGGGAGAGAGGTCTGGGCAGCGGGTAGCAGCGGGGGAACTGCTCTATAACTCCTCCAAACAATTAACTGACAACAACAATTATCAGTTGCTCGCAGCCTGAGTGCTGCGCGTTCCGCCCACTCTTGTGTCGTGTGGGGCCGGGGCGTCCTTTAGACACAGCACCTGAACGGACCTAAGCTTTGCGGACCGGCAGGAACTCATGAAGCTACCAATGCGTTAGCCTGGCGACCGGCGTGACGCGGCGGGAATGTTGTAGATCGCCTGCACCCGGAGACACCTGCACTGAACTCTTTTCGGACATGGGTTCGACTCCCATCGCCTCCACCAACCGCAACGCGGTAGAACCCTCGGAATTTGACGATGTACCGTCATCTTCCGGGGGCTTTTTGTTTGCAGAAATGGGCAAAATCACCCGCTCAAAGTCCCCGGTTTTCTGGTCGGTTATATTGAATTTGACCTCTGCCCGATCCTCATACAGCAGGATGGACGAAACGAACGTATCCAGGATGCGGCGGCGGTACTCTTCGTCCACCTCGTCCTCTTCCCGGCGGAACTGCTCGAACATGAACGTGAGCGCTTCCCGGCTGAACTGGGGCGGCGTGGGGGCGTTGTTGATCTCGCCCAGGGCAAAGGTAAGCTGGGCTTCCTGCTCTTCGAGAGCGCGCAGGCGGGCCGCAAGGCGGGCGCTGCCGCCCTCTTCGATGGCCTCAAGAATATTATTCTGCTTGCGGCGGCACTCGGCAAGCTCTGCTTCCAGAGCGTCCTTTTCCGGGTTGCCTTTCGGCTCCTGCTCCTTGGCCTGCAATTCCATCATGCAGTCCACGATCTGCGAAATCTTCTCCGGGGTAAGGACGTACTTTGCAACGCCGTCCACGATGATCTGTTCCAGGTAGTTCTTTTCAATGGAGGTCTTGGGACACTTCTTCTCGACGTGCTGGTTGCAGGTGTAGTAGTAGTGCTTGCTCCCGGTGTGACCCGTGGCGCTGGCTCCTTTCATGGCATGGCCGCACAGGCCGCAGTCCAGCTTCCCGACCAGAACATAGTCCGCCCGCGGCGCACCCTTGCCGCCGCCGTGGGCGCGGTTAAAGGCAAGCTGGGTCTGGCAGCGGTTGAACAGCTCCCGGTCGATCATGGCAGGCACTCCCCCCTCAATGCGGATGTCGGCGTACTTGTACACGCCAAGATACATCTCGTTGGTGATGATCCGGCAGATGGAGTTCTTGTTGAACGGATTGCCCCGGCTGGTGCGGTAGCCGCGGGCGGTCAATTCCCGCACGATGTCGGCGGCGGTAGCCCCGGCGGCGTACTGCTCAAAGATGTACCGCACGGCGGGGGCCTGCTTCTCGTTGATGCAGTAGTGCTTGTCCGGCCCGATGTCGTAGCCAAAGCTGCGGTTGCCGCCCAGGGCAATGCACTTGAGCGCGCTTTCCCGCTGACCGCGGCGGAGTTTCTGCGCCAGCTCGGCGGAGTAATACTCGGCCAGGGATTCCATTTAGTCTTATATTATTATACGTTCCGTGG
>CAKTGS010000089.1 GCA_934561485.1 uncultured Faecalibacterium sp.
AGCCGGGAGCATAGCGCCGTTTGTTGTCAGCAGCCCGTTTCACGGTCTGCGTGTAGTTCCTTGTAAACTGACCTAAGAAGAATAGTAAGCATCTGAGCCGCATTGCAGGTTGGGATGCTGCCATAGAATCTGATCCGGAGGACAGCCAAGCTGATAGAGCAGATTACATAATTGGCAAACATAGCGGTAATTGAAACCACTGATCTCAAAGGAAATAATCTGTACATCATCAGTAAAACGCCGATGAGATGGTGCCATACTGCCAATGGTATCGGCAACACCTGCAATAAAACGTTTCTTCATGTTGGTGTCAATAAGAGCCGTAAGCAGAAGCCGCAAATCGGCGGTTTTGTGCAGACAAGAAGTAGGTTCAATTTGAAAAGATCGTAAATCTGCGATAAGAGCAGAAGGATCACCATGGCAGACGATGCGCCAGTCTTTTCCGGCAATGTACGACACTTCTAGACCGTATTCTACAGACATCAAGGGTTTGACCACGCGCAGGATATCATTAGCGATCATACCTGCACGAGTGGGATTTTGTGCAACTTCACCCCACTGTCGATAGGGCAGACGGATAAAAAAAGAACGATTGTCTGAGCTGAAACAGCCGCCACCAACAGTTAGGCCCAGAAGATACGCTTTATCGGTGTTCATATGTCCTACTCCTTCTGTTCTGTCTTTATTCAGAAAATGCCTGCTCACGGATAGCAAGTGCGATTACCTCGGCCAGATGACATGGCACGGCATTTCCGATTACTTTATACATTGCAACAATATTTTTGGGACTGTCGGTAATAAAGTGAAAATCGTCAGGAAATGTCTGAATGCGGGCGATTTCCCGGATAGTATAGCGGCGGTTGTGGAGAGGATGCGTAATGCCGCAGTTTTCGGGCTGTGCGGAAGCTGTAATAGTACCATTGATCTCGTCAAGGCCGAACCGCCGATAGAAGTTGGGAGCGTGATAACGTTTCATGTCATCCCGGATGCGCTGGAAGCGCGGAGACAGGTTTTCATAGGGGATGCTTTTCCAGGAACCACCCTGCGGGATTTTTTCCACCATGGATTGTGCCTGCGGAGAATACGGCCAATATACCTGATCCGGAACAGTGGAGGGAATATCCATAACCACATGGCGCAGAGTGAGACAGCTCTTGTCGGTCTGCGTTGGAGGAAACCGGAATTTTTTGTGCAAGTCATTTCGGAAGGCAACTAAAATCAGGCGTTCGCGATTTTGAGGGACACCATAGTCAGAAGCGTTGACCACATCGTAATTTACTGCATAGCCGAGCGATTCCAGATCGCTCTGTATGACGTCAATCAACTTTTTTCCGCTCTGATGTTTGGAGGAAACAAGTCCCTTGACATTTTCGAATACAACGACACGAGGCATCCGTTTTTCAATGATACGCAGGCATTCCAAATAAAGCTCTCCGCGGGAATCGTACACGCCGCGGCGGTTTCCGGCATTGGAAAAGGGCTGACAAGGAAAACCTGCAGTAAGAATATCACAGTCAGGAATTTCATCCACGGGCACATCCCGAATATCGCGGCCATCAATCTCTCCAAAATTGAGGCGAAAAACGGCCTGGGCATCTTTGTCAAAATCATTTGCCCAAACGCGGTGAAAACCAGCTTGCTCAAAGCCTTTGTCCATTCCTCCGCACCCTGAAAACAGGGAAACGAGCTGGGGGGCGGATGTGTTCGTAGTGATCGTCATGCAAATACTCCATCTTATCTCATTGTACATAATAAATATTATAGCAGATTTGGAAAGCTTCGCAAGAGAAAGGCACAATAAAAAATCCACGCTGTGTAGGTTTGTCAAGATGCTCTGCCCCCTTGACCTTGCAGGCGCGGCGTATTATAATAGAAGTATCGCTCGTATAAATATGCATGTGATTTTGAATAAAGAGGGAAATATACAATGGACCTGAAAAACCGCAGCTTTTTGAAGCTTCTGGATTACACCCCGGCCGAGATCGGGCAGCTGCTGGACCTGGCGGCAGACCTCAAGGCCAAAAAAAAGGCCGGCATCCGCCACGACCGGCTGCGGGGCAAGAACATTGCCCTGATCTTTGAAAAGACCTCCACCCGCACCCGCTGCAGCTTTGAGGTGGCCGCCCACGACCTGGGCATGGAAGTGACCTACCTGGACCCCTCGGGCAGCCAGATCGGCAAAAAGGAGTCCATTGCCGACACCGCCCGGGTGCTGGGCCGCATGTTTGACGGCATCGAGTACCGGGGCTACGGCCAGCAGATCGTGGAGGACCTGGCCCACTACGCCGGGGTGCCGGTGTGGAACGGCCTGACCAACGAGTTCCACCCCACCCAGATCCTGGCGGACTTTCTTACCATCCGGGAGCACTTTGGCAAGCTGGAGGGCATCCACTTTGTCTACTTTGGCGATGCCCGCTACAACATGGGCAACAGCCTGATGGTGGGCTGCGCCAAGATGGGCCTGCACTTTACCGCCTGCGCCCCCAAAAAGTACCAGCCGGACCCGGAACTGGTGGCCCAGTGCCGGGCCATTGCCGCCCAGACCGGTGCCACCATCGCCTTTGAAGAGGACCCCGCCAAGGCCGCCAAGGGGGCCGATGTGCTGTACACCGATGTGTGGGTGTCCATGGGTGAGCCGGTGGAAGTGTGGGCCGAGCGCATTGCGGACCTGGCTCCCTACCAGATCAACCGGCAGCTCATGGACATTGCAGGCCCCCGCGCCGTGTTCATGCACTGCCTGCCCGCCTACCACGACCACAAGACCACCGTGGGCAAGGAGATGGGCGAGCGCTTTGGCCGGGACGCCATGGAAGTGACGGACGAGGTGTTTGAAGGCCCCCAGAGCATCGTGTTTGACGAAGCCGAGAACCGGATGCACACCATCAAGGCCGTGATGGCCGCTACCCTGGGCTACGAGCCGGAAGCTTGACCCGAAGAAGTTCCGGGGCTGCTGTGCAGTGCGCTGCATGGCAGCTCCGTTTTTTGTGCAGAATGCTGTCTTGCAATGGGGTGCAGGCAGCGGTATCATGAGGGCAGAGACCCATTTTGCAGGAGGATGTTGTATGAAAGAAACGGCAAAAACGCGGCTGCTGCGGCTTGCAGCCACGGTGCTGCTGGCGGCTATGCTGTTCACGGCCTGCGCAGGCGGCGCAAAAAGCAAAGCCGACCAGCTGGAACTGGGCCGCAAATACCTGACCGAGATGAACTATTCCGAGGCCATTGCCGCCTTTACGGAAGCCATCCGGCTGAACCCCGATGACATCGAAGCCTATCTGGGCCGTGCCGAGGCTTACGCGGCTATGGGCGAGTACGAGAAGGCCCTAGCGGACTACGACACCGTGCTGGAAAAGACGGGGGACGACCCCTACACCCAGGCCCAGGCCTACGCCGGACGCGCCGGGGTGGACGAACAGGCCGACCAGCCGGAGGACGCGGAGCGGGACTACACAGCGGCCCTGACCCGGCTGGAAAAAGACACGGACCGGCAGGACGCAGACGCCGTGCTGACCCTGAAAAAGGACGTGCTGGCCAAACACGCGGCGGTGTGCATCACGCTGGTGCTGCTGGACAAGGCGGCGGAGGACTATGACGCTCTGGAACAGCTGGGCGAGAACGTGGCCGCCAAGCGCAAGGAGCTGACCGACCTTGTGAAGGACAGCACCGGTGCGGACACGGATGCCGAAAACGGCCTGACCCCGGACGCACCGGACGCCGACACGGTGGATGCGGATACCCCCGCAGACGCCGGCACGGAACCGGAAGCCCCTGCCGAAGAGCAGCCCGCTTCCAGCAAAGAAGAACCGGCTGCGTCCAGCAAGGAGGAGCCGTCTGCCTCCAGCAAGGAACAACCGGCGGAGAGCAAGCCGGAAGAAGCGCCTGCTTCCAGCCAGCAGCCCGCACAGAAGGAGACGTTCCAGTATTTCCCGGATATTGAAGGAGAGGTTGCAACGGTGACCTACCAGGCGGGCACTACTACGATCACGGCAAAGGACAGCGTTTCGTGGCAGTCTGGTGCCCAGACGAACTGGAACTACACCTACACGCTCTCCAAGCCGGTCACATCGGTGGAGCATCCCGGCAAGGCAAGCACGCTGTTCCATGTTCCGGCCGGTACCGTGATCACGCTGCAGGGCAAGGCATCGGGCATTGACGCAGACTACACGGACAATGTGCTGGCGGACGGCACCAGAGAAGTGGTGCTGACGCCGTATGCGTACAACTTCAACGAGCTGCTGTGGGGCAATGTGCACGTCGCCCGCGAGCTTGAGGACAACTGGCTGCTCAGCAGTGCCCAAACGGGCACCAGCATGACCGTGAAAAAGGACAGCCTGATCTACGTGATCGCCGATGTAAGTGAAGCGGACTATGTTTACCGCTACCCAACGATCGCCTTTGTGGCGGACTGAACCGCGAACCGAACCAAAAAGCAAAAGCCATCTGCGGTGCCCGTTGGGGCGGGCCGCAGATGGCTTTTGTACTTATTTATAAAGGCGGGCGCTCAGGCTTCTTCCAGGTGCAGCACACCGGCCTGCACCAGCCGCTTGCGCAGCAGTGCACCCACGATGCAGGACACCACGATCTTGCCCAGGTCCAGCGCAATGAAGGGGTACACGCACACGGACAGCGCATAGCCCAGCTCGCACTGCATCTGATACACGAACCAGGCCGTGCCCAGCACGTAGCAGGCGGCATCGCCCAGCACCAGGCCCACGCCGGAGATCACCGGGCTGCCGTTGCTTTTTTCAATGAACAGGCCGCCGATGAAGGCCAGCAGCAGGTAGCCCACCAGGTAGCCGCCGGTGGGGCCTGCCAGCTTGGCCAGGCCCGCGCCGTAGCCGGAAAACACCGGCACGCCGATCAGGCCGATGAGCAGGTACACCGCCACGCTCAGGGTGCCCAGCTTGGCACCCAGCAGCCAGGCGGTCAGGCAGATGACAAGGTTGGCCAGCGAGATGGGCACGGCCCCGATGGGCACGGTAAGCGGGCCAAGCACGCACATCACGGCAGCCATCAGGGCGGTGGTGGCCATTTGGTAGGTGGTGAGTTTTTTGTCTTTCATAGTCGGTTTTCCCCTCTGTTTTTTGTTTTGCAAGGCATCTGTGCCCGAGTATAGCGCACCGGCAGGGGAACGGTCAACAAAAAACTTGCCGCAGGGTTTACAATAGGCGGCGTGTTGTAATCGGCAGGGAAATATGGTACACTAAAAACACCGCCGGTAGGCGGTGTAGAGGTGTTGTCTGCATAAGGTGGTCTAGCTTCCTCCGGAGAGCTTCCGGGGGCTGCGAAACCTTATTGTTGGTTCCTCCGGACGCAAACGCGAAAGGAGGGATGCTCTATGGTATGGAATGATATCGCTGTGCTGCTCGGCCTTCTGGGCGGGGCGATCTACGGTACCTTTCAGATCTCTTGGGCGATCTTCAAGGAGATCCATCACAATAAGAAATGACCGCCTCACTGTCTCGCAAACGTTAGGCGGTCATATCTTGTTTGACTATCTAGCTGGAGGGAGCTGACCATTGCGGGCAGCACCTTTGCTATTTGTAGTATACCCCGTTTTTTACGGGATGTCAAGAAAAATACGGAGGTGTGAGCGATGGGTGGAGGATATGTTTCGCGGCCGGATTTCGGGATGCCGCAGCCGGACCCGGCACATCCGCTGACGGACTTCTATCTGGCCCTGCAGCACGCGCTGGATCAGTCCGGCTGCTTTGCGCTGCCGGGGCTGTATGCCTGCCTGCAGGCCCCGGCACGGCGCATCTACCGCGAAGAAGCCCGCAGCTGCCTGCGCCTTTCCGCCCGGGAACAGGCCGGGTTTGCCCGCCTGCTGGCCCCCGGGCAGCTGCAGGTGCTGTACAGCAGCCTGCATGTGGCGGCGGACGGTGCCCCGGCGGCGTTGCTGCTCACCGAGGAGTGCACCCGCGCGGTGACGGCGGTGCAGCTGCTGCCGCCCTTTGTGTGGGAGGACCCGCTGCCCCCGGTGCCGGATGCCCCGGCCCTGCTCACGGTGCAGCTTACGGTGCAGGACGTGGAGCAGATCGACACCGACCCCGCCGCGCTGGGGCGGCAGCTGGTGCGCCGCACGGCAGGAAAATGCTGGGTATCTCACCCCCGGGCCGAGCGTTTTCTGGCACAGCAGGTGGCGCTTCTGCAGCGGGTATACCGGTAAGCCAAGGGCCTTCCGTTACAGGGAAGGCCTTTTGTTTTTGCCGTATCCATGTTATACTAGCTCCACAGGACCCTGCCCGGCACCCCGGACAGGAAAAATCTTACTTTTTGTGGCAAAAACTGCAATAATCGGGGCCGCTCAGCCGTATCCTGGGTGAATGTCCCCGTGGAACAAAACGGTTCCGCCGAACCTGTACAGGCATTAAAGGAGAGCTTGAATGATGGGACAGCTGACCAAAAAAGAAGTATTTGCGCTGGCGGTGCAGCGATACAGCGACACCGTTTACCGTGCGGCCATGCACAACTGCCGCTGCACAGCCGATGCCGAGGATGTGGTGCAGGACGTGTTTGAGCGCCTGCTGAACTACAGCGGCACCTTTGAGAGTGAGGAGCATCTCAAGGCCTGGCTGCTGCGGGTGGCCATCAACCGCTGCAGGGACCTGACCCGTGCAGCCCACCAAAAGGACACCGAGCTGGACGAGAACCTGCCCGCCCCGGAGGAACTGGCGGACGGCAGCGTGCTGGACGCGGTGCGCGCCCTGCCGGAAAACTACCGCAATGCCATCTACCTGCACTACTACGAAGGGTACACGGCGGCGGAGATCGGCCGGATGATGAAGGTGCCCGCCAACACGGTGCTCAGCTGGCTGCGGCGCGCCCGGGCGCAGTTACATACGATGCTGAAGGAGGAGATCGAAGATGCAGTGGTATGAGTATAAAATGGAAGCAGACGACCTGACCTCCCCCAAGGAACTGAAGGCGAAGCTGCTGGCCATGGCGGATACCCTGCCCGAGGAAGAGCTGGCCCGCCCCATGATGGCCGCCCCCGCCGCCCAAAAGCCGGAGCCGGAAAGGGCAGGCAGAAAGAAACCCATCTGCTTCCCGGTCAGGCAGCTGGGCACGCTGGCCGCCTGCCTGGCCGTGTGCGTGGTGGGCTACGGGGCCTTTGCCACCGGCATGATCGGCATGGGGGCCAGGAGCAGCAATCTGGCCGAGTATTCGGCCGACAGCACGGCGGCTGCCGGGGTGCAGTCCCACAGGATGGCCGCCATGGACACCTCCGGTGCGCTGCCGGAAGCCGCCAGCTACACCCTGGGGGATGAGAACGGCACCGCCGCCCTGTCCGAAGGGGATGCCGCCGCCGAGGGCAGCCGCAGCGCCGACAGCTCCAAGATCATCTACACGGCCAACCTGACGCTGGAAAGCAAGGACTACGAGGCCGCCCGCGCCGCCCTGGACAGCGCCCTGCAGGATGCAGACGGCTACCTGGAATCCAGCAGCGAGTACACCCGCTCCAACGAGAGCCGCAGCGTCAGCCTGACTTTGCGGGTGCCGCAGAGCAATTACAGCAGCTTTCTGGCCGCCGCAGCCCAGGCCGGCAACGTGACTTCCCAGAGCCAGGACGCCGAGGACGTGACCACCCAGTACATGGATGTGGAAGCCCGCCTGGCCAGTCTGGAAGCCCAGCGCACCCGCCTGCAGCAGCTGCAGGAGCAGGCCGACAACCTTTCGGACCTGCTGGAGATCGAGTCCTCCCTCAGCGATGTGCAGTATCAGATCGAGAGCTGGCAGAGCCAGCTGGACTGGTACAGCGATCAGGTGGACTGCTGCACCGTTTATATTACATTAAATGAAGTGCAGACCTACTCGCCCCCCAGCGAGAGCTTTGGCTCCCGCATCGCCACCGCCTTCACCGATGGCTGGAAGGCCTTTGTGGACGGCGCCAAACAGCTGGCCGTCTGGCTGATCTACATCTGGCCGGCCGCCGTGCTGGTGCTGGCGGCCGCCGCCGCTGTTTTCTTCTGGCGCAAAAAGCGGCACCTGAAAAAGTAAAACTTTTTTCAAAAAGGTGTTGACATCCGCCCTGTGGTATGGTATTATACTTGAGCAGTCAGCGAGAGCCGCTGAGAGCAAAAAGTAAATATCGCGGGGTGGAGCAGTCTGGTAGCTCGTCGGGCTCATAACCCGAAGGTCGTTGGTTCAAATCCGGCCCCCGCAACCACCAAGCGTTCTGAGATTTCTCAGAACGCTTTTTTGTTG
>CAKTGS010000090.1 GCA_934561485.1 uncultured Faecalibacterium sp.
CTCAAACCCGAAGAAAACGAAAAATCCGAACCCTTCTCCAATCGGAAATAGGTTCGGATTTTTCTTGTTTGGTGGGCCAGGCAGGACTCGAACCCGCGATAGCCCCGTTATGAGCGGGGAGTTCTAACCGACTGAACTACTGGCCCCAATAATTGGGAATAACGCCATGGGATAATAGCTAAATGCCTCTTTAACGCCAAAAAATAGATCGTTAAAAAGCAATTTTTGAAAAAATGCGATGGCTCGATAACTTTTGAATGTGAGATGGTAAGACCAAGCGGTTATGAGCCGCCAGCTCTGACCAACTGAGCTACTAGCCCGGATCTGCGCGGCAGAGCGCTGTATCTTAGTATACCAAACTCTGCCGCAAATGAAAAGCCCCTTGCCGGCAAAACTTACTTGGTGCGGTGGGCATCCAGCTTCTGCAGCAGGAACTCGTCCAGCATTTCCTGGGGGAACAGCGGCTCTTTGTAACCAAAGGCCTCCCGGATGAAGATCAGGGTCACCACGGTCTGGCGGCCGGGGTCCAGCCGTAGGGTGTACAGGGTATCCAGCGGCTGCTGGGTGGGCTGGTGCAGGGTCAGGTGCAGCAGAAAGCCGCCATCCGTTTCCCGGCGGCACTCGTAGGCAAACACATCGTCCGGGCTGTGGGCGTCCAGGCGGTCGAAGCAGTCGTCCAGCGGCAGGCCGGTGCGGAACTCCGACAGACCGGCCGGGCCGTACTGGCTGCGGCGGCCGGTCTCCCGGCGGGAGAGCAGAAAAACGATCACGCCCAGCACGGCAGCCAGCAGGACGATGGAAATGACAGAATGCATGGTGTTCCTCCCCAAGAGTTTTCCTTATTGTAACACAACCTGCAGGCTTTTGTGCTATAATATTTTTAATTCTTTGAAAAATTTGTCAGGAAGCCCGGTGCGCCTGTGCCGGGCGGGAGGAACCGAATGAAGCTGAAATTTACGCGCAAGACCTGGTATTTCTTTTTGCTGGCTGCAGCGGCCGTGTCCATGCTGGGCGGGTTTGCCGTGCTGGGCGGTATGGATTTTTCGGCACTGGAACTGGTGGTGTTCTGCCTTACCGGCATCGCGGTGCTGTTTCTGGCTGCCCAGAAGGGTGCCCCGGCCAAGGACAAGCGCAATTATACCGGGGTGTTTGTGGTGCTGATGCTCAGCAAGCTGGCGGCCAACGGCTGGGCAGGAGACCTGTGCTCGGCGCTGGTGTGGCCGATCCTGCTGGTGATCGAGTATGGCCGCGGCAGACCCATTCAGCGGCAGCTGCAGCTGGTGTGCGTGGCCGAGGCCTTGCGCACCCTGTTCTGGCTGTTGACCCGGTATGCCGGCATGAGCGGGCTGGCCTTCTGGACCAACCTGCTGTTCGTGCTGGTGACCTGCGCCCGGGGCTGGGCCGCCCTGACCCTGTATAAGACCCAGGAGGAAACGCTGTGACCCAGCGCCGCAGGTTCAAAACAGCCGGACGAAAAAAACCAAAGAAACGGTTCGGGCGGCGGGCTTTTTTGCTGGGAGCGGGTGCCGTCTGCGCCGCCGCCGGGGCCTGGCTGCTGCAGAGCCGGAAGCAGGCCCCGCCCCAAGGCGGCAGTGAGCCATCGGTGCAGAACCCGGCCCTGCCGGCCGGAGAATGGCGGGCAGTCTGGGTGAGCTATCTGGAATGGACGGCGATGGACTTTTCCTCCGAAGCGGCCTTCCGTGCCGGGGCGGCGCAGCTGCTGGACAACTGCACCACCCTTGGCCTGAACACGGTTCTGGCCCAGGTGCGTCCCTTTGGCGATGCACTGTACCGCAGTGCGCTGTTTCCGTGGAGCCACCTGTGCACCGGTGTGCAGGGGCAGGACCCCGGGTTTGACCCGCTGGATGTGCTGCTGCAGGAGGCCCATGGCCGGGGGATCTCGGTGGAAGCCTGGATCAACCCCTACCGGCTGCGGTCCTCGGCAGCCATGCCACCGGATCTTGCGGCAGAGAACCTGGCCAACACCCACCCGGAATGGGTGTGCGCGGCAGGCGATGGCCTTTACCTGAACCCCGCCGAGCCTGCAGCCGCTGCCTATGTGGTGCAGGGCGTGGAGGAGCTGGTACAGAACTATGCGGTGGACGGCATCCATTTTGACGATTATTTTTACCCCACCACCGAGGAACGCATTGATGCGGCGCAGTTTGCGGCCAGCGGCAGCGGGGACCTTGCCGCCTGGCGGAGGGAAAACGTGACCGCACTGGTACGGGCTGTGCACGATGCTGTCAAGGCGGCAGACCCCACCCTGCGGTTCGGCATCAGCCCCCAGGGCAACCCGGACAATGACGAAAACCAGCAGTACAGCGATGTGACGGCCTGGCTGCGGGACGCTGTGGTGGATTATCTGTGCCCGCAGGTATACTGGGGCTACGGCTACACGCTGCAGAGCGGCAGCACCCGCTTTGCCTTTGAAAACATTGTTCCGGCATGGCTGGCGTACCCCCGTGCGGCAGAAGCGGCCCTGTATTTCGGGCTGGGAGCCTACCGCATCGGGGTGGGCGATGGCGGGGCAAACCCGGACAGTGTGAGCGGCTGGAGCACCGGCAGCGCTCTGGCGCGGCAGGTGCAGGACCTGCGCAGCCAGGGGGCTGGGGGCTGGGCGCTGTACCGGTACGGCAGCCTGTTCGGGGCCGGTGCACCGGAGCTGGCTGCCGCCGAAATTGCGGCCCTGCAGGCGGCAAATGGCAAAGAAAGCTGAAATCGCGCGGCAAGCCGCCCAAAAGCAGGCCCTTTCTCTTGTGCAGGGCGGCAAAATGCGGTATACTATAGCATGAATTTCTCCCCCGGCTCTGCGCTGCGGGGAGAGACCCGAAGAAAAAACATGCGGTTGTTTTACGAGGAAACGTATGAAAATGAAAAAACGCTTTTTGGCCGTCCTGCTGGCAGCGGTGCTGCTGGTGACGGGCCTGACCGGCTGCAAGGACGCTTTGCGCAGTGTGGCGCACAAGATCACCGGTGCGTCCAGCGAAGTGCAGGAAGAGGACACCACCCGCTGGGCCGAGTCTACCAGCGATGAACTGATCATTCAGGGCATTGCGGACGCTTCGGCCAAGTTTGATACGGCCATGGTGGACGGCTGCCTGTATGCGGTGTTCAATGGCATCTGGAGCCGCCAGACCGGCTATTTTGCCGTGCCCACCGGCACGCTGAACGTGATGGCCTGCGGCACCGCCGAGGGCACCCAGAAGTTCAAGGTGGCTTTGTGGAAAAAGGTGGACGGCGGCGAGGAATACGTGTCGGACAGCACCTATTATATCAAAACCGATGGCACGGACTACCGGTGCACCATTTCCGGGCTGGACCCCGTGGGCATCTACCGCATGACCATCTCCTATGATTCCAGCCGCTACTACCTGTACGGCCTGCTGAAGCTGGAGGGCGTGGGCTGATGCGGACACAAACCAAGAATTCGCTGCTGCTGATGCTGTGCGCCTTTATCTGGGGCACGGCCTTTGTGGCACAGAGCGCTGGTTCCGGCATGGGCGCATATTCCTTTCTGGCCGGGCGCAGCTGGATGGCGGTGCTGGTGCTGGCCCCCACGGTGGCGGCCTTTGACGCTGTGCGCCGCAGGCAGGGCCAGCCGGACGAAAAGACCAAAACCGCAGCCGAGCGCAAAAAGCTGTGGAAGGCGGGCCTTGTGTGCGGAACCTTTCTGTTCACGGCCAGCGCTGCGCAGCAGATCGGCATTACGCTGGACCCCTCCACGGCCAAGGCCGGCTTCCTGACCGCCATGTATGTGGTGCTGGTGCCGGTGTTCGGCCTGTTTCTGGGCCGTAAGGGCAGCATCCGGTTGTGGTGCAGCATGATCATTGCCGTGCTGGGGCTGTACCTGCTGTGCATGAAAAACGGCTTTGGCAGCATCCGGAGCAGCGACCTGATCCTGCTGCTGTGTGCGGTGCTGTTCAGTTTTCAGATCATGTGTGTGGACCGCTTTGCCCCGCAGGTGGACGGCGTGCGGTTGAGCTTTGTGCAGTTTTTGGTGGTGGCGGTGGAGAGCACCGCAGCGGCCCTGCTGTTTGAGCAGACCACCATGTCGGATTTTACCGCCAACGCCCTGCCCATTCTGTACTGCGGTGTGCTGTCCAGCGGGGTGGCCTATACGCTGCAGATCCTGGGCCAGAAAGACCTGAACCCTGCCATTGCCAGCCTGATCATGTGCCTGGAAAGCGTGTTCAGCGCCCTGGGCGGCTGGCTGCTGCTGCACCAAAGCCTTTCCCTGCGGGAAGGCATGGGCTGCGTGCTGATTTTTGCCGCCGTGGTGCTGGCCCAGCTGCCCCTTGGCAGCAGGGTTGAAAGCAGGACTTCCTGACATGGCAGCCTGCAAGCCGGAACCCCAGCTGCGCAATGCGGGGGGCATCCAGTACGAGCTGGTGCGCAAACCGGTAAAAACGATGCACCTGCGGGTGCGGCCGGATGGCACGGTGGCGGTGAGCATTCCGCTGCGCAGCAGTGCCCAGAAGGCGGACGCCTTTGTGGCAGCTCAGGCCGACTGGGTGCGCCGCAGCCGGGCCGAGCTGATGGAGCACTACGCCCGCAAAAACCAAAACCTGCCCGACAAGGCCACGGCGCTGGCCTATTTTACGGCCATGAGCGACCAGGTGTATCCGGCCTTTGCGGGGGTGCTGGGCGGGCAGAAGCCCACCATCAAGGTGCGCAGCATGAACACCCGGTGGGGCGTGTGCGCGATGAACAAGCGGCAGATCACATTTGCGCTGCAGCTGTACAACATGCCCCCGGCGGCGCAGATCTATGTGGTGGTGCACGAATACTGCCACTTTTTGCAGCCCAACCACAGCCCGGCCTTTTGGGCCGAGGTGGCAAAGCTGCTGCCGGACTGGAAAGCCCGGCGGGAATTGTTGAAACAGTAAATCCCGGAGCGCGCAGGAGGCTTTTGACTGCAGGGAACGCATGAGGGTGTTCCCTGCAGAAGAAGCGTGTTCTTTTGTAAAACAAAACAGGAGGCAAAATTCCCTTGGAAAACGAAAAAAAGTCCGGCGGCGATAAATATTCCAAGCTGGCCGGCAATACCCTGATCTTTGCAATTTCCAGCTTTTCGTCCAAGCTGCTCACTTTGATCGTGCAGCCCTTTCTTACCTACGCCATGGCGGAGATCGCGGACCTGGGCCTGTCCAAGATCCTGAGCCAGTATGCCAACCTGCTCATTCCCTTTGTGTCCATGGGCATGTCCAACGCCATCATTCGCTTTGGCCTGGACAAGGGCAACAGTGAAAAGCAGGTGTTCACCAACGGCCTGCTGACCATTCTGGGCGGCTTTGGCATTCTGATTTTGTGCTGGCCCATTGCGCAGTTTCTGCCGGACATGGCCCAGTACGGCCTGCTGATCTACATTTACGTGCTCATGAGCTGCCTGCGCACCCTGTGCACCCAGTTTGTGCGCAGCCGCCAGTGGAATAAGCTGGTGGCCGTGGACGGCGTGCTGTGCACCGTGGCCACCATGGCCTTTTATGTGCTGTACCTGGTGGGCTTCCGGTGGGGGGCCAACGGTTACCTGCTGGCCATCATCAGCGGCGATCTGGTCAGCGTGCTGTTTTTGACCTTTACCGGCAGGCTGTGGAACTACGTGGAGCTGAAGGGCATCAACAAGAACCTGTGGAAGCAGATGCTCCACTTCTCCCTGCCCATGATCCCCGCGCAGATCAGCTTCTGGATCATCAACGCATCCGACCTGTTCTTTGTGCGTGAAATGTGCGATGGTCTGGACGGCCACAGCGGCGATGCCTGGAGCGGCCTGCTGTCTACCGGCTACTTCCTGCCCACCATCCTCACCACGCTGGGCCTGATCTTCTACGATGCCTGGCAGCTTTCTGCCGTGACGGAAGAAGAGGGCCGCGCCAAGTTCTTTACCAAGATCTTCCGCACCTATTCCAGCGTGCTGTTCTGCTGCGCGGCAGGCATCATCTGGCTGTGCCGCCCGGTGATGCACGTGATGAAGTCCAACTACTATTATGCCTGGCACTTTGTACCCTTCCTGGTGCTGGCTTCCACCTGCAGCTGCTTCAACCAGTTCATGAACAGCGTGTACGTGGTGACCAAAAAGTCCGACCGCAGCATGGTCACCATGATGGCGGGTGCCATCAGCAACTGCATCATGAACTACTTCTTCATCAAGGCCTGGGGACCGGTGGGTGCCACCTATGCATCCTTCCTGGGTCTGGCCCTGGTGTTCATCCTGCGCTCGGTGGACGCCAGCCGCATGATCCACATGCATGTGCACCCGGGCCGGGTGCTGCTGAATGTGGGCCTGCTGGTGTTCGAGGCCTTTGTGCTGCTGGCGGAGACCCCGCTGTACGGCCTGTGGACCGGCATCATTACCGCCGTGGTCATTCTCGTCAACTTTGCGGGGGTGTGGGCTATGGCCCGCGTGCTCCTGCCCCGGCTGCTGGGCCGCCGCGGCAAGGCGCTGGTGGCCGCTGTGGATGGCCTGCTCAAAAATTAAAAAGCATAAAGGCAAAGCCCCCGGAACCGCGGTTCCGGGGGCTTTGCCTTTTGTTTGATGCGGGGAAAACAGCGGTTGTCCGGGCCGCTGTGCGGGAACGGTTTAGTGCTTGCTCTTGGCAAACAGGCTGGTAAAGGCACCGGCTGCCATGAGGGCCAGGCCGCTGAGGGCCATTGCCAGGGCGGCGACCCAGTTCACACCGGTCTGCGGCAGGTGTGCTGCCGTGGCAGCAGCGGCGGGTGCGGCGTCCGGGGTGGCATCCTGCACGGGAGAAGTCTCGGGGTTCTCCGGGGTCACGGGCGTTTCAGCGGGCTCGTCCGGGGTGGCGTCCTCCACCGGCGGGTTCTCCGGGGTGTCCGGGGTTTCCGGGGTTTCCGGGGTGTCCGGGGTTTCCGGCTCGTCCGGATCGGGGGTGGGTTCCGGATCAGGTGTGGGTTCCGGATTCGGTTCCGGGTTCGGTTCCGGGTTCGGCTTGGGATCGGGTGTGGGTTCCACGACTTTCCGCAGAGCACCGTAAATGGTTACGGTGTAGGCATCGGAGGCCTCACCGGTGATGTTGTCGCCGGTGACCTGTACATTGGAGTCGGCAGTGAAGGCATCCAGAACGTTCTGGCCATCGCTGCCATCGGCGTTGTTCTGGTGTTCGTAACCCCACACGATGGTGTATTTCTGGCCTTCGTACTCATATTCAGTGCCATACACCATATCGTAAGGGCTGGGCGTGCCATCGGTACGGTTCTCGTAGTTGCCCCAGATCAGCTTGGTGTTGCCATCGGCATCGGTGGTCTTGGTAAAGTTCAGGCTGTGGCCGTTCGCGACCATATCCTGCAGGACGATCACACCATCAGAAGTCTTGTATTTGGTGTTGAAGTTGTAACCGGCGGCCTGCAGGTCTGCTAGCGTCTTGCCAATGATCTCCGGGTCGTGGCTGCCGTCCACATCCAGCATGTACTCCAGTGCGGCGGCGGGCACCCACACGGACAGGTACTGCTTGCCCTTTTCCTTTTTCAGGTCGGAGACGTACTCGTACTCATCGCCGTTGTAGGCAAAGGCATCAAAGTCGGCGTGGGCGTCGTCCTTGGTCAGCAGGAAGTTGGTCAGCTTGTCGCCCTGCTCGTTCACCGGCCACAGGGTGTTATCGGCGCTGTAATCATAGGTCAGGGTGCCGCCGGTGACGACGAGCTTCTGACCGGGCCACGTGTTCCCTACAATGGTGGGAGCTTCCACATGGGCGTTATTCTTGATAAGAATCTTGGAGAAGGGGCCGTCGATGTAGATGCCGCTGTGTTTATAATCGCCCTTTACAAGGACGGTGCCGTCATCCACAGTCAGGGTGCAATTCATGCCCAGACAGATGCCGGCATGCGAATTGTGCAGGTCCATGGACAGAACGCCGCCCTTGTCCACCAGAATATCGTGGTTGGCATTATAATCATAATTATAAGCATAAAGGTTATAGTTATCGTGAGAACCATCGGTCATGTTGTAGACGCTGCCATCCGTGATATGCAGCTTGGTTCCCTTGCTGTTGCGGAGCTGGATGGCCGTATCCCGCGTGGTCGAATCGACCGTGCTGTTGCCCGAAATGAGTACATTCCGGTAACCGGCAACGATGCCGTAGTTCGCCTGCAG
>CAKTGS010000091.1 GCA_934561485.1 uncultured Faecalibacterium sp.
AAGCTGCGCGGCGTGCTGGGCACCCGCAAGCTGGGCCACAGCGGCACGCTGGACCCCATGGCCACCGGCGTTCTGCCGGTGTTCTGCGGCGGAGCCAGCAAGGCGGTGGACCTGCAGCTGAACCATGACAAAAGCTACCGCGCCGTGCTGAAGCTGGGGGTCAGAACCGACACCGGCGACATCACCGGCACGGTGCTGGAAACGGCTCCGGTCACGGTGGGCGAAGCAGAACTGCAGGCCGTGCTGCCGCAGTTTACGGGAAAGCAGATGCAGGTGCCGCCCATGTACTCGGCGGTCAAGGTGGGCGGCCAGCCGCTGTACAAGCTGGCCCGCGAAGGCAAGACCGTAGAGCGTAAGGCCCGCCCCATTGAAATTTACAGCATCACCTACGGCGGCAGCCCGGCGGAACACGAGTTTGTGCTGGACGTGAAGTGCTCCAAGGGCACCTACATCCGCACCCTGCTGGAGGACATTGCTGCCGCCCTGGGCCAGAAGGGCACCATGAGCGCCCTGCGCCGCACTTCGGCAGGCCTGTACACCGAAGCCGATGCCCACACGCTGGAAGAGATCCTTGCGGCCAAAGAGCAGGGCGTGGACGCCCTGGAAGCGTTGATGCTGCCGGTGGAAAGCGTGTTTGCACCGCTGCCGCTGCTGGTGGTGGAACCCTGGGTGGAGCAGCACCTGTACAATGGCTGCCCCACCAGCCGCTATCCGGCGGCAGATGGCCGCTACCGGGTGCGCAGCGCCGCCGGACAGTTCCTGGGCCTGGCCAACATCACACAGGGTGTGCTCCGGGTGGAAAAACTGTTCGTAGAACGAAATTGACGCCCTTATCCGTCTGCTTCTCCCGCCCGGAAAAAGCGGACGGGTGCAGGAACGAATGAGGGCGTATTCCGAAAGAAAAGGAAACAAAACCCATGCAGATCATTTCACAGTTTGCACCGCTGCCGCTCACCGCGCCGGAAAAAGGCACGGCGGTGGCAATGGGATTCTTTGACGGCATCCACATCGGCCACCGTGCTGTCATCAACGGTGCGGTGCAGTGGGCCAGGGAACACGATGCCGCCCCGGCGGTGTTCACCTTCCAGCTGCCGATGGAAAACAAAATGAAAGGCAAGCGCCTGCTTTCCACAGCGGACAAGCACGCGCTGATCGCCAGCCTGGGCGTGGAATATTATCTCACACCGGATTTTGAAGAGATCAAAGGGCTGACGCCGGAGCAGTTTGTGCTGGGCATTGTGCGGGACTGCCATGCCCGGGCGCTGTTCTGCGGCGAAAACTTTACCTTTGGCGCTCGCGCGGCAGGCAACCCGGAGCTGCTGCGCAGGCTGTGCGCACCGCTGGGGGTGGAAGTGGTGGTGGTGCCCATGGCGCAGTTTGAGGAAAAGCCGGTGTCCTCCACCCGCATCCGTACGGCGCTGGAGGGCGGCGACATTCCGGCAGCCAATGCCATGCTGGGAATGCCCTATGCCATCCGTTTTGCAGTGCAGCACGGCGCAGGTCTGGGCCACACGCTGGGGGTGCCCACCATCAACCAGCTGTACCCGCAGGGTTATCAGATGCCCCGCAGCGGCATTTATATCACCCGGACCTGCATCAATGGGGTGTGGTACCCCTCGGCCACCGGCCTGGGCAGCCGTCCGACCGTGAACGATGACGCCACCAAGGTGACCTGCGAGACCTTTATCCCGGGCTTTTCCGGCAACCTGTACGGTACCGACCCGGTGGTGGAGTTCCACGCATACCTCAGCCCCAGCAAAAAGTTTGATACGCTGGACGAACTGCGGGACTGCATCAACAACGCAGCCCGGCGCGCCCAGGAATACTTTGCCGAAAACAACTGAAAAAGCAAATGCAGCAGCGCCGATGGCCCGCCGCAGATGAAGAACAACTTCGGATCTTCCACAGGTGTCGGCACCATGCGTGGAAAGGCAATGTGCGGCAGGGCGTTTAA
This sequence comes from uncultured Faecalibacterium sp., assembly GCA_934561485.1. Taxonomy (GTDB): domain Bacteria; phylum Bacillota; class Clostridia; order Oscillospirales; family Ruminococcaceae; genus Faecalibacterium. The sequence goes on from CAKTGS010000091.1 coordinate 1,955, forward strand.
TCCGGTTCTGGATTTCCGGCACTTTTCAGCGCACTCTTGCGGTATTGCAGGGGGCTTTGCCCGGTGGCCTTGGCAAACCGGGTGGAAAAGTTGCTGGCATCCCCAAAACCCACTTCCTGTGCGATCTCGCTGACGCTGTGGTCGGTGAGAACCAGCAGTTCCTTTGCCTGCGTGATGCGGAAGTTGACCAGATAATTATAAGGTGTCGTGCCCATATACCGCCGGAACAGGCGCAGAAAATAGCTCTTGCTCATGTGGGCGTCCGCCAGCAGGTCGGCAAGAGAAAGTTCCCTCTGATAGTTTTTGCGCAGGGTCTCGGCAGCCTGCAGGATCACCTGCCGTGCGCTGGTGGCTTCGGCCTGGGCAAGAATGCTCTGTGCGCACAGGGCAAGCATTTCATGGAGAGCCAGCCCGGTCTGTACCATGCTGTCCACGGTGCTGCGTTCCATCTGCGCCAGAATCGTTTCAAAAAATTCCTGCATCTTGACCCCGGTGATCTGCACCGGGGTCAGTTTTTTGCCCGGAAACAGCAGCGGCTCTATGGCGGCGACCCCTGCACCGTCCAGATGGACCCAGTAATGGTGCCAGCAGCTTTGCCCCGGTGCGGTGCAGTAGCTTTGCGGGGCGCGGCAGTTGAGGAGCAATGCCTGCCCGGTGCTGAGGGTGATATAGTTTCCGTCCTGCTCGATCAGTCCCGCGCCCCGCAGAGTATAAAATAAGATGTAGCTTTCCTTATCCGTGCGGGCGGTCGAGAAATGCTGCTGGGCATAGAACACCCCCGCTTCGGTGCAGTAATAGGGCTGCGCAAGTTCCGCTTCGCTGGGCGTTGTGCGTTTCCAGATACTTTCCGGGGTCACATCCATGTTATAAGTCAGCATTTTCCGGGTCCTCTCTTTCCGGTTTTAGTATAGCATGCCCGCTTTTTGTGGACAAGAGTAGACTTTTCACAAAAAAATTGGGACTTTTGACAATGGAATTTTCAAATAGAACCCGCTATACTAGTGTACAGAAAGTTTGTTATCTTTCTGCCAAGCCAAGTGATTGCGGCAAAAAGAGAGGTCAATTTGGAGGTTTTGTATTATGGCTGATCGTATTGTTCTGAACAGCATTTCTTACCATGGTCACGGTGCCATCGAGAACATCGTTCCCGAGCTGACCGCCCGCGGCTGCAAGAAGGCTTTCGTCTGCTCGGACCCCGACCTGATCAAGTTCGGCGTCACCAAGAAGGTCACCGACCTGCTGGACGCTGCCGGTTTTGCTTACAGCGTGTACAGCGAGATCAAGCCCAACCCCACCATCGCCAACGTGCAGGACGGCGTGGCTGCGTTCAAGGCTGCAGAAGCTGACTGCATCGTGGCCATCGGCGGCGGCTCCTCCATGGATACCGCAAAGGCCATCGGCATCATCATCAACAACCCGGAGTTCGCCGATGTGCGTTCTCTGGAAGGCGTTGCTCCCACCAAGAAGCACGCTGTGTTCACCATTGCAGTGCCCACCACCGCCGGCACTGCTGCCGAGGTCACCATCAACTACGTCATCACCGATGTGGAGAAGAAGCGCAAGTTCGTCTGCGTGGATACCAATGATATCCCTGAAATCGCTGTGGTCGATCCCGACATGATGGCTTCCATGCCCAAGGGCCTGACCGCTGCTACCGGTATGGATGCTCTGACCCATGCCATCGAGGGCTACATCACCAAGGGCCACTGCACCATTTCCGATATGTTCCATCTGGAAGCCATCAAGCTGATCAGCGAGAACCTGCGTGGTGCTGTCCAGAACACCCCGGAGGGCCGCGAGGGTATGGCTCTGGGCGAGTACATTGCCGGTATGGGCTTCTCCAATGTGGGTCTGGGCATCGTCCACTCCATGGCACACGGCCTGTCCGCTCTGTACGACACCCCGCATGGTGTGGCCTGCGCCATCCTGCTGCCGGTGGGTCTGGAGTACAACAAGACCGTTGCCGGTGAGCGTTACCGCGCCGTTGGCAAGGCAATGGGCGTGAAGGGCATTGATGAGATGAACGATGCACAGGCCGCCGATGCAACCATCGCCGCCGTCAAGCAGCTGAGCGCTGATGTGGGCATTCCCACCAACCTGCAGGGCATCCTGAAGGAAGAGGACATCCAGTTCCTGGCCGAGTCCGCCTTTGCAGATGCCTGCCGCCCCGGCAACCCCCGCGATACCAGTGTGGAGGAGATCGTGGAGCTGTATAAGAGCCAGCTGTAAGATTTTGCATCACTGCTTTGCATAAATTCCCCATTTCTTCTTCATGATCACCATAACGCAATAACGCAAAAAGACCGGAACGCTTCTTCCATAGGGGGCGTTCCGGTCTTTTCGTCTGCAGCGGATGCTTTTTCAAAATGAGAAAGTAGACTTTTCACAAAGAATGCGTCACCTTTGCGGATGGAATCGCGCCGGATGAATCCGTATACTTAGGTCGAAGAATTCAAAGGGGAGGCGCATTATGCAAAAGAACTATCTTGCCATCGACATTGGTGCATCCAGCGGGCGGCACATTGTGGGATGGATGGAGAACGGCGTTCTCCGCACCGAGGAAGTGTACCGGTTTCCCAACAGCGTCCAGCGGGTGGACGGCCATCTGGAATGGGACATCGACAGCCTGTTTGCCCACGTGAAGCAGGGCATCCGGGAAGCCTTTGCAAAATATCCGAACATTGAGAGCCTTTCCATTGATACATGGGCAGTCGATTATGTGCTGCTGAAAAACGATCAGCCGATTTACCCGGTCTATGCCTACCGCGACAACCGGACGCAGGCGGTGCTTCCCGAAGTCCACAGCATCCTGCCGTTTGAAGCACTTTATGCACGCACCGGCATCCAGTTCCAACCTTTCAACAGCATCTATCAGCTGTACGCCGACAAAAAGGCCGGGCGGCTGGCCGAAGCCGAGGACTTTCTGATGATCCCGGAATACCTGCTCTGGAAGCTCTGCGGCGTGAAAGCCCGCGAGTACACCAATGCCACCTCCACCGGCCTCGTCAATGCACAGACCAAGGAATATGACCCGGAAATCCTCAAGGCTCTGGGTCTGCCGGAGACCATGTTCCCCAAGCTGACCGCTCCCGGCACGGTGCTGGGGCCGCTGAAAGCGGATATTGCCGCCGAGGTGGGCGGACAGACCAAAGTGGTGCTGTGCGCCACCCACGACACGGCCAGCGCGGTGGAGGGCATCCCGATGGAACAGGGCGATGCACCGTTCCTCTCCTCCGGCACATGGAGCTTGCTGGGGGTCAAGCTGGCAAGCCCCGTCACCAGCCCGGAAAGCTGCCGCGCAAACTTTACCAATGAGGGCGGTGTGGGCTACATCCGCTGCCTGAAAAACATCATGGGCCTGTGGATCATCCAGTGTGTGCAGAAGCAGCTGGGCATCTCCTTTGCCGAAATGGTGGAACTGGCCAAGACCAGCACCTACACCCGCATTTTTGATGTGAACGCAGCCCGCTTCTCTGCCCCGCAGGACATGCGCGCAGAGATCTGCTCTGCCCTCGCCGAGACCGGCGAAGCCCCTGCCACGGATGCCGACCTTATCAACAGCGTCTATCACTCGCTGGCGTATTGCTACGGGGAAGCATTCCGGCAGTTGGAAGCCCTCACCGGGCAGCACTGGGATAAGCTGTACATCGCGGGCGGCGGCGCAAAGAATGCCACCCTGAACGAGCTGACCGCCCAGTATACCGGAAAACAGGTGGTGGCGCTGCCCATCGAGGCCACCGCCATCGGCAATTTGAAGATCCAGATGAACATTCAATAAGGAGGATTTCCCATGCTCGTTGAAACCAAAGCCCGTGTTGGCGTGTTCGCCATTGCTCTGGGTGCTTATCTGCCCCAGTTCCCGACCCTCGTGCCTGAATTTGAGCAGCAGTATGCCGATTTCAAAAAGACCATCCCCGACACCGTGGAAGTCGTGGACGGAGGCATCGTCACAACCAAGGAACTGTCTATGGCCGCTGGCGACAAGTTCCGCGCCGCAGATGTGGATCTGGTCATTTTGCAGCTGCTGACCTACGCCACCTCTTACAATATGCTGCCCGCCGTGCGCGACCTGAATGTGCCTGTGGTGCTGGTGAACGTCCAGAAGAAGAAAGCCCCGGACTATGCCAACACGGACACCCCCACTTGGCTGGGTGAGCTGTACGCCTGCGGTGCCGTGGGTGAGATGGTGGCCGACTTGGAGCGCGCTGGCAAGCGTCATGCGGTCATCACTGGCGTGGTCGAGGGCGGCGACCCGCAGGTGCAGGCCGAGATCGAGGACTGGTGCCGTGCCGCACAGGTGCGCCGCCGCTTCCGTGACACCAATCTGGCACAAATTGGTCGTCCGTACCCCGGCATGATGGACTTGTACATTGACGAGACCAATCTGTACAACCGGATGTTCCTCTACACCAAGCAGTTCGACTGGGAGAAAATGTGGGCCATTGCCGACAACATCACCGATGAAGCTGCCATCCGCGCCAAGGCACAGGACATTCTGGACACTTTTGACATCGAGGGCGGCGGCACCATTGAAAAGGTCTGGGACATGGCAAAGTATGTCGTGGCCTTTGAGCAGTGGGTCAAGGACGAGAAGATCGCGTTCATTGCGTCCCACTACGATGGCCTTGCACAGGGCAAGGCCGGTGTGCTGGACAGTATGCTGATCCCGGCGTTCTCCATGCTCATCAAGCAGGGCGTGGCCTGCGCGGTCGAGGGCGACATCAAGGTGTCCATGGCCATGAGCATCCTCAAGACCATCGCAGGCTGCGGCCAGCTGAGCGAGATGTACTCCATCGACTTTGACGAGGATATCTGCATCATCGGCCACTCCGGTTCCGGCGATGCTGACATTTCCGAGAAGAAGCCCACCATGAAGATCGTGCCCGTGTTCCACGGCAAGACCGGCGGCGGCTACCTGACCCAGTTCTACCCCCACCTCGGCCCTGTGACCTATCTGGGCATCACGCAGGACAAGGACGGGCACTTTAAGTTCGTGGTGGCCGAGGGCGTCAACGAACCCGGCCCCATCTTCACCTTTGGCGACACCAATATGCGCACCCGCTTTACCTGCGGCGCACGGGAGTTCTGCAACCGCTGGAGCGAGGCAGGCCCCACCCACCACATGGCTGCGGCTACGGGCCGTCACATCGACACCATTCTGAAAGTGGCAAAAATCTTCGATGTTCCTGTGGACATCATCACCCGATAATTAAGTTTGAAGAGGAAAAGAGAGGTATTTATCATGGGAATTCTGGATATTGAAATCGTAAAAGGCTTTATGCGGATGTGCAACGATGGCTGGCTGCAAGGCTGGCACGAGCGCAACGGCGGCAACCTGACCTATCGCATGAAGAAAGAAGAAGTGGCGCAGTGCCGCCCCTTCTTTGACCCGCAGCCCCGGCAGTGGGTGAACATGGGCGTGCAGGCAGATAATCTGGCTGGGGAGTATTTCATCACCACCGGTTCAGGCAAATTCTTCCGCAACGTGGAGCCGGACCCTGTTCACAGCATCGGCATTGTGGAGATCAACGACAAGGGCGACAGCTGGCGTATCGTCTGGGGCTTGGAGGACGGCGCAAAGCCCACCAGTGAGTTCCCCAGCCACTTTATGAACCACAGCGTCCGCAAGGCCGCCACCAATGGCGCAAACCGCGTCATTTACCACTGCCACGCCACCAATGTCATTGCGCTGACCTACATTCTGCCCCTGACCGACCGCGACTTCACCCGTGCGTTGTGGCAGAGTGCCACCGAGTGCCCGGTAGTGTTCCCGGAAGGCGTGGGTGTCTGCCCGTGGATGGTGCCCGGCGGGGCGGACATTGCCATGGCTACCAGTGAGCTGATGAAAACTTATCAGGCCGCCATCTGGGCACAGCACGGCCTGTTTGCTTCCGGCCCGGACTTCGATATCACCTTTGGTCTGGCCCACACCATCGAGAAGAGCGCCGAAATTTACGTCAAGGTGCTCTCCATGGGCGGCGGCATCATCCGGCAGACCATCACCGATGATGACCTGCGCGCGATTGCCCGCGACTTTGGCGTGACCCTGAACGAGAACTTCCTCGACTAAGGAGCAGAACATGGAACACATGGCATGGAAAGGCCGCATCAAACCCGG
>CAKTGS010000092.1 GCA_934561485.1 uncultured Faecalibacterium sp.
ATGTGCTGCGGCAAGACCGCCGAGGTGCGTGCAAAATATGCCGCCATCAAGGAAGGTGCCGGGGTATGAGCAAGGGAAAACTGATCGTCATTGAAGGGCTGGACGGCAGCGGCAAGGCCACCCAGGCCCAGCTGCTGGCGGCCCATTTAAAGGAAGAGGGCCTGTCGGTGCGGGAAATCACCTTCCCGGATTACGCCAGCGACTCCAGTGCCCTGGTCAAGATGTATCTGTCCGGGCAGTTCGGCCCGCACCCGGACGATGTGAATGCCTATGCAGCGTCCAGCTTTTATGCTGTGGACCGCTACGCCAGCTACAAAACCAGCTGGGGCGGCTTTTATGAGCAGGGCGGTATCGTGATTGCCGACCGTTACACCACCTCCAATGCGGTGCACCAGTGTTCCAAGCTTCCGCCGGACCAGTGGGAGAGCTTTCTGCGCTGGCTGTTTGATTACGAGTTCCACCTGCTGGGCCTGCCCACACCGGATGCTGTGATCTACCTGCAGGTAGACCCTGCCGTGAGCCAGAAGCTGATGACAGCCCGCTACCACGGAGATGAAAGCAAAAAGGACGTGCACGAAAAAGATACCGCATACCTGGCCCGCAGCCGCGAGGCAGCGGAATACTGTGCCGCCCACCTGGGCTGGCACACCGTGCACTGCACCCGGGGCGATGCCATGCGCAGCATTGAGAACATACAGGCCGCGGTGCAGAGCATCGTGCAGGAAAAGCTGGAAAAGTGACCTGCAGGGGGCCGCGCATCGGCAGCTTTCTCCTCGGACAGCCCGGGATCTAAGTCCCGCCCCAGCGCCTTGCGCCGGGGCCCTGCCTCCCGGAAGTCCTCAGAGAAACTACCGGCCCACGGCATGTAAGGAACGGGTTGATCCGTTCCGCAGGCAAGGTGCACCCGCTGGAAACAGTCGGAGCGCATAAATGCGTTTTCTACACACGAAACACAGGTGGGAAACCTTAAAATAAAAACGATCGAAGGAGGAATCCTAGTTTATGTATCGTTTGATGAAGCCGTCCGATGAGGCGGCCGTGCTGGCCTTGTGGCAGAACCAGCACCATGATACCGAAGATTTTGCCAAATCCGTGCTGGAACGTTTTGCTGGTGTGCAGAACATCTATGTGGCAGAAGAAAATGATGCCATTGTGGCGGCAGCGCTGGCTGTTCCGGTCACCCTGCAGGGCCGTGCAGGTAACTACCTGTATCTGTGCGGCGAGGGTAGTCTGCTTCTGGCAGGGCTGCTGGATTTTCTGTGCGCCCAGCAAAAGCTGCGGGGAGCAGGTTTTACGGTGGCGGTGCCCGCCGGGCCGGAACAGGCTGCTCTGCTGCAGGACAAGGGCTTTGCCCGGGCCTTTGCATTGCGCTGCCTTTCGCGGGAGGTGGCGCGCAACCTGTGGAGCCAGGCGGAGTTTGATTCGGTTACCGCCAAAAAGCTCTGCGAACTGCGGGAACGCTACTGGAAGGATACCGTGCAGCTTGCGCCCGAGCGCATGGCGGTGGTGCTGGGGGATCTGTATTCCCGCGGGGCCACCATCGTGTCCAGCACCCACGGCTACGGCATTTATTTCCGCCAGGAGGATACCCTTTATTTTGTGGAACTGATGGCCGATGACGACCGCTCTGCCGAAAAGCTGATGGAAGCGGCCCGTGAAAAAGAGGTCATCGTTGAAAAAGCTGTGATCACGGTGGGAGCCGCACAGACGCTGTTCCTGGGCGAAGGCACCCGGCAGGAGTACGGCATGATCCGTTTTGATGGCGAAGCATTTGACGTGAGCGAAAGCTACATGCGCCTGATGCTGGAGCATTGAGCGCAAAGGAAAGGAAACAGCCTATGGCACAAAAACAGGCACATGCAGCCCGCAAAAAGGGCAGCGTGTGGAAGATTCTGCTGGTTCTCGTGCTGTTGCTGGCACTGGCTGCCGGGGCGGCGGTTCTGCTGGCCCGCCGCGAAATTTACGGCAGCGGAAAACAGGGCACCGAGGTAGCGGTGAGCATCCAGCAGGGCAGTGGCGTGGCAGCCATTGCCGGCAAGCTGAAAGATGCGGGCGTGATCCGTTCCGCCCAGCTGTTCCGTTGGTATGTCAAACAGCAGGGAGCAGCGGCAAAGCTGCAGTACGGCGACTTTGCCCTGACGCCCGGCAGCTCTTACGATGACATCATTGCGGTTCTTTCCACTTACGCAAAGGCCGAAACGGTGCGTATCACCATCCCGGAGGGCACCACGGCCATTGCCATTGCCCAAAAGATGGAAGCAGCCGGGCTGTGTACTGCCGAGGATTTCCTGAAGGAAGCCAACGAAGGCGATTTCAGCGAATATACCTTCTGGCAGTATGTGCCGGACGACAAGGATGCCCCGGACCGCTTTATGAAATGCGAGGGGTATCTTTTCCCGGATACCTACGAATTTCTGAAGGAGGACACGGTGCACAACTACGTGGCTACTTTCTATGCGCAGTTTGATGCCAAGGTCACCGCGGAAATGTATGCTGCGCTGAAACAGCAGGGCATGACCCTGAACGAGCTGGTTACGCTGGCGTCCTTTGTGCAGGAAGAAGCCGGCAACAGCCAGGATTCCAATGTGGCGCAGGTGTTCCGCAACCGCCTGGCGGAGGGTTCGCCTTACCCGCGGCTGCAGAGCAATGCTTCCAGCTACATCCAGAGCAATGAGGACAACAACTACCTCTGGAACTGGCTGGCACCTTACTACGGCGGATGGGACAGCATCCCGGAAAACATTGTTGCTGCCTATGACACCTATCATACGGAAGGACTGACCCCCGGTGCCATTTCCAATCCGGGCCTGGAAGCCCTGCAGGCTGCTCTGGACCCGCAGCCGGACGCAGAAGCGGAGGATGCTTATTTCTTTGTGACCGACCTTGCAGGCAAGTATTACTACGCCCGCACCCTGGCCGAGCACAATGCCAACTGCCAGAAGGCAGCAGAAGTGAATAAAAGCGTGAAAGGGTAAGTTTTTCTGGCTTCGCTGCCGATACCCTGCAGGGAATGCACGAATGTGTTCTGCCTGCTTTCCGGCAGATGCATCTTGCCCTGCAGAGCGGATGAACTCGCTCCCTACGGAAATACCGGAAGCGATCTGTCGAAAATACTGCTGATAAAAAGAGAGGAATTTCGAATATGTTACAAATCCCGGAACTGCTTGCCCCGGCAGGCGACCTGGAACGGCTGCGCTATGCCATCAACTACGGTGCCGATGCCGTTTACTGCGGCCTGCCTGAGTTTGGAATGCGCTCTGCCCCGGCCAACTTTACCCCGGAGCAGCTGGCCGAGGGCGTGATTTACGCCCATGCCCGCGGCCGCAAGGTCTATCTGACCATGAACACCCTGCCCACCAACGAGGAAGCTGACCGCCTGCCCGAGGCCATCAGGGAAGCGGCCAAGGCTGGTGTGGATGCCTTTATTGTGGCAGACCTGGGTGTGCTGGACGCCTGCAAAACCGCTGCCCCGGACATTGATGTGCACATGTCCACCCAGACGGGCATCACCAACTGGGCGGCTGCACGGGCTGCCTACAATCTGGGGGCCAAGCGTGTGGTGCTTGCCCGGGAAATGACCCTGCAGGACATTGCCATCCTGCGCGACAAAACCCCGCCGGAACTGGAAATTGAAGCTTTTGTGCACGGAGCCATGTGCATGAGCGTGTCGGGCCGGTGCCTGCTGTCCAACTACATGGCGGGACGTGATGCCAACCGGGGCCAGTGCGCACAGCCTTGCCGCTGGAAATACTACCTGAGCGAGGAGACCCGTCCCGGCCAGCTGTATGAGATCGGCGAAAACGAGAATGGCAGCTACATCCTGAACGCCAACGACATGTGCACCGCACCGTTCCTGGACCTGATCTGCAAAGCCGGTGTGGACAGCTTGAAGATCGAGGGTCGCGCCAAAACCTTCTATTATGTGGCCAGCGTGACCGCAGCCTACCGCAAGGCACTGGACACCTACCTGGCCGACCCGCTGAACGACAACTTTGAGCTGCCGCCCCAGGTGTACGAAGAACTGACCCGTACCAGCCACCGCCACTACTCGCCGGGCTTCTACTTTGGCCGTGAGCAGGCCAAGCAGGCCACCGACAGCGCCACCTACATCCGGGAATGGGAGTTTGTTGGCACGGTGGACAGCTGGGAAAACGGCATTGCCCACTGCCAGCAGCGCGGCAAATGGAGCCTGGGTGACACCCTGGAAGCCCTGTGCCCGGACGGCCGCAGCATTCCGCTGACACCGGAGTGGATCGAAAACGAAGCAGGGGAGCGGATGGACGCCACTCCCCATGCAATGGAAAAATACACCATGCCCACCCCGGAGCTGCCGCCCATGAGCCTGCTGCGCCGCAAAACAGTGTAAAAATACAAAGGGAGCGTTCTTTCCGAAGAAGGAACGCTCCTTTTTGTCTGATATCCGGACAGAAAAATTACAAGGCATCCAGAGTGCTGCGGACGGCCCGAATGTTCGCTTCGCTGGTCTGCCAGACTTCGAACTCGGAAAAGCCAGGCAGACCCATGGGTACACCCTGACGCCGGAAGATCATGCGGCTGTCCAGCACCTGTTTGCCGGAAAGATGAAATGCCCGGGCACCAGTCTGTGCGGCCAGCGCCGGGAGATTGTCGGCCGAAACACCAGCCCCCACCAGAATTTCAATGCTGTCTCCGGAGGCTTCCACCAGCTTTTGCAGCAAGGAGGCACCGGACGGAGCACTGGCGGCCTGACCGCTGGTGAGAACCGTGGCCAGGCCCAGCTCTTTTGCGGTGTCCAGTGCAGCAAATGGGTCGCGGCAGACATCAAAGGCCCGGTGCAGAGCACAGTCTGCTGAGCGGCCTGCGGCTTTGGCGGTGCGGCGTGCAGCAGCATAGATGGGGCGCAGGGCTTCCACATCCAGATCCCCTTCCGGCGTCAGAACGCCGGTCACAATGCCGTCCGCTCCGGCGGCAGTCAGTTCGGCAGCGGATTCTTCCATCTGAGCCAGTTCGTAGCGGTCATAACAGAAATCTCCGAAGCGGGGACGCAGCAAGGCGCGTACGGGCAGGCTGGTTTCGGCCTTGACCTGCCGCAGCAGGGCCAGACTGGGAGTGGTGCCGCCGATGATCAGATCTGCACAAAGTTCCAGCCGGTCCGCCCCGCCGCGTTTTGCGGCCAGAGCGCTGGCGGTGCTGTCCACACAGACTTCCAGGGTGTAGGGCATAAGAAATTCTCCTGTTCTGCTGCATAGAACAAGCCGGAAGGTTCTCCGAGTTGTGTCCAAGGAGAAGGTTTCCGGCTTGCTGATGGAATCGTTACTTTACACTGGCGAGGAAGCGTACAAAGCCTGCACGGCCAGCCTCATCCAGCTTGTAAACACCGGCATCGGCCAGCACCTGAGCGAACACCTGGCCCACCTCATCCTGCAGGATCAGGTGTACGGTGTCGGCGTTCAGCTCCGGGTGGCGGGCAAGAATATCCTGCGCCCATGCAGCGTGCTTCTGCAGAGCTTCGGGGTATTCGGCAGTGGGCGTGCGGGCCACCAGCATATCCGCCAGATCAAACAGTTCCTGCTTCAGGCGGCTGGGCAGCACGGCCAGACCCATGACCTCGATGAGGCCGATGTTTTCCTTTTTGATGTGGTGCAGGTTGGCATGGGGGTGGAACACGCCCAGCGGATGTTCCGGCGTGGTGATGTTGTTGCGCAGCACCAGGTCCAGCTGATACTTGCCATCCCGCATCCGGGCAATGGGGGTAATGGTGTTGTGGGGCTCGCCGTCCGTTTCGGCAAAGATAAAGCATGCTTCGTCCGTATAGCCGCGCCAGGCCGTCAGGATCTTGTCGGCCAGTTCCACCAGATGCTCGTCATTTTCGCACGTCAGGCGGATGCAGCTCATGGGCCAGTGCACAATGCCGGCTTCCACATCCTCAAAGCCGGGGAAGGTCCAGGACTTTTCGATGGGGGCTTTGGCCATGGCAAATTCGTAGTGGCCGCCCTGGAAGTGGTCATGGCTCAGGATGCTGCCGCCCACGATGGGCAGGTCGGCGTTGCTGCCCACAAAGTAGTGGGGGAACAGGCCCACAAAGTCCAGCAGCTTGCGGAAGGTGGCCCGCTCGATCTTCATGGGGGTATGCTGGTTGTTGAACACGATGCAGTGCTCGTTGTAGTACACGTAAGGGCTGTACTGCAGGTTCCAGGCGCTGTCGTTGATGGTCAGCGGGATGATGCGGTGGTTCTCACGGGCCGGGTGGTTCATGCGGCCTGCATAGCCTTCGTTTTCGGCACACAGCTGGCACTTGGGGTAAGCACTCTGGGGAGCAAGCTTTGCCGCAGCAATGGCCTTGGGGTCCTTTTCCGGCTTGGACAGGTTGATAGTGATATCCAAGTCGCCGTATGCGGTCTTGGTGACCCACTTCAGATCCCGCTTGATGCGGTAGCGGCGGATATAATCGGTATCCTGGCTGAACTTATAGAACCAGTCAGTGGCAGCCTGCGGGCCTTCGCTTTCGTACCGCTCCTCAAAGTTTGCGCGCACAATGCTGGGACGCGGGGTCAGCACGCCCATGAGCTTGGTATCAAACAGATCCCGCGCAGTGGAATTGTCCGGGCACACGCCGCGGGCTACGGCATCGTCCACCAGCGCTTTCAGGATGCTTTCCAGGTCGGTGTAGCACACCTCACCCTCCGGGGCGGTAAAGTCGTCCAGCTGCATGGTCATCAGCAGCTGGTTGCGGATATAGATCTCGTCATCGGGCAAGATCAGCCCGGTGTCCAGCCCGTAGTTTACGAGCTGTTGGATGGCAGTGGAGATCACAGCACAGCACCTCCTTCCGGACGGATGCTCAGCACATGGCAGCGGCCAGCGCCGAGGATTTTTTCCATGTTTGCCTTAAAGTCTGCCAGCATCTCCACCGGCACAAAGGCCTGCACCGTACCGGCAAAGCCGCCGCCGTGCACGCGCACAGCGCCCTTGCCGCCCAGATAATGCTTGGCAGCAGCGATGGTCACAGCCACCTCCTGATGCTCCTTGTAACCGGCGGGAATGACGTTCTGCAAATACTCCCAGCTGCTGTCGCCGGAGGCGGTCACCATCTGCAAAAAGGCATCAAAATTGCCCTTGCGCAGGGCAGCTACCTGCTGGGGTACACGGTCGTTGTCCGCGTAGAAGTGGAAGGCGCGCAGCACGGCACGGTCTCCGCACTGCTTGCGGCACTCCGGCAGCTTGGCAGCAAAGGTCTCAAAGGGAACATCCCGCAGCACTTCGCCGCCGCATACGGCGGCCACAGCGCGGCACTCGTTGGGGATGGCGGCGTACTCATCGGTCAGGTCGGCGTGGTCTGCACCGGAATCCAGGATGCACAGGGCCAGGCCTGCCTTGGAAAAGTCCACCTGCACCGGCTCCACGTCAGGATTTTCCTTGTCGGCAAAGTCAATGGTGATGATGTTGCCCACGCTGGATGCCATCTGATCCATCAGGCCGCAGGGCTTGCCAAAGTACACATTTTCAGCCCACTGGCCGATCTGCGCAATGGCGATGGGGGAAACCTTTTCGGTCATGAAGCAATCGTTCAGTATTACGCCGATCAGCACTTCAAAGGCAGCCGAGGACGAAACGCCGCTGCCCTTGGGCACGTTGGAAGAAATGTACACGTCCAGACCGGACAGCTTTGCACCGCGCTGGCGGAAGGCTTCGCACTCGCCGCGCAGCAGGGCCATGGTGGTATTTTCTTCTTCCTTGCGGGCGGCAAGGTCGTTCAGGTCGATCACACACAGGTCGTAGCCTTCGCTCTGCACCCGCAGCTGATTCAGGCTGTTGGGGGCAGCAGCAGCGATCATGTCAATGTTCACGCTGCCGGCCAGCACGCGGCCATGCTGATGGTCAGTGTGGTTGCCGCCAATCTCGGTGCGGCCCGGGGCGCTGTACAG
>CAKTGS010000093.1 GCA_934561485.1 uncultured Faecalibacterium sp.
GGCAGGATGGTCAGCACGGTAGCGGACAGGATGGAGCCCAGCATGGAGCCCATGCCGCCCAGAACCACCATGACCAGAATTTCAATGGACTTCATAAAGCCGAAGGTGGAGGGGTTCAGCACGCCGATGTAGCAGGCGTACAGGCCACCCGCCAGACCGGCAAAGGCGGCGGAGAAGGCAAAGGCCATCACCTTGTAATAGGTGGTCTGGATGCCGCAGCTCTCGGCGGCGATCTCGTTGTCACGGATCGCCAGCACGGCGCGGCCGTGGCGGCTCTTCATCATGGCGTGAATCAAAAAGCAGGTGATGACCACGCACAGGAACACGTTGGTAAAGTTGGAGTATTTGGGAATGTTCTTCAGGCCCTTTGCGCCGTAGAACAGCTTGAAGCCCAGCACATCATCAATGTTGTTCAGGGTGATGCGGATGATCTCGCCGAAGCCCAGCGTCAGGATGGCCAGATAGTCGCCGGTCAGGCGCAGGGCAGGGATGCCGATGAGCACCCCGAACAGCCCGGCAATCACCCATGCAAGCACCAGACCGATGACAAAGGCCACGCCTTTGGGCAGATTGGAGGATTTGGTAAACAGAGCGCAGGCATAGGCACCTACCGCCATAAAACCGGCGTGACCCAGCGGCAGCTGCCCCAGATAACCGGTGGCAACGTTCAGCGAGACGGCCAGAATGATGTTGATGCCCACGGTCAGCAGCACCTTATTCTGGTAGGTGGACAGCATATTGCCGGTCACATAGGAAAGCCCCACGAACAGCAGCCCCACCAGCACCAGATTCATCAGGTAGCGCACGGGCATTTTGAGGGTCTTGCGTTTGGTATTCATCGTTATGCCCCCTTACACCTTTTCCTGCACCTTGCGGCCAAGGAAGCCCGTGGGCTTGACCAGCAGCACGATGATCAGAATTGCAAACGTAACAGCGTCCTTCCATGCGGAAAGGCCGATGGCGGAAACAAAGCACTCGCACAGGCCGATGGCAATGCCGCCGACCATGGCACCCGGGATGGAGCCGATGCCGCCCAGAACAGCGGCGACAAAGGCCTTCAGGCCCAGCATGGAGCCCATGGTGGGAGTGGCCTGCGGGTAGCTGCAGCAGTACAGCACCGAGCCGATGCCGGCCAGGGCGGAACCCACTGCAAAGGTGAAGGAAATGGTGCTGTTGACGTTGATGCCCATCAGGCGGGCAGCATCCATATCCTCCGAGACGGCGCGCATGGCCTTGCCAAGCTTGGTCTTTTGCACCAGAAAGGTGAGCACCAGCATGGACAGCACGGTGACCACCAGCGTGATGATGGAGGTAAGGCCCAGCGGCACCTTGCCCAGACGGAAGGTCTGGTTGGTGTAGTAGGCGGGGATCACCTTTGCACCCGAGCCAAGGATCAGCTCTGCCGTGTACTCCAGAAAGAAGGAGACACCAATGGCGGTGATCAGCAGCGAGATGCGGGGTGCGCTGCGCAGCGGGGTATAGGCGACTTTTTCGATCACCACGCCCAGCAGCGTACAGGTGATGATGGTGGCGCACACAGCGGTGACCGGGCCGAGACCCAGCTGGTTCATGACGAACCAGGACATGTATGCGCCTACCATGATGACATCGCCGTGGGCAAAGTTCAGCAGCAGGATAATGCCGTACACCATGCTGTAGCCCAGTGCGATCAGTGCATAGATGCTGCCAAGGGACAAGCCGTTGATCAGCTGGCTAAAGAACACTGTCATGGTTGGATACTTCCTTTCTTTGCGGCGTTTACACTTTTTGATATAAAAAACGGAGAACGCCTGACCAGAAAAAAGCTGTTCCGGCGTTCTCCAAAAAATCATGGGGTTTGCTCTGTGCGGGCGGCTCCATCACCGGTGGATGGAACAGCGCGGATCAGAACATTTCCTTCAGTTCGGGCTTGCCGTCCACATAGGTCAGGATGGCAGTGCTCTTGATGGGGTTGTGGTGCTCGTCGAAGGTAAAGGTGCCGGTGATGCCCTCGATGGTGCCGCCGGCAATGGCGTCGATGACGGCCTGCTTGTACTCGTCAGAACCGGCCTCCAGGCCCTGCTCCTCGGCAGCCTTGATGCCGTACACAACGGTCATAGCGGCATCGTAGCCCAGAGGTGCAAAGCCGTTGGGGTACTCCTCGCCGTACTCAGCCTTATAAGCGGCCTCAAAATCGGCGCTGGAGCCCTTGGCGTAGCCGGCGCAGAAGTAGGAGTCCTTCAGCTGGTCGGCAGTGGCGTAGCCCTCCAGACCATCCCAGCCATCGCCGCCGAGGAAGGGAACGGTCAGGCCAACGCTCTCGGCCTGAGCAAGGATCTGACCTACATCCTGATAGTAGTTGGGGCAGAACACCATCTCCGGGTTCTTGCCCAGAATGCTGGTCAGCTGGGTCTTGAAGTCCACATCGCCCTCGGAGTAGCTCTCCTGATCGACAACAGTGCCGCCCAGACTCTCGAACTCGGTCACAAAGTTCTCGGCCAGACCCTCGTTGTAGTCTGCGCCCTTCAGGAAAATGACGGCTGCCTTGGTGTAGCCCAGCTTCTGGTAAGCGTAGTCAGCCATCTTCACGCCCTGGAACGGGTCGGTGAAGCAGGCGCGGAACACATTCCCGTTCACGGTGTCGGTCTCGGCATCGTAGGTGACAGCCTCGGCAGTAGCGGAAGCGGTGACCATAGGCATATTGTAGTCGGCGCTCTCAGCGGCAACAGCCAGCGTCGGGGTAGTGGTAACATCGCCCACCAGAGCGGTGATGCCCTGATCGCACATCTTGGTAAAGCTGGTAACAGCCTGGGTCGCATCGCCCTGCTCGTCCATGGTGATGATCTCCAGCTGCTTGCCGTTGACACCGCCATCGGCATTGACCTGCTTCAGGTACAGGGTAGCGCCGTTGATAACAGCCAGACCGTAAACAGAAACATCGCCGGTCATGGGGCCCAGAACGCCCACCTTGATGGTGCTGCCGGAAGCAGCAGCGGAACCTGCGGCAGAAGAAGCGGCAGTGCTTGCGGAAGAACCGCCGCAGGCAGTCAGAGCGCTTGCTGCGGCAACAACACCGGCAGCAGCCAGGAACTGACGACGAGAGATCATCTTTTTCATAATGAATATCCTCCTTCGGAGTTTTCAAAATTTTCGTGTTAAAAAGAAACAAGGCCCCTTTCCTTCAAAGCGACCTTGCTTCGTTGTAGCTATTATAGTCCTCCGGGCACAAAACCGCAATTCACAAACCGTCCATACTTTCGGGGGCTTTTTCTCGGCTTTGTTGCCAAAATAGACAAATCAAAAAGTGCGTTTTTGTGCACTATTTCAAATCGTTCATTTTCTTTGTTTTTGAGGTGAATACAATTCACAAGTTGCAAAAAGGTTACACGGTCTCGGAGGCAGCTTCTGCAGCCTGCTCCACCTCTTCGTGCACCTGATCCATAAGCTCCTCGGCTTCCTGCTTGAGCGAGGGCTGCTGCAGGGCCTTGCGGATGGCGGTAAAGTAGAACACCAGCGACAGGCCCGTGCCGATGCACCAGCCCACAGGCCATGCCAGCCAGATGCCGGTGCTGCCCAGAATGCCGCTGAGCACAATGGCCATGCCCACGCGCAGGATCAGGTCGGTGAAGGTGGCAATCATAAAACGTACCATCATGCCGCAGCCGCGCAGGATGCCGTCCGTGACCAGCTTGAGGGACACCACAAAGTAGAAGGGGGACAGGATGCGCAAAAACAGCATACCGGTGTCAATGGCAGGGCCCTGCGGGTCGTTCATGAACAGCAGCAGCAGGAAGCGGCCAAAGAAGAAGTATAGCACCACCAGGGGGACGCAGATGAGCCACACCAGGTTGCGCCCGGCGGAGAAGCCTTCCTTCACACGGTCCATCTTGCCGGCACCCATGTTCTGGGAGGTGTAGTTGGAAATGCCATTGCCCAGCGTGGTAAAGGAGGTGATGACCATGTTGTTCAGCTTGACGGCGGCAGAGTAGCCTGCAATGACACTGGCACCAAAGGTGTTGATGACGCTCTGCAGAATGATGTTGCCCACCGAGATGAAGCTCTGCTGCAGAATGCTGGGAACAGCCACGATGGCCACCTTGCCCAGCATGCTCCAGGAGAACAGAGCGGCTTTTTTTTCGGTTTTGAATGCGGCAATGCGGCGGAACACCACCACCATGGCCAGCACGCAGCTTACGCCCTGGCACAGGAAGGTTGCCCAGGCCACACCGGCCACACCCATGCGGAACCCGGCCACGAACAGGATGTCCACGCCGATGTTGGACAGGGAAGAAACGGCCAGGAAGTAGAACGGCGTTTTGCTGTCGCCCAGGGCGGAGAAGATGCCGGTGGCGATGTTGTAGAAGAACATGAAGGGCAGGCCCAGCACGTAGATGTCCAGGTACAGGGCGGAATCGGCCAGGATCTCATCCGGGGTGTTGATGAGCTGCAGCAGGCTGCGGCAGCCCACCAGGCCGATGCCCATCAGCACCACGCACAGCACGGCAGAGCCAATGAGCGAGGTGTAAACGGACGTTTTCATGTCCTCGTAGTCCTTGGCACCGAAGTAGCGGGACACGATGACCGAGCAGCCGATGTTGCAGCCGAAGGCAAAGGCAATGAAGATCAGGGTGATCTCGTAGCTGTTGCCCACGGCAGCCAGGGCATTTTCGCCAATGAACTTGCCGGCCACCAGGCTGTCCGCAATGTTGTACAGCTGCTGGAAGATAATGCTGCCGAACATGGGCAGGCAGAACTGCCACAGCACCTGTGACGGTTTGCCGACCGTCAGATCCTTATTCATATGGAAATCCTCCTCTATAAATGTTCCTTAAAATCATGAAGCCGAAAAATAGTATAGAACCCGCCTGCCAAAAAGTAAAGAAAATTTTTAGAATATATGCCATATCGAAATTACATGATAACCATGTGGACTAAAATCCGGGGGCCGGGCCAAAGCTGAAAAAGGGGCGCCGCCCCCTGCAGGCGGGCCAAAGAAATTGGATAAAATGTTTACATCGGCAAACATGCGCGGCCCCTCTTGCAACAAATCGGGAACCGTGGTAGGATACTATTGGTTAGTTAGGTAAAACTATCTGAATGCCCGGCGGCTCCTGCCCCACGGCAGCGCAGGGCGCAAATGATTTTAGGAGGTTTTCGAGATGAACTATCTGGAAATTGAATCCGTTGTCGGCCGCGAGATTTTGGACTCCCGCGGCAACCCCACTGTGGAAGCAGAGATCACCCTGGCCGATGGCACGGTGGCCCGCGGCTGCGCACCGTCCGGTGCGTCCACCGGCGAGTTCGAGGCACTGGAGCTGCGCGATGGCGACAAGGGCCGCTACCTGGGCAAGGGCGTGACCAAGGCCGTGGAGAACATCAACACCGTGATCGCAGATGCGGTGGTGGGTATGGATGCTTCCGACATCTACGCCATTGACGCTGCCATGATCAAGGCAGACGGCACCAAGGACAAGTCCAACCTGGGCGCAAACGCCATTCTGGCCGTGTCCATTGCGGCCTGCCGTGCAGCCGCTGCTTCTCTGGATATGCCGCTGTACCGTTTCCTGGGCGGCGTGAACGGCAACCGTCTGCCCGTTCCTATGATGAACATTCTGAACGGCGGTGCGCATGCCACCAACACCGTGGATACCCAGGAGTTCATGATCATGCCCGTGGGCGCTCCTTCCTTTAAGGAAGCTCTGCGCTGGTGTGCTGAGGTGTTCCACGCTCTGGCTTCCATCCTGAAGGCCAAGGGCCTGGCAACCTCCGTGGGCGATGAGGGCGGCTTTGCCCCCAACCTGTCCAGCGATGAGGAGACCATCGAGACCATTCTGGCTGCCATCGAGAAGGCTGGCTATGTGCCCGGCAAGGACTTCATGCTGGCCATGGACGCTGCTTCCTCCGAGTGGAAGAGCCCCAAGGGCAAGGGCTTTTACAAGCTGCCCAAGGCTGGCACCGAGTTTACGTCCAGCGAGCTGATCGCCCACTGGAAGAGCCTGGTGGAAAAGTACCCCATCATCTCCATTGAGGACGGCCTGGACGAAGAGGACTGGGAAGGCTGGCAGGAAATGACCCGCGAGCTGGGCGGCAAGGTCCAGCTGGTGGGCGATGACCTGTTCGTTACCAACACCGAGCGCCTGGCCAAGGGCATCCAGCTGGGGGCGGGCAATGCCATCCTGATCAAGCTGAATCAGATCGGTTCCGTGTCCGAGACCCTGGAAGCCATCAAGATGGCTCACAAGGCCGGTTACACCGCCATCAGTTCTCACCGCTCCGGCGAGACCGAGGACACCACCATTGCCGACCTGGCTGTGGCCCTGAACACCTGCCAGATCAAGACCGGCGCACCCAGCCGCACCGAGCGTGTGGCCAAGTACAACCAGCTGCTGCGCATTGAGGAGCAGCTGGGCGACAGCGCTGTGTATCCCGGCATGGCTGCCTTCAACGTGAAGCGCTGATTTTTCCGGCCTTACAAGATCGCACTGCAGCGGCGGCACCCACCAGGGGGCCGCCGCTTTTTGTCTGCAGGAAAATATTTCCTGCAATCATTCCGCCCTGTGGATCGTGTTATAAATGAAACGGGCCGGATGGAAGGCCAATGGCCCGGAATAACCGCAAAGGAGCAAACAACGAATGCTGTCTACTCTGAAACTGCTGTTCGAGCTGTTTGGCACAAGCAGCCTGCCCAAACTGCTGCTGCTTTTGTTCAAAGCCATTTTTGCCTGATTTCACAAAAAAGAAAGGAGAGCTGCCCCATGTTCAATACCCTGCGCGATCTGTTCTATAACCTGTTCCCCATCAACCTGCCGGGAATCTGGTGGATCCTCTCGGAGCGCTGGTTCCTGTGACCCGGCGTCCGTGATCCATTTTCAGGCTGCAAAAAAGGGAGCGTTTCCTGCACGGAAACGCTCCCTTTTTGTTTATAAGATAAGCCTTACAGCTTGCTCAGCTGCGGGCCCTGTGCGGTATCCTTCACGGCCCAGCCCATTTCGGTCAGCTGTGCGCGGATGGCGTCTGCGGTGGCCCAGTCCTTGGCCTTCTTGGCAGCAGCGCGCTTTTCCACCAGCTCGGTGACCTCGGCAGGCACCTCGTCCTTCTTGCGGTTGTACAGCAGGCCCAGCACGCCGGTGATCTCGTCAAAGGCGGCAGCGGCAGTCTGCAGGGCTTCCCTGCTGGAAGCAGCGGACAGGGTGTTGATCTCCTTGACCAGGTCGAACACGGCAGCCAGTGCATCCGGGGTGTTCAGGTCATCGTCCATGGCGGTGCAGAACTTCTGCTTGGCCGCGGCGGCCTTTTCCTTCAAGGTCTCATCGGTGCCGAAGTCGGTCTTGCTCAGGGCAAAGTCCAGATTTTCGCGGCAGGTGTACAGGCGCTCCAGGCTGTTCTTGCAGCTTTCGATCAGGTCCACGGTGTAGTTCAGCGGCATCCGGTAGCCGGCGGTCAGCATGAAGTAACGGATCGGCTCGTAGCCATACACATTGGCCACGTCCCGCACGGTGAAGAAGTTGTGCAGGCTCTTGGACATCTTCTGGTTGTCCACGTTGATAAAACCGTTGTGCATCCAGTAGCGGGCAAACTCGCAGCCGTTGGCGCACTCGCTCTGGGCGATCTCGTTTTCGTGGTGGGGGAAGATCAGGTCCTGGCCGCCGCAGTGCAGGTCGATGGTCTTGCCCAGATGGGTGCGGCTCATGGCGCTGCACTCGATGTGCCAGCCCGGGCG
>CAKTGS010000094.1 GCA_934561485.1 uncultured Faecalibacterium sp.
GCAGCGACCTGGTGCTGACCAATGGCGAAACGCTGCAGATCAGCCGCCTGCGCAAAAAAGAGTTTCTGGAGGAGCTGTCCCAGAGCATGGGCAGGGAATTTGTGCGATGAACATTCTGCGAACGATCCTGGCACAGCACGGCTATGTGTTGGAACTGCTGGTCTGCGTGGCTGCTACCACCTGGTGGCTGGAACGGCGGGAGCGGTTCGGGCTGCGCTGCTGCGGCGTGTTCGGGCTGGCGGTGCTGGTCACAGCGGTGTGGGGCGGGATGCCCGGCGGCCTGCTGGCCGACAGCCTGCGCACCTTTGCGTTGTGGCTGGTGGCTGCAGTAGGCATTGGCATCTGCTACCAGCTGCAGGCATCCTGGGCGGTGTTCCACGCCACGGCGGCGGGCACCATGCAGCACATCATTTTCCGGGGCACAAAGCTGCTGCAGGGCCTGCTGGCGCATCTGTCCCACAACTGGGGCTGGTTCCGCAACGAGGTGTATCTGCCGCTGTTTGTGGTGCTGTTCATTCTGTGTTATTTCCTGTTTTCCCGCAGGCTGCAAAACCGCAACCTGGGCACTCTGCCGGGGCGCACCATGACCTTTATCCTGATCAGCTACCAGCTGAGTATGAACATCTTCGTCAATTTGTTCAACGCGTTCAGTGTGGACGGCGGTCCCCGCATTTTTATCACTTACAGCCTGTTTGATGAAGTGACCACCGTGCTGCTGTTCTTTTTGCTGTGCGAGATTTTGGAGCGCAGCGATGCCGAGTGGGACAACGCCGTGCTGCAGCAGATGATGCAGCAGCAGCGCCAGCAGATGGAGCTTTCCAAGGAGACGGTGGAGCTGATCAACATCAAATGCCACGACATCCGCAAGCAGCTGTACACCCTGGGCAGCCGGGTGCCGCCCGAAGAGCTGGATGAGCTGAAAAAGGCCGTGGACATTTACGGCTCCACGGTAAAAACTGGAAACGAAACGCTGGACGTGCTGTTGGCCGAACGATCCATCCTGTGCAAGGGCCGCGGCATCCAGCTGGATTACATGGCGGACGGTGCAAAACTGAGTTTTCTGAAGCCCGGCGAGATCTACTCGCTGTTCGGCAATGCGCTGGACAACGCCATTGAGGCGGTGACTCCGCTGGAGCCGGACCGCCGCTACATCGGCCTGCAGGTGCGGGTGGAGCGGGGGATGCTGGTGATCCGCATGGAAAACTGCATGGACGAGATGCCCCGCTTTGTGGATGGCCTGCCCCAGACCACCAAAGGGGATGCCCGGTGGCACGGTTTTGGCGTAAAAAGCATCCGCCGCATTGTGGAACAGCACGGCGGCACCGTGACCATGCAGGCCGGGGACGGCATGTTCCGTCTGGCGGCTCTGCTGCCGCTGAAATGACAGTTCAGGGCCCCAAAATGACAGTTTGGGAAAATTTTGTTGTAAATTAGCACAAAAGGTTTATACTGTCGGCAGAGTTTTGGATCACTCTGCCGATTTCTTTTCCACCGTGAATGCTTCCGCGCGGTGCAGGGGAAAGCGGACAACTTTCAAAGGAGGAAAAAATGTTGAAGAAGAAGAACCTTTGGCGCGGTTTCACCATGGTGTTTGCCCTGCTTCTGGCCGTTTCTATGATGGCGGGCAACATTCTGGAACTCTACCGCACCTCTGTGGATGCCTTCCTGGGCACCCGCAGCACCCAGACTGTGACCGAGCAGTCGGACGATGAATCCGATGCATGGACCTACAAGTCGGAATTCACCACGGCCAAAGAAGCCTACGAGGGCTTCAAGGACTTCGCCATCGAGGCTTCGCAGGAGACCTTTGCCCTGCTGAAGAATGAAAACAACGCCCTGCCCCTGGCCAAGGATGCCAAGATCACCATGCTGGGCGTCCGCAGCTATGCTCCTGTTTACGGCAACAGCGGCGGCAGCGTGCCGGACGGCAAGTCCACCGTGCAGATCTTTGACGCCTTTACCGAGCGCGGCTTCCAGCTGAACCCGGAGACCCTGGCCGCATACGAAGCATTCTTTGCGGACAAGGAATGGACCAGGCCTCAGTTCGGCGGCGGCATCCTGCCCGCTTACGCCGAGATCACCGCTTACGATGATCCTCACGAGCTGACCCTGGACGAGCTCAAGCAGCTCAACCCCGACTTTGAGTCCAAGTACACCGAATACGGTGACGCTGCCATCGTGGTGGTGAGCCGTGTCGGCGGCGAGGGCGGTGCCTACTACCCCGGCGAGGAAGGCCTGGCTGAGGGCGTGAACACCGTGAACGGCAACATCCTGAGCCTGAGCGATGAAGAAATGGCCATGATCGAGGAAGCAAAGGCCAATTTCGACAAGGTCATCGTGCTGGTCAACGCTGCCAACCCCATGGAGATCGCAAACCTGCAGGACGACCCCGACATTGACGCCATCCTGTGGGTGGGCTACCCCGGTGCCTACGGCTTCTACGGCGTGGCCGACGTGCTGAACGGCACCGTGGCTCCCTCCGCACACCTGGGCGACACCTTTGTCAAGAACGGCGCCCTGGCTCCTGCCATGCAGAACTTTGGCAACATTCCCTGGGCAAACGCTTCGGACTTTGCTGAGGGCACCAGCGTCAACTCTTACCTGATCGAGACCGAGGGCATCTACGCCGGCTACCGTTACTACGAAACCCGCTATGCGGACATCGTGCTGGGCAACGGTGGTGCAAACGCTTCGGCCGGTACTTACGCCAACGCGGACGGCACCATTGCCACCACCGATGGCACCTGGAGCTACGATAACGAGGTGGTTTATCCCTTCGGCTACGGCCTGAGCTACACCACCTTTGAGCAGACCCTGGACAGCGTGGTGGTTACCGGCGACAAGCGCACCGCTACCGTTACCGTGACCACCACCAACACCGGCGATGTGGCCGGCAAGGCTGTTGTGCAGCTGTACGCCAGCGTGCCCTACACCGACTACGACAAGCAGTACGGCATTGAAAAATCCGCCCTGCAGCTGATGGATTACGAAAAGACCAATACCCTGCAGCCCGGCGAGAGCCAGACCATTACCATGAACGTGGATATGAGCCTGCTGGCCAGCTACGACAGCCAGAACGCCGGTACCTACATTGTGGACCCGGGCGACTACTACTTCGCCATTGGTTCCGATGCCCATGAGGCCCTGAACAACATTCTGGCCGCCCAGGGCAAGACCACCGCAGACGGCATGACCGCCAACGGCGATGCCTCCAAGACCTACCAGTGGACCTGGGACGGCGATGTGGATGCCGACACCTTCTCTGTGAGCAAGACCGGTGTGGAGATCACCAACGCTGTGAGCGATGGCGACTACTCCATGGACATCAACACCTTCCTGCCCGGCACCGCAACCTATCTGTCCCGCAGCGACTGGGACGGCACCTTCCCCACCACCATTACCGGCCTGAAGGCCGAGGGCCGTCTGGCCACTCTGCTGGCCGATGACTTCATCGAACTCAAGACCGGTGAGGACACTTCCGACATCACCTTTGGCGACACCACCAGCACCCTGACCCTGAACGACCTGAAGGGTGCCGACTTTGATGACCCCCGCTGGGACGAGCTGATCGGCAAAGTGACCATCGACGAGTTCCTGGACTTTGCTTCCCACGCCTTCCACAACATCCAGAACATCGACTCTGTGGGTCTGCTGCAGTATGCAGCCGATGACGGCCCCAACGGTTCCGACTCTCACTACCTGACCGAGGGCAGCTATCAGGGCACCCCGTACGCAGACGCAGCCGATTACGACTACGGTACCCGCGTTGGCCCCACCCCGCAGAACATCGCTTACAGCTGGAACAAGGAACTGGCCTATCAGGTTGGTGAGATCACCTTGGGCGAGAGCACCCTGGTGCTGAACCTGCCCATCATGATCGGCCCCGGCATGAACGTCCACCGCCACACCTACAATGGCCGCGGCAGTGAGTACTACTCTGAGGACCCCGTCCTGTCCGGCTACACCGGTTCTGCAGTGGTGCAGGGCGCCCAGAGCAAGGGCACCCTGGTCAACATCAAGCACGCCGCCTTCAACGATCAGGAGATCAACCGCTCCGGCATTGCAGTGTTCATGACCGAGCAGAAGGCCCGCGAGCTGGAGCTGCGCAACCTGCAGCAGGCCTTTGAAGGCAACGGCAAGCCCGCTTCCTTCGAGAGCGATCCTTCCCGTGACGACACCTACACTGTGGGTGCTCTGGGTGTGATGAGCTCCTACAACCGCATTGGTGCCGTGGCCTCCAGCGCAAACGCTGGCGTCCAGGTGCAGATCATGCGCAACGAGTGGGGCTTCCACGGCTACAACGTTACCGACTTTACCGGCGTTTCCCTGCACGCTTCTCCCAAGGAGTCCATCCTGGCCGGTACCACCGCATTCTGCGGCTTCGGCGTGGACGACAGCATCACCTACTGGAATGCTGACGCTCTGAAGGGCGACCGCTCCATGCTGCTGGCCATCAAGGACAACATCCACTACCTGCTGTACGCTCTGGCAAACAGCGCCGCCATGAACGGTGTCAACTCCACCACCCGCACCATCAGCGTGATGACCTGGTGGCGTATGGCTTACCGCGTGTGCATCTACGGCTTTGCAGCACTCACTGCGCTGAGCGCCCTGCTGTACGTGGTTTCTGCAGCCAAGAGCAAGAAGCGCAAGGCTGCAAAGGAGGTTTGAGCCATGAAAACAAAACTGAACCCGAAGATGATCGTGGCTGCAGCAGCAGGCGTGATCGGCCTGGCGGTGTATGGCTACACTTCTCTTACCGGCTATCTGGCGGCCAGTGCCACCAGCACCCTGCCGGTGGCGCTTACCCTGGCTGCACTGGTGTGCCTGGCCTTGCGCCAGTTTGCAGGCGATAAGATGCCCGCCGTCCTCAGCGATGTGCTGTTGGTGGCAGCGGATGTCTGCCTGATCGGCAGCTTCGCCGTCTTTGTGCTGGCCCGTGTTTCGCTGGCAGCAGACGTCTACTTCATCCCGGTCAACTACCCGGCCTCGGAGGCCACGGCCCTGCACATTTCCATTGTGGGCGCAGTGTGCTACCTGGTGGGTATTGTGGCCCTGATCGTGGAAGGCTTCTCCGCGAAGAACTGATAACACGCATCAGCCGCCCGGCGGAGAAATTCTGCCGGGCGGCATTTTGGTTTGAAACATTGGAAAGGAGGCGCTGCCTGTGAAAGCCTGTTCCTTCAACACCGGCTGGACCTGCCGCCATTTACTGGAAGAAGGGCCGGCTGTGCCGGTCACCCTGCCCCATGACGCGGCCATGGACGAGCCGCGCACGGAAACTGCCCCCGGCGGTACCAACACCGGCTGGTACGAGGGCTTTGACTACCTGTACGAAAAGCGCTTTACGCCGGAGGCGGCCCTGCGGGGCCAGACCCTTACGCTGGAGTTTGAGGGCGTGTACCACAACGCCGAGGTCTGGCTCAACGGCGAAAAGCTGGCCTTCAACCCCTACGGATACACCGATTATACGGTGGACCTGACCGGCAAACTGGCCTTTGATGCCGAAAATGTGCTGCAGGTGATCGCCCGCAACGCCGACCAGCCCAACAGCCGCTGGTATTCCGGCGCGGGCATTTACCGCCCGGTTACCCTGTGGTCCGGCCCGGCCCGGCATTTGCTGCTGGACGGTCTGCGGGTGCGCACAGTATCCATTGACCCGCCGGAGGTGGAGATCACCGCTGCCGCCAGTGCTCCCGGCACCGTGCAGCTGCAGGTGCTGGACGGCACCGCCGTGCTGGCCTCAACCGCTGCCGAAGCCGGTGTGCCGGTGCGGCTGCGCCTGCCGGAAGCGGCCCTTTGGGCCCCGGAGCACCCGAAGCTCTACACCCTGCAGGCCGCCTTTGGCACCGACATGGCCAGCACCCGCTTTGGCATCCGCAGCCTTGCCTGGGGCGGGCAGGGTCTGCTGCTCAACGGCAGCCGGGTCATTCTGCAGGGTGCCTGCATCCACCACGACAACGGCCTGCTGGGCGCGGTGTGCCACCCGGACGCCGTGCGCCGCAAGGTGCGCATCCTGAAAGAAAACGGCTACAACGCCATCCGCTCGGCCCACAACCCCTGCTCCAAGGCCCTGCTGGACGCCTGCGATGCGCAGGGAATGCTGGTGATGGACGAGTATATCGACCACTGGTACATCCACAAGACCGAGCACGACTATGTGGACTACTTTGCCGACTGGTGGAAAAAAGATCTGGACAGCATGGTGCGCAAGGATTACAATCATCCCAGCGTGATCCTGTACTCCACCGGCAATGAGGTGAGCGAAACGGCCCAGAAAAAGGGCATTGCCCTGACCAAAGAGCTTACCGACTACCTGCACGGCCTGGACGACACCCGCCCGGTGACCTGCGGCGTGAACATCTTTTTCAACTTCCTCAGCTCCATCGGCTTTGGCGTATACAGCGACAAAAAGGCCAAAAAGCAGGCCGAGGACGCTGCCAAAAAGAAAAAAGCCGTGGGCAGCCAGTTCTTCAACAATCTGGCGGGTCTGCTGGGCAGCGAGTTCATGAAGCACGGTGCCACCCTGCATGGCTGCGATGTCAAAACCCGGGATGCCTTTGCCAACATGGACATTGCGGGCTACAACTACGGCATTTACCGCTATGCCCACGACTTAAAAAAATACCCCGACCGCCTGATTTTGGGCAGCGAGACCTTCTGCAGTGATGCGTACCGGTTCCGGGAGCAGGCAAAGCGGGAGCCGCGGCTCATCGGCGATTTTGTGTGGGCCGGCATGGACTACCTGGGCGAAGTGATGGTGGGCAGCTGGGAATACTCCGACTACGCACCCCGCTTTGACGGCGGCCTTGGCTGGGTGAGCGCCGGTTCCGGCCGCATCGACCTGACTGGCAAGCCGCTGGGTGAGGCCCTGTATACCCGGGTGGCGCTGGAACAGGCCGAAGGGCCGTTCCTGGCCGTGCGCCCGGTGAATCACACCGGTGATAAGCACTCGCCTTCGGCCTGGAAGATGACCAACGCCATGGAAAGCTGGACCTGGCCCGGCTGCGAGGGAAAGCAGGCTGAGGTGGAGGTCTATGCCCGGGCGGCCAGCGCCGCGCTGGTGCTGAACGGCAGGGAGGTTGCTCGCAAAACGGCGAAAAACGACTGTCTGTTCCGCTTCCGCTGTATCTACCAGCCCGGT
This sequence comes from uncultured Faecalibacterium sp., assembly GCA_934561485.1. Taxonomy (GTDB): domain Bacteria; phylum Bacillota; class Clostridia; order Oscillospirales; family Ruminococcaceae; genus Faecalibacterium. Next base: position 7,145 of record CAKTGS010000094.1, read on the forward strand.
ACGCTGGAAGCCGTGGCCTACAACGCCGCCGGGCAGGAGACCGGCCGCTGCGCCCTGACCACCGCCGGTTCCGAAACGGAGCTGCGGGCCGAGCCGGAAGAAAACGCCGTGCACCCTGGCCAGCTGTGCTACATCCGCCTGCGCTACACCGATGCAGGCGGCGTGCTCAAGCCCACCGTGAATGCACCCATCCGGGTGCAGGTGACCGGCGGCCGCCTGCTGGCGCTGGGCAATGCCTGCCCTTTCAACCTGCGGGGCTACCACACCACCGAGACCGACCCCTATTGGGGGGAGGCGCTGGCCATTGTGGAAGCTGGCAGCACCGGCTGCGTGACCCTGCATGCCGAAAGCAAGGCTGGCCGGGCAGACACCGCCGTGCAAGTTCATAAGGAGTAAACACCATGTCCATCACTCAGAAAAACCCCAAGCTGGCCAAGCTGGCAGGGCAGTTCATCAAGTTCTATGCCTTTTCCATGCTGGTCACCCTGCTG
>CAKTGS010000095.1 GCA_934561485.1 uncultured Faecalibacterium sp.
GTCAATGCGTTGAACTGTCCGAAATTCAAGCCGCATTTTTGTATATCCTGCACAGGTCTGCTTGAAATTCGTCCTGCCCGCGCCGATTGACAACCGCCCCCCTGCACATTATACTAGAATCACAAGCAGTGCAGCCGTCTGCATCCGCTGCACTGCCCGATGCATCTGACACAAGGAGGTTCTTTCCTTATGAGATCCAAACGCATTCTCTCTGTCGTGCTGTGTGCCGCTCTGCTGTGCGGCCTGCTTACCGCCTGCCTGGGCGGCGACAGCAATGGCGGCAGTGCTTCCAGCGCGGCGCCCGCTTCGGACAGTGCCAGCGCTTCCGCTTCTTCTTCCGAGGAGCTGCCCAGCTCCACCACCCAGGCCAACACCGGCAACCTGAACCCCGGCGCTTTTGACGAGAACTCCGTGTTCTCCATTACTGGCACGGCGGATGCCTTCCAGCCCTGCCTGGGCTGGGGCCCCGGCGTTTCCGGCTGCTCGCTCAAGTCCGTGATCGCGGCGGCTTCGCTGCTGCACTGGGCCGAGAGCACCCGCCTGGCATCCCGCACGCCGGACGCCATCCAGGACGCCTTCTATGACTGGTATGACAGTCTGTCCGCTGCTGAACAGGAAGGCTTTGCCGAAGCCTGGACCATGATCGAGCCGGACGCCCTGAGCCTGCTGAGCGATGCTTCCGGCATGGCCGACCGCATCCGGGACGCCGGCCTGGACCCGGACGATCTGCCCGGCTGCACCCTGAAAAACTGGCAGGCCCTGCAGATGGTGCTGGACGCCTGCGTACCCGCTTCCAACGGCGAAGCCTGATCTGCCCCGAAATGGCAAAGGCGCTGACCCAGACGGTCAGCGCCTTTTTATGTTACTTTATATTACAGGGAACTTATACTTTTTTCAGCACATACTGACGGGTGCCCATGCCGATCTTTTCAGCCTGCTCCAGGGTGGCCTTCCACTCAATGTTGGGGTTGGAGTCCTTGAAGTGGTCGTGGTGGCAGTTCCAACCGGGCTTGGCCAGGTTGTTGCCCAGCTGGCTGTTGGGCAGCGGGGTGGCTGCCAGGCAGGCATCGGCACAGGCCTGATCCAGTGCCACCGGGTCAAAGGAAGCAAACATGCCAATGTCCGGCAGGATGGGAGCATCGTTCTCACCATGGCAGTCGCAGTTGGGGCTGATATCCTGCACCAGGCTGATGTGGAAGCAGGGGCGGTCTGCACACACAGCAGCGGCGTACTCGGCCATTTTGCGGTCCAGCATCTCGTTGGCGCTGTCGTACTGGGAGTAGATGGCGTCAAAGTTGCAGGCGCCGATGCAGCGGCCGCAGCCCTTGCACTTTTCCTGATCAATGACAGCCTTGTTGTTCTCGTTGTAGGAGATGGCATCCGAGCCGCACTCCTTGGCGCAGCGGTGGCAGCCGCGGCACAGGCTTTCCTGCACGGCAGGGTGGCCGGAAGCGTGCTGCTCCATTTTGCCCGCGCGGGAGCCGCAGCCCATGCCGATGTTCTTGATGGCACCGCCAAAGCCGGTGGACTCGTGGCCCTTGAAATGGGTCAGGCTGATGAAGATATCCGCGTCCATGATGGCGCGGCCGATCTTGGCGGTCTTGCAGTATTCGCCGTTCGGCACCGGCACTTCCACCTCATCGGTGCCGCGCAGGCCGTCTGCGATCAGCACCTGGCAGCCGGTGGTCATGGGCCAGAAGCCGTTGAGCTGGGCGCAGGTCAGGTGCTCCAGCGCATTTTTGCGGCTGCCCGGGTACAGGGTGTTGCAGTCGGTCAGAAACGGCAGGCCGCCCTGCTCCTTGCACAGGTCTGCCACCGCCTTGGCGTAGTTGGGGCGCAGATAGGCCAGGTTGCCCAGCTCGCCGAAATGCATTTTGATGGCCACAAACTTGCCGTCCATGTCAATATTCTTGATGCCGGCTGCGATGCACAGGCGGCGCAGCTTTTCCGGCAGGCTGACCTCGATGGGACAGCGGAAATCCGTGTAGTAGACCTTGGATGCTTCCATTGCAGTTTCCTCCGTTGTTCTGACAAAACCATGCGCGGCCCGCGGCCGCATACTCTCTTATGGGTTCAGTATAGCACATCGGCCCGGGCGGTGCAATTCCGGCTTTGGCGCACAAAAACGGCGTGCCCGGCCGGGCACGCCGTTTGCAGCTGCAGTTTTCGATTTTTACACCAGTGCGGTGATGGCCGCTACGGCCAGCACCAGGATGCCCAGCAGGATGCGATACACGCCAAAGAATTTGAAATTGTGGCGCTTGACGTAATCCATCAGGAAGCGGATGGCCCCCAGGCTCACCGCAAAGGCTACCACGCAGCCCACCACCAGCACGGCAATTTCGGTGCCGGCCATCACCGAGCCGCCCAGCACAAACTTGACCACCTTGAGCAGCGAAGCACCCGCCATGACCGGAATGGCCAGGTAGAAGGTAAACTCTGCCACGCAGGCCCGGGACAGGCCCAGCAGCAGGCCGCCTACGATGGTGGCACCGGAGCGGGAGGTGCCCGGGATGATGGCCAGGCACTGCCACAGGCCAATGATCAGGGCATCGCGGTAGGTGATCTGATCCAGCCGCATCACGTGCGGGGCACTGCGGCGGTTCTCGATGACAAGGAAGAGCACACCATACAGGATGAGCATGGCGGCCACCGTGATGTAATTGTAGAAGTGGGCTTCCATCCAGTCGTCCAGCGGGCTGATGACCAGCACCGGCAGGGTGGCTGCCACCACCTTGAACCACAGGTTCCAGACGGCGGGCTTGGAAATGACCCGGCCCCGCCGCAGGCCAAAGGGCCAGAGCTTGTTCCAGAACAGCACCACCACGGCCAGAATGGCTCCCAGCTGAATGACCACGCGGAACATGGACATGAACTCTTCGCTGGCCTTGAAGCGGATGATCTGCTCCAGAAGGATCATGTGGCCGGTGGAAGAAATGGGCAGCCACTCGGTAATGCCCTCCACAATGCCCATGAGAATTGCTTTGATGATCTCCCAGAACGTAAAAAATCCCTCCTGTTGCGCAACTGCGCGCTGTATTTCTGACTTCTTTTTCAGTATACCATACTATGAGCGCCCACGCACGCAGAATGCAAAAATTTTACGGGCCATGGAAATCAATTTTCCGAATGAAGGCTTCCCCCGGAAGGGGTGAAGGCTATCGCTTTGGGTCAAGCTGCAAAAATTGATTTCCGTGTTTACGGGCACAGCTGTATTTATCTGTCTGCAGAAATGTGCTATACTGGAAAGCAGACAAGACCCCCGCATCCGGGCGTGAATGCAGGCAAAAGCAAAACACCATCCGTATTATCATGTCATCAATCTACAATGAGGTGAGCATTTCATGAACATTCTTGTAATTGGCTGCGACCAGGTGGGTGCAGCCCTCATCCGCGATCTGGAGCGCATCGGGCACGATATCTCCCTGATCGAAAAAGACCCCGAGCAGCTCAAGCGGCTGGACGCCTTTGACGACTACACCTTTGGCGGCACCGCCCTGGTGGGCGACCCCACCGACCCGGACGTGCTGCGCCGCGGCGGCGTGGACAACTGCGATGCCGTGGCTGCCGTGAGCGAGGACGACACGCTGAACCTGATGGCGGCCCAGATCGCCAAGAACCTCTTCCGGCGCGAAAAGGTGATCTGCCGCGTGTCCGACCCGCACCTGCAGATTTTGTACCACAAGGCCTATGGGCTGGAAACCATCTGCCCCACCGTGCTCACCGAACAGGCCGTGTTCCGGGCATTGGCCAAATAATGCAAGGAATTTCGGCCTTTTTTGAAATTCCGTTTTGTAGAATGAGGTAATGATATGAAAGTTTGTATTGCCGGCGGCGGCAAAGTGGGCATGTATCTGGCCCAGAGCCTGCTCACCCACCGCCACAAGGTGACCATCATTGAACCGCAGGAGGCCCTCTGCCGCACCCTGGCCGACACGCTGGACATTCCGGTGATCTGCGGCGACTCCGTAAGCTTTGACACCCTGCGCACCGCAGATGTGGCCAGCTGCGATGCTTTTGTGGCCGTGACCGGCTCGGACGAGGACAACCTGGTGGCCTGCCAGATCGCCAAGCGGGAGTTTGGCGTGGACCGCACGGTTGCCCGGGCCTCCAATCCCAAAAACCGGGAGCTGCTGCACACCCTGGGCGTGGACACCGTGGTGTGCGGCACCGACAACCTGAGCCACATTCTGGAACGGGAGATCGAGACCGACACCATCCGCCAGCTGCTCTCGCTGGGCGGCGGCACCGCCAGCCTGAACGAGATCCTGCTGCCGGAAAACTTCAAGTATGCCGGCAAGGCCATCATGGACATTCCCATTCCCGGGGACGCCATCCTGGTCAGCATCACCCGCGACACCGAGTTCATCATCCCCCACGGCAACACGGTGCTGCTGCCCTGGGACCGCATCCTCTGCCTGACCCAGGACGACACCCTGCATCTGCTGACGGATGCCTGGGGCCTGACCGACAAATGACCGAACGGGAGCTGCTGCGCACGGCCCTGATCATTCCGCCCCGGGCGCAGGCCGTGCTCTGCCTGTGGGCAGCTGTGCCCGGGCTGCTGTGCGCCCCCTTTGTGTTCTGGCAGAGCGTGCCTGCCGGGGTGGTGTTCTGCCTGCTGTGGGCCGCCCTGACCGCCGCCCTGCGGCTGCGCGCCTGCAGCTTTGCAGCGGCCCTTACCCCGCGGCACCTCACGGTGTATGCAGGCATTGCCTTTCCGGTGTTCCGGCAGGTGCCGCGCCGTGCTGTGACCGGCGTGCAGTTGCTGCGCACTCCGCTGCTGTGGCTGGCCGAGGCCAGTGTGCTGGTGGTGCGCACGCCCGGCACCCTGCTGGTGCTGCCCGGCGTGCCTGCCCCGCAGGCCGATGCTCTGGCCGCCCTGCTGGCGGAGGGCTGCGCATGACCGAAAAGCGTTTTCATCCCTTTGCCGCGCTGCACATTCTGCGCAAGACCATTCTGCTGTATCTGCTGCCGCTGGTGCAGGTGCTGTTTGCCCGCAACTGGGCCGCCCTGCAGGCGGCGCTGCGGCAGGATCTGGCCCTGTTTGCCCTGCTGTGCGCCGTAAGCTGGACCGTGCTGCGGGCCAGCCGCTGGCAGGTGGATGCCATCGGCAATGTGCGGGTGTGCTGGCGGCTGGGTGTCCGGCTGGACCGCACCCTGCGGGCAGACGCCCTGGCCGCGCTGACCATCGACCGCCCGCTGCTGTACCGCTTTGCCGATGCCAGCCGGGTGCGGCTGTACCCGGCCGGGCAGACCAGACCCCTGACCCTTTATCTGACCCAGCCGGATGCCGACTGGCTGGCCGACCGGCTTTTGCCGGTGCAGCAGCCGGTGGTGCACCGCCCCCGGGGCGGCGAAAAGCTGGCCTTTGCAGTGCTGGGGGCCAACGGCCTTTCCACACTGGCACTGCTGGCACTGGCGCTGCGGCAGAGCCGCTCCTACGTGCCGGACGCCCAGACCCTTGCCTTTGCGCACCTGAGCCATCTGGCCGCACTGGCGGCGCGCTGGCTGCCCCTGGGCACGGCCTGGCTGCTGGTGCTGGGCGGCGTGCTGCTGTGCATCAGCCTGGCCCGCAGCGCGGCGCAGGCCGTGCACTACACCGTGTGGCGCACCGACACCCAGCTGGGCAGCCGGGGCGGCCTGCTGACCCGGTACGAGGTGCGGCTGGCACGGGCACACCTGAACTACGCCGATGTGCGCCGCTCCCCCGCCACCTGGGCGCTGCATTACAGCCCGGTGTTTGTCACCGCAGGCTGCTGCACCCCGGAACTGCCGCTGTTTGTCTGGCGCGAAGGCACCCCGCTGCTGCAGGAGCTTTTGCCCGGCATGGCGCTGCCGCCTGCCGCCCACGCGGATACCGCCCGCCGCAGCAAGATCTTTTTTCTGCCGTCCGGGCTGGCCTGCGGGCTGTTTTTGCTGCTGACGGTGCTTTCCTGCACCACACTGCCCGCCCTGACAGTGCCGCTGCTGCTGCTCACCGGCCTGGCCGCCGCCTTTGTGGGAGCTGCCTGGGTCGGCTACCGGACGGAAGGGGTCTGGCAGCAGAGCGGGCCGCTGGCTCTGCGCCGCCAGCACGGCTTCCACCTGCACTGCATCTGTGTGTTCCACCCGGATGCCTGCATCACGGTGCAGCAGTCGCCCTGGGCTGCTGCCGCCCGGCGCGCCAACCTGATCCTGACCTTTCCGGGCAGGCTGAAACAGAAAGTGCGCAGCGTGCCCCTGGCAGACCTTGCATTTCTGGAACGATAGAAGTATAATGCAAGCCGTCCGGTGTGCGCGTTTCGGGCACCGGGCGGCTTTTGCAAAGCTCAGAACGCCAAAAGGAGACTTTTTTGTGATAAAAACCGTTTTATTTGATCTGGACGGCACCCTGCTGAACACCATTGACGACCTGGCCGATGCCGGAAACTGGGTTTGCACCCAGCACGGCTGGCCCACTTTTTCGGTGGAGCAGTTCAAGCACATGGTAGGCAACGGCATTCCCAAGCTGGTGGAACGCTTTTCCCCGGAAGCAAACCGCACACCGGAACAGCTGGCCGCCACGCTGGCTGAGTTCACGGCCCGTTACGATGCCCACAAAGAGGACAAAACCGCCCCGTATCCGGGCATTCCGGCCCTGCTGGACACCCTGGGAGCCAACGGCATCCAGTGCGCGGTGTTCTCCAACAAGGCCGATGCCCTGTGCGGCAAGATCATTGCACACTACTTTGGCACCGGGCGCTTTGACGCGGTGCGGGGCAGCCGCCCCGGCGTGCCCACCAAGCCCGACCCTGCCGGGCTGCACGCCCTGATGGCTGAGATCGGAGCCGACCCTGCCGCCACCCTGTTTGTGGGCGACAGCGATGTGGACATTCTCACCGGGCACAACGCTTCCCTGCCCGCCATGGGCGCGCTGTGGGGCTTCCGGGGCCGTGCTGAGCTGACCGCCGCCGGTGCCGATGCTCTGGCCGCCGTGCCGGAGGACATCTGGGCGTACATTCAGGAAAAGAACCGATAAGCAAAACCCACCCGCCGAATATGCTGCAAATGCACATCAGCGGGTGGGTTTTTTATTGTTCGATTCCCTGCGGCATCTACCCCTTTTGACATTCCTAGCCGTTGGGACCCGCGGGCTAACCAAAGCCCCACTGGGGCTTTGGTTACGGTGCTTGCGCACCGCCGCCCTGTTCCGGGTTGCGGCTCCCAGCATCTGCTTCGTGCCTTGAACGGCACTCGCATCTTGCTGGCCGCGGCCCCAACCTCGCCTCCCTGTTTCTGCCGCAGGCAGCGGTCGGCTCCGTTGCAATTCCCGTACGGGTCAAAGCGGCAGCAACCATGGTAGACATTCCCAGCCATTGGGACCCGAACACTAAAAAAGAGCCCACTGGGCTGGTTGCTTGCCCTGCTGCGCAGGGCCGTGCTGTTCGATTCCCTGCAGCATCTACCCCTTTTGACATTCCTAGCCGTTGGGACCCGCGGGCTAACCAAAGCCCCACTGGGGCTTTGGTTACGGT
>CAKTGS010000096.1 GCA_934561485.1 uncultured Faecalibacterium sp.
TTTTCTGCCACGAACGGGCCGCCGGGGACCAGGTTCATGACAAAAAAGGTAACCGTTGCCACAATGAAGATGCTGAAAATGCCCATTGCGACACGTTTGATGATGTACTTTGCCATCGTTTACTGCCACTCCATTCCTATCAATGAAATACATTTTTGCTGTGTTCTCAGCCGAGCCAAGCTCCTCCGCATCCGCATCTCACACTTTGCGAACGTCTGTCCTTGGCACGCGGACAGAAAAAGCGAACAAAAAACGATGGTATCTTGCGGCTGCATAAACACCATCGTCCATAACCGAGAAACACTTTTTTCATTATATGTTTTCGGGCGTATTTTGTCAATTTACTTGAAAACTATTCACTTTTCAAAAGTGAAGCATGAGCAAAATTGAATATCTAATTCTGCGGAGCAGTTGTTGTTCCGTCCGGCTCAGATAAATTCCGGCACCGAGGCTTCCTCCCGTTCTGCGTCCGCGCGGCAGTAATACTGTTTTTTCTCGCCGTACATGCTTTCGTCCGCGCAGCGCAGCAGTTCTTCCAGGTCTCCGGCGGTTTCCCGCCAGACGGTGCCGATGGAAGCATTTACCTGGTTCTCCCGCATTTTCTTCCGCAGCTGGTCGGTGCGGGCTGCAAACTCTTCCTGGGTGATGCCAAACCGCAGCACCACAAACTCATCACCGCCCACCCGGTAGGTGTCCTCCGCAAATACCTCTACCGCCGCCATTGCTGCCCGGACGATCAGTTCATCACCTGCACGGTGGCCAAACTGATCGTTTACCCGCTTCAGACCGTTCAGGTCAATATACATGGCCCCCACCTGCTGCGGCTGGATCTTGCGGGTCATTTCCAGCACTTCAATGTACTTGTTACGGTTGTACAGGCCGGTAAGCATATCGCGGTAGCTCAGTTTTTCCAGATACTGCTGCTGCTTTTTGCGCTCCAGGCTGTTGATCACAAAGAACTGGATGGATGCCAGCAGGGTTGCATCCTCGCAGTGCTCGGTGGGGTTGTCCACGCCCAGGAAACCGATGACCGTTTTGTTGTCCTTCAGCAGCGGCACCGCCAGCAGACGGGTCACCTGCTGTTCCTGCAGCATTTCGTAACTGGGCAGGCCGCGCTCCTGTTCCAGATCCGGAACATAGTAAGCTTTTCCCTGCCGGAAGCTCTTCATCCACTCATCAATGACTCCCACCGGCACTTCCTGCAGGTTGTCCTTCTGGGCGGTCACATCCTGTCCGCGCACATATTCATAGGTATTCACCAGTACGTTCCGCGCAAAGTCGATCTCAAAGATATAGGTGCGGTCGGCGCGGAAGTAGGCATCAATGCTTTCCAGCAGATTGTTAATGCCCACATTGATGTCATCGTTGGACGAAAGCTTGCCCACGCAGTTGTTCAGTGTCGTTGCAATTTCCAGACGCTCGCGGATCTGCTCCTTCGCCTTTTCCGCCTCCGCCAGTTCCATGTTCAGGCTGGTGCTGGCCACCACGAACAGGGTGATTATGGATACGCCCAGTGCAATGTCGATCAACGAGATGTCCGCGTGCACCATCTGCACCGCCGAAACGGAGAACGGCAGCAGAATGCAGAAGCACATGGCCACCATACGCCCCCATGTAAGCCGGGCGCGGAACTCCACCAGCAGCGAAAGCTCCAGCAGCATTCCCACCAGCAGGAGCAGCATGGACAGCGGAAACGTCTTGCTGCGGTGGTACATGTTCTGTGCATCTATATAATAGTACATGCCGCTGAACTGGGAGAGGAACACCAGCAGAATGCCGATGGCGCACACAAACTCCACGCAGAACGAGCGCCGGGGCTTTTCGCATTCCGGCTGCGGGAACAGATAGCAGCCGGTGTAGCGGTGGAAAAAGTACAGCACCGCATACAGCCCCGTATACACCACAAAATTCGTGAAATACATCAGAAACCGGTTGAATGCCCCCGGCATACCCTGCACAAACCAGCCCAAGGCATCGCAGACCATCATCACAGCCGTGGTCAGCTGCATCCAGATCATCCAGTTTTTCTTTTCACGGTTGTACTCTTTGCCCAGCGACAGGCAAAATGCCGCCATCAGGCAGAATACGCCGCCCCACAAAAGCAGCGCTATATTTACAAAACGATAGCCTGACATCGGTCCTTCCTCCGCAGCTCGTGTTCTTCCAGCCAAATTATACCATATATCTTTGCTAAATGGTAGGAATTTCACGCAGCGATTCTACATAAAAAGCGTCATTTTTGAGCAAACCTGCCCAAAAATGACGCTTTTACCGGATTCTGATTTTCAAATCCCTGCCAAAAGGTTATTCCGGCAGATCCTCTTCGTTCTCCAGGCTGTGCCAGACATTCTGCACATCATCGTTGTCTTCCAGTGCATCCAGCAGCTTGCCCATAGCCTTCAGCTGATCGGGGTCGGTCAGACGGGTGGTGGTCATGGGCACCATGGCCAGGTCGTCCGACAGGATCTCGTAGCCCTTTTCTTCCATGGCCTTGACCACAGCAGAGTAGTTCTCCGGATCGGTGGTGATCTCAGCAGCATCCTCGCTGGCATCAAAGTCCTCGGCACCAGCATCCAGAGCATCCATCATGGCCTCATCAGCATCCTTGTCCTCCAGGGAGATGTCGATGACACCCTTCTGGTTGAACAGGAAGCCCACGCAGCCCATAGCACCCAGGTTGCCGCCGTTCTTGTCAAAGTAGTGGCGCAGGTCAGCAGCGGTACGGTTGCGGTTGTCGGTCAGGGTCTCCACCATGACAGCCACACCGCCGGGGCCGTAGCCTTCGTAAGTGATTGCCTCGTACTCGGTCTTGTCGCCGCCCTCGGCCTTCTTGATGATGCGCTGAATGTTATCGTTGGGCACACTCATGCGCTTTGCCTTGGAAATCAGGTCTGCCAGCTTGCTGTTGGAAGCAGGGTTGGGGCCGCCGGTACGCACGGCAACGCTGATCTCACGGCCGATCTTGGTAAATACCTTGGCCTTGGCGCCATCGGTCTTTTCCTTCTTGCGCTTGATGTTGTTCCATTTGCTATGTCCAGACATGGGAAAGAGCCTCCTGTATCTTTATCGAAATCTCCGCCTGCGGGCAGACGGGCTGTGGTCGCCCGCATTGTGGCAGCACACAAAATCTAACTTTATCATTTTAGCACAATCACCCGGTGTGTTCAAGCCTTATCCGGCCTGTTTTCGGGCAAAATCCCGCAAAACCGTGCGGTTTGGCCCGCTTACAGCAGCCGCAGCGCCTTGGGGTAGTGGTTTTTCACCCGCCCGCCGGACACTTTGCCGCCGCCCAGGGGCCAGCCGTCCACCATCACGCAGCACCAGCCGTCTGCGGCCGTGGCTGCTTCGATCTCCCGCCCGGAGAGGTACTCCACGCAGCGCGGGTCGGCTAAGGTCAGTTTCTCATGGTTCGTGCACTGGGCACCAAACGCCGTAAACAGGTGGTGCTCCGGCATAAAGCGCCCCTTCTGCACGCTGCCCACAAACACGCCTGCCCGCAGCACATGCAGGTTCGTCTGCGGAAAAGCCACCGGCAGCAGCACACCGCCGCCATGCACCACAGCCGGGCGGTCTGCCAGCGCCGGGAAATACTGCCCTGCAAATTCATGCCACGCTGCAAGGCTCTGGGCCGGGCTTGTCTCCCCTGCCTGGGCTTCGCGGCTGCGCTTGCCGCCCTGCACCGCCTCACGGCAGGCGCGGGCATTCTCGCGGCGGGCGCTGCGGGCGTCCGGGGTCTTTGCAGGCTTACCGTTCTTCCCCTTGGCCTTTTTGCCTGCGGCTTCCGCTGCGGCCAGCCAGAGCTGCTCTTCCGGGGTGTATTCTTCTTCCGGCGGCAGGGCGCAGGGCGTGCCTGCCTTGATAAGCCTTGCCATAAAATGTCCCTCGCCGCCCTGACAGGGCCAGATGCGCCGCACCTTGCTCACATCCAGCGGCAAGCCGCCGGTGCGGTTGGCTTCGCCCTCGCTGCCAAAGGTGTAGTCCACATTTCCCAAGGCATCTGCCAGTTCAAATTCCGGGTGCCGCTGCAGAAAGGCCGCCACCTGACCCTCGTCCTCTTCCGGAGCAAAGGTACAGGTGGAGTACACCAGCTGCCCGCCCGGGGCCAGCACGGCAGCAGCGCAGTCCAGGATCTGTGCTCCCAGCTCCGCACACTGTTTTACCAGTGCTTCGCAGTGCTGCTGCCGGGCCACCGGTTCTTTGCGGAACATCCCCTCGCCGGAGCAGGGAGCATCCACCAGCACCCGGTCGAAAAACTCCGGCAGAGCATCCGCAATGCGGGCAGGCGTTTCGTTCAGCACCACCGCATTGGGCACTCCCATGCGCTCCAGGTTGCTTTTCAGGATCTCGGCACGGTTCGCCACGTATTCGTTGCTCACCAATACGCCGCGCCCCTGCAGGGCTGCCGCCAGCTGACTGCTTTTGCCGCCGGGTGCCGCACACATGTCCAGCACCCGCATTCCGGGCTGCACTCCCAGCAGCGGAGCCGCCGAAGAGGCCGATGGCTCCTGCGAATAGAACACACCCGCATGATGGTACGGGTGCCGCCCGGGCTTAAAGTCCGGCTGATGCACCACAAACGCCGCCTTGCAGAAGGGCGATGCTTCCAGCGGGAAATCCGCCTTTTGCGCAAACTGTTCCGGCGTGGTGCGCAGGGCCGACACCGTCACCCCGCGCGCTGCTGTTTCCTGCGGGGCCGCATACAGCTGCTCGTACCGCGGGCCAAGCAGGGCGCGTTCCCGCTGCTCAAAATATTCTGTAGGCATCCTGCATTCCTCCTGTGGATGTATAAAGCCGCGCCAGGCGGCCACACTAGCTACCGTGAGGGCACACCGCCCCCACATGAAAACCGAAAGGAGATCCTTCAACATGGAAAACCGCAGCGAAAACCGCAGCACCAACTGCAAGAATCAGACGTCCAACCGCACCACCAACCGTACCAGCAATCAGACCACCAACAGCGCTGCCAACGAGCACAAGCACCCCAACCAGTACACCAAGGGTGCCGATGATGAGAGCGCCAAGAATGCAGTGAACAGCCGCAGCGCCAAAAACAGCCGCTGACCCTGCCCGTGCGCCTGAGTGGACCGCAGGCGTAAGCCTTTGACCTTTTTCTGATCTCAAACCGCAAAGCCCGCCGCCTTCCGACACAGTTTTCCAGTGCGGAAAGCAGCGGGCTTTCGCATTTTATCGTTCGTTGGGGTCAAACTGCTGCCACAGGGTTTCAAACAGCTCGTGCACCCGGTTCAGCTGACCGTTCAGGTACAGCCAGCCCAGCAGGCATTCAAAGCCGGTGGAAGTGCGGTACTCCTCCGGCGAAGCATGTTTTGCCACGCTGGCCTTGCTGGCGTTGCGGCCGCGCTTGAACACAGCCAGCTCGTCCTCGGTGAACAGCGGTTCCAGCAGCTGCTCTTCCCGGAACTGTGCCCGGGCAGAAACATATTTGACCTTTTCGGCGTTGAGCCTGCCGGCCGACAGCCGGTGATGTTCCACCAGGCGCTGCCGCACCAGCAGTTCCAGCACACTGTCGCCTACAAAGGCCAGTGCCAGCGGACTCAGCTCCCGCAGGTCAATTTTTTCCGGTTCGTTCATAGAAGTTTCTCCTTCAATCCAAACCCTCTCAGGCTCGCATTCGCTCGCCAGCAACCGGGTTGCGGCAGGCAGCGGTCAGCGTTGTTGCCCCCGAAGGGGAGCTTTTTGTGCGCAATTTTAGATGCATAAAACCTCGCCCTTCGGGAGAGGTAGCAGCGCATTAGCGCTGACGGAGAGAGTTCTTTCTTAGAAGATATAGTCGAACTGATAATCGCCGATGAGGATGGTATCGTTTTCCTGCACGCCCTTTTCCACCAGGGCATCCAGGATGCCGCTCTCGCCCAGCTGGCGCTGGAAATACTGCAGGCTTTCGTAGTCATCCACATTGCTGCCGGCCAGGATATACTCCAGCCACGGAGCATCCACGCTCCACACGTGGGCTTCCATGCGCTGGATGGTGAAGGCGCGGTCGTTGGCCTTGGCCTCTGGCTTTTTGTATTCAGGCGTGAACACCGGCACCGGGGGAATATCCTTCAGGCGGTTGTACACCAGGCCCGGCAGCTCTTTGACGCCCTGCATGGTGGCGGCAGAAATGGGCACAAAGGTCAGGCCCTTGCCTTCCACGTACTGGCGGAACGCTTCGATCTGCTCTTCGGTGGCCAGGTCGCACTTGTTGCCCACCACGATCTGCGGACGCTCGGCCAGCGCAGGGCTGAACTTGGCCAGCTCTTCGTTGATCTTTTCAAAGTCCTCGATGGGTTCGCGGCACTCGCTGCCGGAAACATCCACCACGTGCAGCAGCAGGCGGCAGCGCTCCACATGGCGCAGGAAATCGTGGCCCAGGCCGATGCCCTCGCTGGCACCCTCGATCAGGCCAGGGATGTCGGCGCAGACAAAGCTGGCCCCCTCACCCACCGACACAACGCCCAGGGTAGGCACCAGGGTGGTGAAGTGGTAGTTTGCAATCTTGGGCTTGGCGGCGCTGATGGTAGAGATCAGGGTGGACTTGCCCACATTGGGGAAGCCGATCAGGCCCACATCCGCAATCAGTTTCAGTTCCAGGGTCACCTGGATGTCCTCGCCGGGCATACCGGGCTTTGCAAATTTGGGGATCTGGCGGGTGGGCGTTGCAAAATGTGCATTGCCGTAACCGCCGCGGCCGCCCCTTGCAATGGTCACCGGGGTGTGGTCCGACAGGTCGGCGATCACCAGGCCGCTCTCCGCATCCTTGATCACAGTACCCAGCGGCACCTTGATGACCAGGTTCTCGGCGTTTTTGCCATGGCACAGGCTGGCCCCGCCCTTGCCGCCCTCCGGCGCAACATACTTGCGCTTGTAGCGGAAGTCCATCAGGGTGGTCAGGTGATCATCCACCACAAAGATGATGTCACCGCCGCGGCCGCCATCGCCGCCGTCCGGGCCGCCTGCGGCCACGAATTTTTCACGGTGAAAGCTCACCGCACCATCGCCGCCCTTGCCCGCGTGGAGCCATATCGTGGCGATGTCGATAAAGTTGGTTTGTGCTGCCATACAGCCCCTCCTTGGTTTTATAGGCCTTTGCGTTTCAGCGCCCTCATCCGGCACTTCGTGCCACCTTCCCCGACCGGGGGAAGGCTTACAGACGGCGCTGGCCAAACGCATAGCCTTTTTCATCAAAAAGAGCCGGGCCACGAGGGTCCGGCTCTGCGGTTGCAGTTATTCAGAAGAAGTTACTGCTTCACGCTGCACTTCTTGCCGTTCTTGCCCACGCGCTCGAAGCGAACGGTGCCGTCCACCAGAGCAAACAGGGTGTCATCGCTGCCCTTGCCAACGTTCTCACCCGGCATGATGTGGGTGCC
>CAKTGS010000097.1 GCA_934561485.1 uncultured Faecalibacterium sp.
TTCCTGTGGATCACCTTCGGCACCATCTTTGCAGGTGGTGTGCATGACTACTTCTCCGGTATGATGAGCGAGCGCAACGATGGTGCTTCCATCGCTGAGGTCACCGGCCGTTATCTGGGCCCTGTGATGCAGAACATCATGCGTGTGTTCTCGGTCGTGCTGCTGATCATGGTCGGTACCGTGTTCGCAGTCGGTCCTGCAGGCCTGATCGTTACCCTGTGCAAGAACGGCGGTATGTCCGGTATGCTGACCACCACCCTGTTCTGGCTGATCATCATCCTGGTTTACTACTTCATCGCAACCTTTATCTCCATTGATGCCATCATCGGTAAGATCTACCCCCTGTTCGGCATCTGCCTGATCATCATGGCTGTGGGCGTTATCTTTGGTATCTTCACCAACCCCGCTTACACCATCCCCGAGATCTGGGCAAACTTCAGCAATATGCACCCCTCTAACACTCCGATCTGGAGCTTCATGTTCATCACCGTTGCCTGTGGTGCTATCTCCGGCTTCCACTCCACCCAGTCGCCTCTGATGGCTCGCTGCATGAAGAGTGAGAAGCAGGGCCACTTCGTGTTCTACGGCGCCATGGTCAGCGAGGGCATCATCGCTCTGATCTGGGCTGCTGCCGGCTGCGCACTGTACACCATCACCGATGGTAAGATGGTCGGTCTGGCCGAGGCTCTGGCTGCCGGTCAGTCTGCCGCTATCTACGACGTCTGCCTCAAGACCATGGGCAATGTGGGCGTGGCTCTGGCAATGATCGGCGTGGTCATCTGCCCCATCACCTCTGGTGATACTGCTTTCCGTTCCGCTCGTCTGACCCTGTCCGACTGGCTGAAGATCGATCAGGACAGCTACGTAAACCGCCTGAAGCTGTGTGTCCCCGTGCTGGGCGTTGGTGCTTTCCTGGGCATCGGCAACGCACTGGGCTTCATCAACTACACCGTCATCTGGCGTTACTTCAGCTGGACCAACCAGACGCTGGCCATGATCGTTCTGTGGGCTGCTTCCATGTACCTGTTCAAGGAGAAGAAGAACTACTGGATCACCGCTGTTCCCGCTACCTTTATGAGCGCCGTGTCCTGCACCTACTTCGTGCTGGCTCCCGAGTGCCTGGGCAAGATGATCAACACCTATGCAGACGGCAAGCTGGTGGCTTACAATACCGCCGTTGCTTACCCCATCGGCATCGTCTTTGCCATTGCAATGCTGGCCATCTTCATCCATGCCACCAAGAAGCACACCGCTTCCAAGGCATAATGCACCGGTTAGCTGAGAAGATCTACCTGAACTGAGAAAAGGCCGCTGTAACTGAATGAAAACAGTACAGCGGTCTTTTTGTTATTCCGGAAAGGGGAAAAGGAAACGTGGAGCCGATATTGATGATAGTAATGGCTGTGCTGGCGGCTCATCTTGCGATGATCGAATGCGCAATGGGGCATATTCTGCCGCGATTCGGTGCGGCACTTGTGTACGCGGCACGCCTGCTGTATCCGGCGGCGCTGCCCATTGCCTGGGGGCTGATCGCGGGGCTTCAGGTGTATATGAGCTGGCTCCGGCAGAAGGAAAAAAGCGGAAGGATGGAAACTAAAAGTGCGGCCGTCTGCCTGCTTCTCATTCTGCTGTTTTGGATGAAGGCTGTGCTGGAAGCGCCCATGCATTCGCGGTTGGGAAACCCGGCTGATTTCTTCCTGTATATCCTGCGGTATGTTGGAGGCGCTCCACTGGCCTGGTCCTTTGCATACATACTGGCCGGACACTTCAGCCTGTGTGAGCTTGCAGAGAATGAAAAAGTCCGCCGCATATTGGTGTGGGTCGGTCTGGCCGCGATGCTGGCAGGGGACTGGCTGTATGGTTGGCTGTTCGGCATTCTGCCCTGGTGACAAAATTTTGAGGGAGGAATAAAAAAGAATGGGTTGTCTGTTGGTCTTGTTTGAGTTCGTAAGTATATTGGTCATCGGTATCCTGCAGGGAAAGACTTTTTCGGGGATGGTGCTCAAGCCGCATGTGATCTGGATCGTATGGGGGCTGGTGACGGTGATCCGGCTTTGGACGGCGTGGAGCCAATGGAGAATGGAGCAACAGGATTCCAAAGCGGAGCGGTATGCCAATTGCTATTTGATCGGTGTGCGCATCAGTGGTATCCTGATGTTTCTTTTGTTTCTGTATGCAGCGATGCGGGACTTTAGCACGTTTGCCGCAATGCCGAAAACCATCGTAACAATCGGCAAAGTGGTTGGCGAGGACGGCCTGTTGGTGATGTTTCCGTTTATACAAGGTCCGTATGTTGAAAATTTGGCGAACGACCTGTTTATCCGGGAAGTATGGGCGCAGACACTGTTCTGCTTGATCGGAAGCATGGCATTTTACTTGTGGTACGGTTGGTTGTTCGGCGTTCTGCCTTGGCAATGGTAAAGAAATAACTTTTTTGGAAAATCGGCGGGCAAAGTTCTTGCAATTTTGCCTGCCCGGTGCGACAATAGAAACAAATACAAAGCAAGGAAGGGAAGTTCCATGATCTTCAAACCTGCACAGCTGGGTCTTGCAAAACTGGACAGCCAGGAGCTGGAAGCTGACAGAAAAGCCTGCCGGAAAATCGGCCCCTGCGGCGTTGGCAAAAAGGCGCTGTACCTCAACAGCTTTTACATCGACCGCCGGTACTACCTGCCCTATGGCAGCATTACCCGCGTGTTCAAGCGCGTAGCCATGAGCAGCGGCGGCTTTACCGGCAAGGGGATGTTTGCCTCTATGGCATACCTTGTGGTGGAGTACGATGGCGGCAAGCAGAAACAGTGCAACTTCAAGTATGAGCAGGATGTGGACAAACTGCTGGAAGTGCTGGCCAAGGAGCAGCCGCAGATCAAGCTGCTGAGCGCCGCCGGTGAGCAGGCCCTGCAGAAAAAGGAAGCCGAAAAGGCAGCCCGCAAGCTGCCGGAGCTGACAGACGATGGCAAGCACAGCATTACCGTGCTGCGCAAGGCAAAGGAGTACCTGGAAGCAAAGCCGGAGCTTGCGGATGAGCTGAGCGCCGCCGAGCGCCGCAAGCGTGCCCAGCTGCAGAGCAAGCCGGTGTACCGGTATGTGGCATTGGCCATCTTCATCTTTGGCATTGCCGCTGCAGCTTACGGCCTGTATTCGGTGGTTACCCATACCGGCAGCTACGGCGTGTACTTTGCGCTGTTTGGCTTTGCGGCCATCTTCCTGTTCTCCAGCTACAACATGCTGCCCACGGCCCACAACAACCACAGCTCTATCATGAAGCGTGCCGATAAGGCCGAAGAGGCCATGGCGGAGTATGTGAAGCATTACCCCAACGGGGCCTTCCCGGTGCCCAGCTGCTATGCACACCCCATTGTGCTCAAGCAGATGATGGATGCCGTGGAAGAGGGCCGCGCCGTGACCGTGCCCGAGGCCCTGGATGCCGTGGAAAAGCGTCTGCAGTCCCTGAACGCAGATGTGCAGGTGGAGCAGGAGGAATATGACGAAGTGGTGGTCATCAAGGCCATGTTCCTCAACCACGATTATCAGTAAATCCAGCACAAACAAGAATGCCCTCCGGCGGAAAACCGGAGGGCATTTTATATGGTTGAAGATCAGGCCTTCTGCGGCTGCTTGAAGATGGCCATGGACTCTTTGTAGCAGTGCACAAAGTAGAGGATCTCGGCCAGGGCGGTCAGCGTCCAGCTGCAAGGGTACAGCAGGTACAAAGCTGGAATGGTGTGGAAGTACGCGAAGATGGTGTACACCCAGATCACCCGGAACACGCAGGAGCCGAGCACCACAATGATGGTGGGCACCACCGTTTTGCCCAGCCCGCGGGAGGCGGCAATGGTGCAGTCCATAAAGGCGGAAATGCAGTAGGCAAAGGCCATCACGCCTACACGCTTCATGCCGGCATCGATCACGGCGCTTTCCGTGGTGAACAGCGCCAGGAAGGTGCGGCCGAAGAAGAACAGCGCACCGCCCAGCACAAGACCCACCCCGAAGGAGTAGCCAAGGCTGATGAAGTAGCTCTTCTTCACCCGGTCCGGTTTGCCGGCACCGTAGTTCTGGCTCATAAAGCTGGCGCAGGCCATGTAGAAGGCGGCCATGCAGTCGTAGATCATGTTGTCGGCGTTGGCTGCAGCGCTGTTGCCCTTGACCATGAGGGAGTCAAAGGAGTTGACGCCGGCCTGAATGAACAGGTTGGCAATGGCAAAAATGGCGTTCTGGAACCCGGCAGGCAGGCCCAGGCTCAGAATGCCTTTGGTCATGGCGGGGTCCAGATGCAGCTTGTGTACATCCACCGCGTAGCAGTCCTGCACGCGGGTCAGCGCCCGCAGGATCAGCCCGGCAGAAACGCACTGGGAAATGGCACTGGCCAGCGCCACGCCCATTACGCTCAGACGGCACACAATGACGAAGAACAGGTTGAGCACAATGTTCAGTGCACCGGCAATGGAAAGATAGGTCAGGGGCTTTTTGGTGTCGCCGATGGAGCTGAACACGGCATTGCCAAAGTTGTACAGCGCCAGCGCCGGCATACCCAGAAAGTACACCCGCAGGTACAGGATGGCACCGGGCAGCAGGTCGTCTTTGGTGTTCAGCAGCCGCAGCATGAAGGGGGAGCCAAGCAGGCCGATGAACAGCAGCACCACACCGGCGATCAGGCTGACGATGGCAGCCGAGTGTACGGTTTTTTCCACATCGTTCTGGTGCCTGGCCCCGTAATAGCGGGCTACCAGCACGTTGATGCCGTTGCTCAGGCCGATGAGAAAGCCGGTAAACAGGGTGACCAGAATGCTGGTGGAACCCACGGCACCCAGCGCTGTGGACCCGGCAAAGCGGCCCACCACGGCCACGTCCGACATGTTGAACAGCACCTGCAGCAGATTGGACAGCGCCAGCGGCAGGCTGACCAGCAGGATCTGCTTGGCCAGGGGGCCTTCCGTCAGGGTTTTGGTGGTTGACTTCATAATCTCTTTTTCCTTTTTGTTCCCAAGCACCGTGCCCGCGCACACCGGGGCACAAGCTTTATTATAAAGCCCGGCGGCGCTTTTGCAAGAGTTTTTTGCAAAAGGAACGCACTTTAACAAATGCGGGACAGAAGGACGGAAAACGGCTGCGCGACCACCTCTTTGTCCCTGCGGTCATTCCAGCAGGCGGTTGTACACCCGGCGGGCCAGTGCTTCCAGCAGGTAAAGCGCGGGCATCTGGCTGGTCAGGTCGTAGCTTTCGGTGGCCACGCGGTGCACGGAGCTGTAATACGGCAGGGGAATGTCTGCAAGCTTTGCTGCAGAGCTTTGGCTGGAACAGGTAATGGCGATCAGGCTGGCGTTTTTCTCCTTGAGCTGCCGGGCCAGATGCAGGACCTGCCGGGTCTCGCCGGATACGGACAGGATCACGGCTGCAATGGTGGTGTCGGGGGTGACGGTGATGGGGTAAAAGGGATCGGTCACCCCCAGGGCGAATTTGCCCAAGCTGGACAGATACCGTGCACCATAGTCTGCTATGCTGCCGGAGTTGCCGATGCCCACCAAAAACACCCGCTCGGCACGGGCGATCATACCGGCGGCTTCGTCCAGCGCAGCATCGTATTCCGGGGTGCCTACCCGCTGCAGAAAATTCTGCAGTTCAGTCAGCGTGTCCGGCAGGCGGGATTCCAGCGTGGAACCAACCTGCTCGTTGAGCTTCCATTTGAACTGCGCGTAGCCGTCACAGCTCATCTTTTTGCAGAAATGCAGGACAGTGGTGGTGGAAACGTGCGCTTCCGCCGCCAGTTCCCGGATGCGCATGAACGGCACGGTGTTCGGGTGCTCGATGATGTAGTGGTAAACCAGCAGTTCCAGTTCGTTCAGACTGCTGAGCTGCTGTGGCGTAAACAGACCCATGCAAAAACCTCCTTGTCGGGATATCCGCCCCTATTATAACAAAAGGAAGAAAGGAAAAACAGGGCGAACATTTCTGTTTGCATTTTTTGCGCGGCTGTGCTATACTACATTACACTGAATATGCGATCGTAGCTCAGCTGGATAGAGCGTTCGGCTCCGACCCGGAAGGCCAGAGGTTCGAATCCTCCCGGTCGCACCAAGAAAAACCCATGCACTTTGTGCATGGGTTTTTCTTATATGCTCCCGGGAGGATTCGAACAGCACGGCCCTGCGCCAGCAGGGCAAGCAATCAGCCCGGTGGGCTGTTGCTTAGTGCGCGGTGGTCAACCGCTAGGAACGTCTAACAAGAGGCTGCAATCTACAGTGCGACCGGGAGGATTCTCTCTTTTTTAATTTCCTTTCCGGTTCCGCTGCCAGATGCGGTACAGGCCATCCAGGATCAGGTTGGAGCGGTACAGAATTTTGGTGCGGCAGCTGCTGCGGATGGCTTCGGGCAGATTGCCGGTAGCGTAAAAGGCAGTTTCCTGCCCCATCTCAGCCCGGAAACGGTCGGCCAGCCCATCCAGCAGGCTGGCCGTGCCCAGCACAAAGCCGTTCTGCAGGCAGGCGGAGGTGCTTTTGCCCAGAATGGACTCCGGCGCTTTGGCGGCAAGGTCGATCTGCGGCAACTGAGCGGTGTTTTTTACCAGGGCGTTCAGCGAAAGCTGCGGCCCGGGCAGAATCACACCGCCCACCAGTTCCTGCCGGGCATTGACTGCCATCATGGAAATGGCCGTGTCGGCAGAGATGACCACCAGCGGCCCGGAACACTCGGCCAGAGCGGCCACGGCACCGCACAGCAGTTCAGCACCCAGTTGAGCAGGATTGTCCAGCCGCAGTTTGATGCCGCTTTTCAGGCCAGGCCCAACGGTCAGAATGTGGACGTTGCACAGCATCCGCAGGGCCGTCAGTACGCGCGCGCTGAGCACCGGTACTACGCTGCCCAGGATGGCCCCTGTGATCTGAGAACAGGATGCACCGTGCAGGGAGAACAGGTTCACCAGCCGCATGGCGTATTCATCGGCGGTGGCGGCAGGGTCGGAGTGCAGCCGCCCGCAGAATTTGAGGGTATCATGCTCATAACCGCCCACAGTGATGTGGGTGTTGCCAATGTTTACGGCAAGGATCATAAAGGGCCTCCTTCACAGTGCAGTATAATGTATATATAATAATATAGCGCACACGACAGCAAACTGCAAGGGAGAGAGCCGGGCTATGCCCGCCGCACCTGCGGGAGCAGGTGCGGCGAAGTTGAGCCTTCCGGTTTGCTGCCGTCTGCCGGAAGTCCGAACCCCCAAAAGGCCGGAATGAAGCAAATTCAGAATTCCGAGAAAAAAC